>CAJKQZ010000061.1 GCA_905202115.1 uncultured Prevotellaceae bacterium | reverse complement strand
CTGATTTTCAAGTGCTTGGCAGGTGACCGTTTTTGTCTGCAAAACCCTACGGAAAGGCGCCGCCGTTTGCAAACTAATGCAAAAAAAGCCCCGCTGACGGACACTGCTACATCCGCCTGCGGGGCTTTGTCTTTATAAATTCATATACGGCACCCTATATGAGTGCTGCATCATCCTTTTCTCAATGCTTGCACTGCCAGGGTTGCATCTGCTTGAAAAAATCGTTGCCCTTGTCGTCAACGAGTATGAAAGCAGGGAAATCCTCTACCTCGGCTTTCCATATAGCCTCCATGCCAAGCTCGGGATATTCCACGCACTCAATCGATTTGATATTGTTCTGCGCGAGAATCGCGGCCGGACCGCCGATAGAACCGAGATAGAAGCCTCCGTGACGCTTGCACGAATCGGTTACAACCTGTGTGCGGTTACCTTTGGCTATCATTATCATCGAACCGCCGTTCTCCTGGAACAGATCAACGTAGGGATCCATACGGTTTGCCGTAGTGGGACCCATAGAACCGCAAGCCATACCCGCAGGCGTCTTTGCAGGGCCGGCATAATACACAGGATGATTCTTTATATAGTCGGGCAATCCTTCACCACGGTCAAGACGTTCCTTGAGACGTGCGTGAGCGATGTCGCGGGCCACGATGATAGTGCCGGTGAGCGAAAGACGCGTCGAAACGGGATATTTGCTAAGCTGTTCGCAAATCTCCTTCATCGGACGGTTAAGGTCTACGCGCACAACATCGCCTTCACCTGCCTTGCGATAAGCCTCGGGAATAAGTTCTGCGGGATTGTCGTCGAGTTTCTCTATCCATATACCGTCCTTATTGATCTTGCACTTGATGTTACGGTCGGCCGAGCAGGAAACTCCGAGGCCTACGGGGCAGGAGGCCCCGTGGCGCGGCAAACGGACTATGCGCACGTCGTGAGCGAAATACTTTCCGCCGAACTGTGCTCCGAGCCCTATGCGGTGTGCTTCGTCGAGAATCTGCTTTTCAAGTTCCACGTCGCGGAAAGCGCGGCCGGTTTCGTCGCCGGTGGTGGGAAGATTGTCATAGTACTTGGTAGAAGCCAGTTTAACGGTGAGCAGATTTTTCTCGGCCGAGGTTCCGCCGATTACAAACGCGATATGATAGGGCGGGCATGCGGCAGTGCCGAGCGATTTCATCTTCTCTATCATGAAAGGAACGAGCGTTGCGGGATTGAGCAGGGCTTTCGTCTCTTGGTAGAAGTATGTCTTGTTGGCCGAACCGCCGCCTTTGACAACGCACAGGAACTTATATTCCTCTCCCTCAGTTGCCTCGATGTCTATCTGCGCGGGGAGGTTGCAGCGCGTATTCACTTCCTCGTACATAGTAAGAGGAGCGTTCTGGCTATACCTCAGGTTCTCTTCGGTGTAGGTTTTGTAAACGCCCTTCGAGAGCGCTTCTTCGTCGCAAAAGCCGGTCCACACCTGCTGCCCTTTTTCTCCGTGGATTATAGCCGTACCGGTGTCCTGGCAGAAAGGAAGTTTTCCTTTTGCCGCCACATCGGCATTGCGCAAAAAGGTCAGCGCCACATACTTGTCGTTATCGCTTGCCTCGGGGTCGGACAAGATTTCAGCAACCTTAGCGTTGTGCTCGCGGCGCAGCAGAAAGTTCACGTCGCGGAACGCCGTGTTAGCCATTACCGTAAGGGCTTCTGGCTGTATTTTAAGAATTTTGTGACCTTCGAACTCCGCTTCGCTCACATAGTCTTTCGTAAGCAAATAATATTCGGTCGTATCCTTGCCCAGCTGAAACATGGGCGCATACTTGAATTCGGGTTTTGCCGCCATGATGTATAAAATTTAATTGTTCGTATTGTTCTTTGCAAATATAGCAAAAGGCGAGCGCAGAGCAAAATGAGCGAGCGCATTTTGCTCTGCCGAGCCGCAATTTCATAACGTTCGAACTGACATTTTGTCAGGTGCCTGAACCTCCCGCCGACAAAGGGGAAAAAACTTCCCGCTTGTAAAAAAAATTATCTCAGACATATTTTGAATTATCTCTGAGATATTTTAAAATATGTCTGAGATAATTTTTCGGGCGCTTTTTGCCGGCATGAAAAAAAGCACCTGACAAAATGTCAGGCGGGCAAAAAAACGTAGGCTTCCGCCCCGCACGAATTATCCGCAAAACCGAAACATTCCGTCATGGCCGGAACAAAGAAAAAAGAGCGGAAAGACGAATGAAAAATGCGGACGGATATATTCCGCCCGCATTACGCATATACTTTCGTAGCAGATTACAGTTTCAGCAACCGTTACTCCACTGTCCGCCGGAGGTCACTCCTCGTATGTGTCGTAAAGAAAATCATTATAGGGATATTTCTGCACATGCAGCTCGCGCACTTTTGCGTAAAGCATTTGCCTGAACTCTTCGATGTTGGTTTTCTTCCGTGCAGAAATGAATATGCAGTTCTCGCCGAGCTTGGCCATCCATGTGTTTTCCAATTCGTCGAGCGAGATGTTCCGTTTGGTTGCGGGCGTGAGGTCGTCGGCCTCCTTTTCTTCCCACGTATAGGCGTCGGTCTTGTTGAACACGATTATCGTAGGCGTATCGGCGCAGCCGAGGTCGCCGAGCGTCTTGTCGACAACCTCTATCTGTTCCTCGAAGTCAGGATGTGATATGTCTACCACGTGCAGAAGCAGATCGGCCTCGCGCACCTCGTCGAGCGTGCTCTTGAACGAGTCCACAAGGTCGGTGGGAATTTTCCGTATAAAGCCAACGGTGTCGCTCAAAAGGAACGGAAGATTGCCAATTATCACCTTGCGCACCGTAGTATCGAGGGTGGCGAAGAGTTTGTTCTCGGCAAACACCTCTGTCTTGGCAAGCAGATTGATAAGTGTGCTCTTTCCCACGTTGGTATAGCCCACAAGGGCCACTCTTATAAGGCGTCCGCGCCCGCTGCGCTGGGTTGTTTTCTGCCGGTCGATTTCGGCGAGCCTTTTTTTAAGCAGCGACATGCGGTTAAGGATTATCCGGCGGTCCATTTCGAGCTGTGTTTCGCCCGGGCCGCGCAGTCCCACCGAACCTTTCCCGCCGCCCGAGCCGGAACCGCCGCCCTGGCGCTCGAGATGCGTCCACATTCTTTGCAGACGCGGCAACATATATTTATATTGCGCCAGTTCTACCTGCGTTTTGGCAGTTGCCGTCTGCGCGCGCATGGCAAAAATGTCGAGAATGAGCGATGTGCGGTCGAGCACTTTGACCTGGAGAACTTTTTCAATGTTTCTGAGCTGCTTGGCCGAGAGTTCGTCATCGAAGATAGCCATTCCTATCTCCCTGCCCTCGTCTTCCTCGGCCTCTATATAGGCTCTTATTTCGGAGAGCTTGCCGCTGCCCACGTATGTAACGGCGTTGGGCATTACGAGCCGCTGCATGAAACGTTTCACAGTGTGAGCGCCGGCTGTTTCGGCAAGAAATTCCAGCTCGTCGAGGTATTCCTCGGTTTTCCTCTCGCTCTGGCGATCGGTTGCAAGGCCTATGAGAATTGCCGTTTCCTCCTTGTGCTCGTTTATTATGGCGAAATCTTTCATCTATATGCTTATGGTTTTGCGCATTTGCCCCGCAACGCGGAACGCGGGCCGCTACCCGCATTCAGAACACCCGAAAGCATTGGCGCAGAGTTATGAAATGTATGCAAAATTAGATATTTTTCGCAAACTTCCTGTTTCAAAGCCCTTTTATATCGGATAAAAATCATAATATTGCGTAAACATAGACAAAAACAAGCATTATGACAAAACGATTTCTGCTCGCAGCGGCCGTTGCGTTGTATACTGTCGCGCTCATGGCCCAGCAATCACAGGAAGAGAAGTTCTCGCGAACGCCTTTCGCCTTTGAAGATTTCAGAGATGCCAACATAAAATTCGCTTTCGGGCGCAAGGGCACGGCAAAGGCAAACATTTTCCTGCGCGACGCCTCACTGATATTCCTTAAAGACAGCGTAAAAATGAAAGCCGACCTGATGAGCGTGGTAGAGGTGGCTTTCGGCGACACTGTTTACCGCAAAACCGGCGACAGGCTCGGAAGAATGATAGCCGAAAAGGACGGACGGTATCTCGTGGAGGTTACAACGGTAGACATAGACGCCATGCGCGAGGCCGAAAGGCGGAACGAAAACACGGGATTCCTCGATTTGCCGGAGTTCAACCTGTTTATAGAAACCAACGCCGAATATTTCGGCAACACAAAGGAGCCTAAATTTCCGCTCAAAAGCACTTATTACTTCATAAAGGACGGACAGCCGTTCAAAGCGGCGGAACACGAATTTAAGAAGCATTTGCGAAGCGACAAGAAGCACGACTTCAAAGAACTTATGAAAGACCGCTATTGGAGTTGGAAAGATGCGAAATCGCTCACCGTACTGCTCGACTATCTCTAAGCACTTAGTAAACATGGCCCTTTAAAAAATCCGAAGGAAGTGATTTAATTGAAAACCGACCTCGCACGAAAAAAAATATTTTTTTCATGTGGTAAAAAATCTCCCGCAGCAAATCAAAATTATCTCAGAGATAATCGAAAATATCTCAGACATATTTCAAAATATCTCAGAGATAATTTTCGCTGTGTATACACCTGCTGATTTTCAAGTGCTTGGTGGGTGACCGTTTTTGTCTGCAAAACCATACGGAAAAGCACCGCCGATTTTACAGGAACATATATTTTTTATTTGCAGCGAAAAGTCACGGCCTACAACCATAAAGCGGACGAAAAACCGTAAGGAAGAACGCCACAGACAACAGAAATTATTTTTTGTCTACGTCCTCGTAGTCCACATATTCTCCCTCGTCGTCGGAAATAACTTTCTTCTTTTTCTCGGTTTTGGAAGAATGCACATTACTCTTGGGCTGTTCCGTGCGATAAGGATTGTTATATTTCCTTTTGCGCTCAGTGGGATCCTCGCCTGTGAGAGCCTTATAAATATTGCGCAGCACCTTGAAAAGTCCTACGAAAAAAAAGAAAAATATAACAACAAGACAACCTATTCCCTTGAACAACATAATCAACGTTTTTCAATTAATAGCGACAACAACAGATACCACAGTATCGCTACGGCAAACCCGCCTATTCCGAGAGCTATTATGAATGCCAGCGAACCTGCAAGAAAAATGTAGCGCACCTTATTGTCTTTCCACGTGAAGTTTTTGAACTTCAAGGCGAACATCGGTATTTCGCACACAAGCAAAGCCGAACTTACCAGCACCATGAAAATTATGCCGTAAACCGCAGCCGGAGAAGCCAGCAGCGCGGCGTTAGCCGAGCACGCCAGCGCGCCCCAGAACAAAGCGTTCGCCGGAGTGGGCAGACCGATGAACGATGTTGTCTGCCGCTCGTCGAGATTGAATTTGGCAAGGCGCAGAGCTGAAAAAGCCGCCATAACAAACGCCGTGTAAGGATATATGCCGGCTGCTCCGAGCATACTCTCGGGAACAGCGGCATTGCGCAGCATATCGAAAGCCATTGCGGCCGGAGCAAGGCCGAAAGTTATGTCGTCGGCCAAAGAATCGAGTTCCTTTCCTATGGGAGAGGAAACCTTGAGCTTACGCGCTGCAAAACCGTCGAAAAAGTCGAACACGGCTCCGATAACAACAAACAGAAACGCCGTGCGGCAATCGCCTTCCAAAGCAAATTTTACAGCAATGCAGCCCGATATGAGATTACAGCAGGTAAGCGCATTCGGAAAATTCCTGAACAATAAGGAATACATATCTATCAGCTTTTTAAACGGGCTATAACGGTCTGGTTGCCAACGGTGCTCTGGCCGAGAGATACTTCGACCTTAGAGTCCAAAGGCAGATAAATATCGACTCTCGAACCGAATTTTATAAAACCGAGATGTTCGTCGATATAACATTCCTCGTCGGGACGGGCGTATGTGATTATGCGGCGGGCAACAGCGCCGGCCACCTGGCGAACCATGATTTCCTCGCCGCGAGGTGTGCGTATTATTACAGTGGAATGCTCATTCTCCAGACTGGCTTTCGGAAGCCATGCCTTGTGATAGTTTCCATTCTGATGTTCCACCCGAGTCACATATCCGTCCACCGGAAACCAGTTGGCATGTACGTTCACAATCGACATGAAAATGGAAATCATCCTGCGACGGTCGCCGAAATACTCGTTTTCCTCTACTTCCTCATCAACGACAACCTTTCCATCGGCCGGAGCAACCACAATGTCGGTGGTGTCTCCCTGAAAACGGCGTATGGGGCAGCGGAAAAAGTTCAGTATCCCCATATAAACCACTGTAAGAACGGCTGCAAGCGCATAAAAAACGATCTTTGGCAGGCCGATGGCGTAAACAAGGGCACAACACAGAATAAAAAGCAACGCGCAACCTACGAGTGTGTGGTTGCCTTCATGGTGAATGTGCACTTTTTTTATGCGTTTGAGTTTAGTCACAGTGTTTGTCTATTATTAAGGAATGCAATCGGTTTTAACAACTTGCAAATGTACTTAATTTAATGCAAACAACAAATTAAGTAAGACACTTTTCTTAAAAACAGCATTTTCGGGAGAGAGGAAATGTGTTTTATCATACTTACGTACAGACATTCTGAAAATATTCCCGCATAAAAAAAATCGTATCAGCGGCAGCACTGGTCGGATATGTTCCGGCACAAGATTTTACAGACAAAAACGGTCACCCGCCAAGCACTTGAAAATCAGCGCGTGTATATATGGCAAAAAATATGTCTGAGATATTTTAAATTATCTCAGACATATTTTCGATTATCTCCCTTGTATTTTAAATTTGCTGCGGGAAGTTTTTACACACACGAAAAAAATATTTTTTTTTGCGCAAGGCCGATTTATATATATCATATTCTATCGACGTTTTCGGCGGAACACATTTCCGCATATACCAGATAGATATTGGAACCCCGCTGAATGTTCTTACACATCCCGAAACGGCATAAAAACATGGCGGACTCAAAAAAGTCCGCCACAAAAACAATGTCTTTATATCTTATTTGTCTTTTTTCTTTATAAGCGCCTTGCCCTCTTTGGAAAGATAATCCTTTATATCCTCGAAATCGATGACAAAAGCAGGTATTCCCGCCGCATAAGGAGCTATTTCGTAGGACGAATATACAAAATTCACACCTTTACGCGTGAAATAAGGAGGATTAGAGGGAAGAGGGAAACGATCGAGCTGCTCGGCCGTAACAGGTGCGCCGTCGATGTTGAGCAGAAGCATTCCGCAAAGTTCCTCGTCGGTAATCTCGCCTTTTGCGACATTCGATGAGAAATATTTCCGCACGCCCTTTTTCATAAGTTTGTGAAAGCCCGTTTTTGCAGTATCTTTAAGAAGCTCCCAGCCGTACTGCCGGCCGTCTATCTGCGAGAACGTCGCCCCCGAAACAGCTGTCATGCCGTGCGCGCCGCCGGTATATTCATATACATTGAGAACGTAGGAAACATAATTGCGGCGCTTGCATACTAATTTGGCGCTCGCTATGTAAGACATGCTGCTGGGATAAACTTCCTCGCCGGCATAACTGTCGAAAATCTGCTTTCCGAAAAAATCGACAACCTTCTGGCCATTCATCGTATCGGGCGCCATAGTTGTATTGTCCTTGCCTATATTACTGCGAATCCACGACGCCACGTTAGCGCTCAGAGGCCCCGTTATCGCTGCGGGATAGTCGGCCTCGATCTTTACCTCGACAACGCGCTCGGCCGTGGAGTCGACTTTGTCGAACTTGTAGGTGTCGGTACAAAGAGTGTCGGCCGATGAGCCGCCGAACCACGAGCGACCGTTCTTGCATGACGAGAAAGCAACAACAATCGCCAGTAAAGGCAATAAAAGCTTTGATAAGTCTTTCATAAAATACTAAATTATAGGAACAACATATTTGATTTTCAATTCATCATCTCACGGAAAAAATCGAGCATGGCAAAAATTTCCTCTTTCGTAGCCGTGCAGTCGAGTTCTATTTTTCCTATCCCCGAAAGCAGTGTAAAATTCACCACTCCGCCTATGTTCTTTTTGTCGTGACACATGAGCGAATAAAGTTTCTCGTAATCGTTGCAACCGAAACCGAAAGTACCGTAATTTTCACGTATGTAACGTATCGTCTGATTCATCTCGCCGGCAGGAAATCCATTGTTCACACGACTAAGATAGAGTTCGCACACAATTCCCCAGGCAACGGCGTAACCGTGAAGCACGGGGCGGTTCTCGGCAAGAGCGAGACTTTCGAGCGCGTGGCCCGCGGTGTGACCTACGTTCAACGCCTTTCTCAATCCGTTTTCGCGCGGGTCTTTTGCAACTATCTCGGCCTTAACGTCAATGCTTTCGGCTACCATATTCCGAAGGGCGTCGTAATCCACGTGCCTCAGGTCGAAATTCAGAAGGTTTGCCCACATGTGCTCGTTGCTTATAAGCCCGTGCTTTATCATCTCGGCATAGCCGGAGAGCAGGTTGTGCGCGTCGAGAGTGCGGAGAAACTGAGTATCTACAAGAACTTTCTTCGGAACGTTGAACACGCCTATCTCGTTTTTAAGACCGTTGAAATTTATAGCCGTCTTACCGCCCACCGAAGCGTCGACCATTGCGAGCAAAGTGGTGGGAATGTTCACGTAAGCTATTCCGCGCTTGAAAGTAGAGGCGGCAAAGCCGCCGAGGTCAGTAACCATTCCTCCGCCGACGTTGATGAGAAGCGAATGGCGCGAGGCGCCGCCGTTGCAAAGCGACATCCACACGGAAGCAAGCGTTTCGAGCGTCTTGTTCGCGTCGGTGTCTTTTATTTGTATCGTTTCGGCATTGCGCAATCCGGAGCAGCCGGCCAACAGCGGGGAACAATGTACGAATGTCGTGCAATCATAAAGGACAAAGACCTTGTCGGGAGAGATTTCGGCTATTGCCTTGTCGACTTCCTCGCATATATTTTCGGAAATTACTACGCTTTTATCTATCATATCGGTTATAAGAATAATAACTTATCGAATTTCATAATTTACCTGCAAGCCGCCAGCCCGCGAGCCGGCGACGGAGTTTCAGTTTCCGCACCAGGTTTAACGGCTTGCGCTTTATTTTTCCCTCGTAATTGGCTTTAAAATCGTCCACGGCCTCAAGAATTCGGGCACAGTTGCGGCCGTCGCGATGAGCTTCGTGATAAAAAGTATATTCCCCGATTGCTTTCATAAGAGCGGGCGGACGGGAAAGCGCAAGTTCGAGAGCGGGGCCCACTTCTTTCAAATCCTGCAAATCTATAAGGTAAGGCCCTGGATTTGTATTGCGATAGGTCACCACAGGTTTGCCGAGAAGCATATATTCTACGATTATCGAAGAACTGTCGCTGAGCATGGCGTCGCTATCACGCAAAATATCGGGGCCGTTTGCCTTGCCGAGAAATTCTACGTTGGGAAAACGCGAGGCAAGAAGACGATAACGCCCTATAAGCTGCTCGTCATCTATTTTTGGGTGCAGAATTATTTTCCAGTTCCAGTTTTTTTCCTGCGCAAGTCGTTCTATCACGGCAGGCATGTCCCAGGCCGAAGAAATTCCTCGGGTAAATGTAGTGGCGTAAAGTATCGTAGGCACATCATGCGGCTTTCTTTCCGCCACCGACTCCGAGAAAAGCGAATCCGCCTTGCTCCAACCCGTTTCATAAACCTTGAAAAATCCGTACTTCTCCTCCTGCTTTTTAAACGGAACGGTCGACGACGGCCCTTGCGTGCAGTAAATATCGAACCAGTTGCGTATTCTGTAATGATTAAGGGGTTTGTTTGCGCGTTTCGTTATGGGATAACCGTGGAAGAGCTGAACTTTTATTCCGGGAAAGAAATCGTAGACGTCATTTCCTGCGACAAAAACCGCCTCCGGCGCAAAGCGTCGCACTTCGCCGAATGTTTTCAGACGCAGCTCGCCTGCTTGCAACATATCCTCGCATTCCGGCTCTATATACCATGCCGCAACATCTCCGCGCCGGCGGATTTCTATCTCCAGCGGCCTCAGAATTTCATAGGCATACGCCAGCGAAACAAACAGGAGGTAATGTCGAGGCATTATATATATTGTCTTTTATATTCTCACACGGATCTCAGGCACCGGCCGGCCGTTAGTCCTTCCCGAAACGGCATTCGGCTGCCGCAAGGTCGTCGGAATCGTCAATTTCATACCAAAGTTTATCGTCGGCCACCTGCGCGAACAATTCTGCTTCGTTTCTTTCAACGATTTCTCCGAGCACTTTCTCGTAGTATTCGTTATCTCCGTGTTCGGAACGGTATTTTTCAAGTGCAGGCAGGTAGACATTACAGAGGAAGTCCTTGCTGAATTTATATATGTTCACCGTTTTATAGTACTCTCCGCTATCTTCTTTGCAGAAAGCCTCCTTGCCGATGAAACGCACAATCTTTTCACTGCCGCCGAGCGTTACGACGGTTCCGTTCATCCAGCTTTGGTATTTCGAAACAAGCGCAACGTCACGACAGGCGTTTCCTACAAGGGCGGGAAGTAACGAATCGTCTATCACCAGGTCGCTTTCGAGCAGCAGAATGTCGTCGGCAGCGAAAGTATCGCGCGCAAGATAAAGCGAATAGATATTGTTTGTAGTGGCATAGTCGGGATTCTCCACATATTCTATCTTCAGCATACCCTCATACCTGTTGCCGATGTGCTTCTCGAGCTCGCTGGCCATGTATCCCGTAACTATCACCACGCGCTCCGTTTTCAGGGCGGCAAGCTGCGCGAGCATTCTGTCTATCATGGGCACGCCGGCCACGCTCACCATACATTTCGCCTTTTCGTGCGTATGTTCGCCGAGGCGTTTGCCCATTCCTGCCGCCAATATTATTGCCTGCATCAGCCGAGTACCTGTTTAATTGATATCTTATCCTTCAAATCCATTTCCGCCGCCTGTTGTCATTTGTCCTCGGATATTCCGTGGCTCCGCATGTAGTCCTTGTAGGAATGTTCCAGGTCGCAGCATACGAGGTTATGGTGAACCACTCTCTGCTCGGGCGGAGGCGGCGTCATGTAATCGCCGAATATTAGTGTGAGATACTTGTCGTAATCCTTTACGCCGAAATATTTACGTCCCTCGAAGTCGTATTCCGTAGGGTCTCCGAGAGTTTCATGAGTAAACGTCTTATGCTTGTCGTTATGAGGCATAAGCAGATTGTGGGTTTCGAAACCGTATTGCCTTATAACGTTCTGCAACTTACGGTGTGCGTACTGTTTCGACACTATCCGTTGCACGAGAGAGATGAAAAAGCCGCCAAACGTGCGCCCGTGCTTCCACGGGTCGCGGTACACGTAATAAAGCAACCTTCTCCAGAACTTGAAGCGACGCACATGCAAAGCACGCATTAATCCGCACTCCGTAATGCCGTCTACAGGGAAAATATCTATCCATATTCCGCCGAAGTGACCGAGATAAGCGCGTTCTATGAACGTTGTACTTTCGTCCTCTATTTTTGCAAAGTAGTGCGGAAACGTGATATCGGAATTGCAATTCACCATCTTCAGCGGCGCAGGCAGCCATTCGGCCGCATTCTCCATAAGGCGGTCGTAGTCGGGACGCGGCATGTAAACATCCACGTCGTCGTCCCACGGAATAAATCCCTTATGCCTTATTGCGCCGAGCATAGTTCCGCACGCCATATAATACCGCAGACCTTTTTCGCGGCACAAGGCGTCGAACTTGTCCATAACGCCGAGGCATTTCATCTGAAACGCCCTGATGTCGAAATCAACCTCGCTTTTCATTTCACCGCAAAGTTAAATAAATTCAATTAACCGCCGCATGGAAACGCACAACAAAAAGTCCCTCATCCATACAGCCGCACGCATGAAAGAAAGACGAAAACAGATTTTCCGCAACAAAGACTTTGATTTTTCACGAAAAGGCGTAAATTTGCAGACCTATAACAAGAACAACATTACAAACAATTAAATTAGAACAATTATGGCTTATGTAATTAGTGACGATTGCGTTGCTTGCGGCACGTGTATCGACGAATGCCCCAGTGGCGCTATTTCCGAAGGCGAGAAATATTCTATCAATCCCGATGTTTGCGTTGACTGCGGAGCATGCGCAGACGTATGCCCCAGTGGAGCAATCTCGCAGGGATAACGATAAAGCTCTTTAGCAAACACACCTTACACACGGGTGCCCTGCTTTACACAAAAGCAAGGCACCCGTGTTTTATTCCGCCGCCCGCACCGCTTTCCGAAAACACACCTTATTATATATGAAGTGCCGAAACGCATAAGTCACATCCTGTTCCGCCTTCACACAGTTGCCACTGGTTTTCCAGCACACAGATACACATCCTGCGACAAATAGTCCGAAAACTTCCCGAAAACGCATTTGAGATGTTCTGACTTTGCAGACAAAAACGGTCACCCGCCAAGCACTTGAAAATCAGCAGGTGTATATA
>CAJKQZ010000060.1 GCA_905202115.1 uncultured Prevotellaceae bacterium | reverse complement strand
TTATCTCAGACATATTTTAAAATATCTCAGAGATAATTTTTATTTGCTGCGGGAGGGCTTATCTCCTCCCTCAAAAACTGCCACGTATTTATTCCGCGTTTTCAATTTGCAGGCCACACAAGCGACGGCAAACAAATACAACGATGAAAAAGCCGGCTATGCCGCAAAATTAATTATCTTTGTGGCATAGACATATAAAACATAAAATACAATGAACCGCAAAGAACTCATAAATGTGATACGCGAACGGAAATCGTTTCTATGCGTAGGCCTCGATACCGACACGAGCAAGATTCCCGCTCACCTGCAATCGCACGACGACGCGATATTCGAATTCAACAAAGCCATAATCGACGCAACCGCACCCCACTGCGTGGCCTACAAACCAAACGCCGCCTTCTACGAACGCTACGGCGCTAAGGGAATAACGGCCCTCGAAAAGACAGTTGCATATATTAAAAAGGAATATCCCCGCCATTTCGTGATTGTCGACGCAAAACGCGGCGACATAGGCAACACTGCAAAAATGTACGCCGACGCATTCTTCAACGGAATGGACGCCGACGCCGTTACAGTGGCGCCATACATGGGCTGCGACAGTGTAATCCCGTTCACCGACCACAAAGACAAATGGACTATCGTTCTCGCACTTACCAGCAACAAGGGAAGCATGGACTTCCAAATGTCGGCCGACGCCAGCGGCGAGCAGCTGTTCGAAAAGGTAATCAGAACAAGCTGCACATGGGGAACCGACGAAAACATGATGTACGTGGTGGGAGCCACCCGCGGGGCCCTCATAGGCGACGTGCGGAAGGTTGCGCCCACACACTTCCTTCTTGTACCTGGAGTGGGAGCGCAGGGAGGTTCGCTCGAAGAAGTGTGCAAATACGGCATGACTGCCGACTGCGGACTGCTCGTAAACTCGTCGCGCGGCATTATCTACGCCGATTCAAGCGAACGTTTCGCCGAAGTGGCAGGCGAAAAGGCAGCCGAACTGCAAAAAGAAATGGCGAAGGCCTTAGAAACCTACGCCAAATAAGCAATTCCGCACCGCCTCAAGCCCTGAATGCACTGAAATGAAATACATAATCGACCCCGTCCACGGTTTCGTATCCATTCCCTACGGACTTATCCTTACGCTCGTCAAACACCCGATGTTCCAACGCCTCACCCGCGTAAGGCAGCTCGGCGTGGAGGGCATGGTTTACCCCGGAGCGCAGCACACCCGCTTCCAGCATTCCATAGGGGCCTATTATTTAACGTGCCGCGCCCTCGACGCGCTCGAAAGCAAAGGAGTAAACATTCCCGACGACGAGCGCGAGGGCCTGCTTGCCGCAATACTGCTGCACGACGTGGGACACGGACCTTTCTCGCACGTTCTCGAAAAAGTTTTCACGCGCAATGTGAGCCACGAATACATATCCGAATCGGTAATGCACCGCATAAACGCCGAAACGGGCGGAGCTTTGGAAAAAGCGATAGGGATATTCAACGGCTCTTACGGGAGACATTTCCTGCATGAACTCGTTTCGAGCCAGCTCGACATGGACAGGCTCGACTACCTGTGCCGCGACAGCTTTTTCACCGGCGTGCGCGAGGGCAACGTAGGAGCCGCAAGGATTATACAAATGCTCGATGTGCGCGGCGACAGCTTGGTTGTGGGCGAAAAAGGAGTTTATTCGGTGGAAAACTACCTCATGACACGGCGCATGATGTACTGGCAGGTATACCTTCACAAAACCGTAGTTGCCGCCGAGGTTGTGCTGATAAACGCATTGCAGCGGGCGCGCGAACTTATAAGGAAAGGTAAAGAGTTGTTCGCCTCGCCGGCACTGAAGTTCTTTCTTGCAAACGACTGCGACCGGAAAATGTTCGAAACCGACGAAAAAATCCTCGACATATTCATGGAACTCGACGACAGCGACATCATATCCGCACTGAAAGTGTGGACAAACAGCAGCGACGGCATTCTGGCTTCCCTCAGCCGCAACTTCATAAACCGCCGCCTGTTCAAAGTCGAGGTCTACGACAACGAAGTGCCGCGCGAAAGGCTTGAAAGCATAAGCAGCGAAATTGTCGGCAGGCTCGGAATTGACAAAAACGACGCGCACTACTTTGTAAATGTGCGCACGGTGGAAAAAGACATGTACAGCCTGCATTCCGACCAGATAAAGATACTCATGCGCGACGGCGGAATAAAGACAATGCCGCAGGTATCGGAGATAATACGCAGCGACACCGCCGCACAAACATACCGTAAGGCATATCTTACTTACGAGCGTGCGCAATAAGATTTTTCCGACGCTACAAATCAGCCGCAACGCCGAAGCCGGTACCGGACCTTTCGGAACATGACATTTTTGTCAGGTGCTCACACCTCCCGCCGGCATTAGGGAAAACACGTCCCGCTTGCGAGAAAAATTATGTCTGACATATTTTGAATTATCTCAGACATATTTCAAAATATCTCTGAGATATTTTTTTCGGGGTGCTTTCCGCACCATTTTAAAACCACCTGACAAAATGGCAGCCGAGCAAAGAAAGAAGCTATTCCCTGCAACAGTTAAATTTCCGATGAGCCGGAATCGTCCTCTCCGCATGCAAAAACAAATAAGCGGGAAACAAGTTTCCTTATACCCGTAACAGCAAAGACACCAGCCGACAGTAATCAAATAAAAAAGACGGCGGAACGTTCGGTGGCAGTTTCCTACCCCGGCGCTCCGCCGCCTTTTTGCGAAATAAGTATAAAGAATATATCTGTATGAATCAAAAATGACTCGATCCGTCGAAACAGTGTGTACAAATCTTGCATTTCGGCAGTCCTATGGCCGCCACGAGATTCTCGACCGTATTGAAGCGCAGGGTTGTAAGTCCTAAACGCTCGCGAATTATTTCAACCATTCTTTTATACTCGGGAGAATCGGTCGTTGCATAGGCTTCGAGGTTTTTATTCTCGTCGCCCTCGAGCTCCTTTATTATGCGCCGTGTAATAAGTTCGAGATCGCTCTTGGAAGAAGTGAACCCGACATATTTGCAACCGTAAACGAGCGGCGGGCACGAAATGCGCACATGCGCCGCCTTTATACCGCAATCGAACAACATCTTAACATTGTCACGCAACTGCGTTCCGCGCACGATAGAGTCGTCGCAGAAAAGCACGCTGTTGCCGCGCAGGACGGTTTCGTTGGGAATGAGCTTCATCTTTGCCACGAGCGAGCGCATGGCCTGGTTGCTCGGAGTGAAACTCCGCGGCCATGTGGGAGTATATTTGGATATAGCCCGTATGTAAGGCTTTTTCATTCCGGCAGAATAGCCGTAGGCCATGCCCACACCCGAGTCGGGAATGCCGCAAACGCAGTCGGCGTCGCACGTGTCGGAAAGTCCCATTTTTTCTCCGCACGCAAAACGCACTTTCTCCACATTTATGCCTTCGTAACTCGAAGTAGGGAATCCGTAATACACCCACAGGAACGAGCATATCTGCATTTCGTCGTTAGGCTTGCGCAGCTGCTCCACCCCGTCTGCGCTCAGGCGCACGATTTCTCCGGGGCCGAGATAACGGTCTACCTTGTAATCAAGATTAGGAAACGAAGACGTCTCGCTCGCCGCGGCGAAAGCCCCGTTCTTGCGGCCTATCACTATAGGTGTGCGCCCCAACTTGTCGCGCGCGGCCACTATACCGTTCTCGGTAAGCAACAGCATGGAACAGGAGCCTTTGATACGGCGGAATACATTCTCTATGCCTTCCACAAGGTTGCGCCCCTGCACTATCAGAAGCGCCACCACCTCCGTCTGGTTGGTTTTGCCCGACGACAATTCGGAGAAATGCTGGTTGTTTTCGAGCGCCTCACGCTCCAGCTCGTCGAGATTAGTGATTTTCGCCACCGTAACAATAGCGAATTTGCCGAGATGCGAATTTATCACTATCGGCTGGGCGTCGGTATCGCTTATGACGCCTATGCCCGAGTTGCCCTTGAATTTTTCAAGCCCGTCCTCGAACTTCGTACGGAAATAAGAATTCTCAAGATTATGTATAGAGCGTTTGAAACCCTCGTTGCTGTCGTATGTTGCGATACCCGCGCGTCGGGTTCCCAAATGCGAATGATAATCCGTGCCATAAAACACGTCGGCTATGCAGGATTCTGTCGAAACTGTACCGAAAAAGCCACCCATTGTTGTATGTTTTTTGCTGTATTTTTGAAAATGCGCGACAAAAATAGTAAAAGGCGAGCGCAGGGCAAAATAAGCTCGCTTATTTTCTTTGCCGAGCCGCAACCTATATTGGAACTTTAGCTCAAATATAGTAAAAGACAAGCGGCATACAAAAAGAGTTTGTCCATTTTTTAAGATTACGTCCGCACAAGTGCGTTTCGGCCTATCATATATGCAAGCTGAAAACAGGCACTATCATTTTCTGCAACAAAACAAACACGGCATAAAACCTGCGTAAGGATGAGTTTACACCCAGCCACCGCATTCTTTCCTGAAGTATCCGAACTTAAAGACGTCTCCGCCTTCCGTTCATCCGGAGGTGCCCTTACGGAGGATTTTGCAGACAAAAACGGTCATCCGCCAAGTATTTGAAAATCAACACATGTATATATGGCAAAAAATATGTCTGAGATATTTTGAATTATCTCAGACATATTTTCGATTATCTCCCTTGTATTTTCAATTATCTGCGGGAAGTTTTTTACCAAGTAAAAAAAATATTTTTTTTCGTAAGAGGCCATTTTTATATAAAACCTTCCACGTTTGATTTTCGGCGGAACGTTTCGGTTTGTACCGCACTCATGTTATCACACAAGCTTTGTTTAAGGATTTTTGCCCCCGAACGTTGGGTATATCATTAATAATAGGTACATTTGCAAATACAATTAACGCCACATCGGCATAAACATCGACACCGATATTAAGCCAATGGAATTTACAGCCAAACAAATAGCCGACTACCTCGGTGGTAAAATAGACGGCAACGCGGATACACGTGTATCTGCCTTTTCTAAAATAGAAGAAGGAAAAACCGGTTCACTCACTTTCCTTTATACCGACAAATACGAACAATATCTTTACGACACCGAAGCGAGCATAGTGCTCGTACCGGCAGATTTCAAGCTTTCGCGCCCCGTAAACGCCACGCTTATACGCCTGGCCGACCCGCGCGAGGCGGTGGCACGCCTGCTCAACCTGTACGAGCAGAGCAAACCCAGGCGTACAGGCATAAGCAAGCAGGCTTTCGTTGCAGAAAGCGCGAAAGTAGGCAAAGACTGCTACATAGGTCCGTTCGCCTACGTGGGCGACAACGTCGAGATAGGCGACGGCACGCAGATTTACCCCAACTCCACCGTAGAAGAAGGAGTAAAGATAGGCAACAACACCGTTATCTATCCAAATGTGTCTATCTACCACGGCTGCGTAATAGGCTCGAACGTGATTCTGCATTCGGGCTGCGTAATCGGAGCTGACGGCTTCGGCTTCGCACCTACACCCGACGGCTACGAGAAGATTCCGCAAATAGGAATCGTAACCATAGAAGACAATGTGGAAATAGGTGCAAACACCTGCGTAGACCGCTCAACAATGGGCTCCACCTATGTGCGCCACGGAGTAAAACTCGACAACCTCGTACAGATAGCACACAACGACGACATAGGCGCAAACACCGTAATGTCAGCGCAGGTGGGAGTTGCCGGTTCCACAAGAATCGGTGAATGGTGCATGTTCGGCGGACAGGTAGGCATAGCCGGCCATGCCGAGATAGGCGACCGCACCTACTCGGGAGCGCAGGCGGGAATAGCAGGCAGCATACGCAAAGGCAACACAACGGTGCAAGGCTCGCCGGCAATCGACGCGAAACGCTTTGCACGCGCCTCGGCCGTGTTCAAAAACCTTCCCGAAATATACCGTCAGATAAACGACATGCAACGCAAGCTCGACGAAATGCAAAACAAACAAAGCGAATAATAACAAGAAGACATTAATATATCATGCTGAAACAACAAACTCTGAACGGCAGTTTCTCTCTTTTCGGAAAAGGACTGCACACAGGACTTAGCTTAACGGTAACCTTTAATCCCGCACCAGAAAACACGGGCTATAAAATACAGCGAATCGACCTCGAAGGCGAACCCGTAATACCCGTAATAGCCGAAAACGTAATAGAGACGACCCGCGGCACAGTGGTTGCAAAAGGCGAGGCGCGCTGCTCCACGATAGAGCACGCACTGGCTGCGCTGTACGCGCTGGGAATAGACAACTGCCTGATACAGGTAAACGGCCCCGAATTCCCGATTCTCGAAGGCTCGGCCGAGACCTACGTAAAAAACATACTGCGCGTAGGAATAGAGGAACAGAACGCTCCGAAAAACTACTATATAATAAAAAAGAAAATCGAAGTAAAAGACGAGGAAACCGGTTCTTCGATAATCATCCTGCCCGACGAACAGTTCAGCATAACTGCAATGATTTCGTTCCAGTCGAAATGGTTTAACAGCCAGTTCGCCACTCTGAACAACATGGCCGATTTTCCCGAAGAGATAGCCTCGGCGCGCACGTTCGTATTCCTCCGCGACATAGAGCCGCTACTGAAATCCGGCCTTATAAAAGGCGGCGACTTGAACAACTCTATAGTTATATACGAGAACGAAATGCCCCAGGAACGCCTCGACCAGATTGCCGACCTTATGAAGGTTGAGCGCGTGGACGCGAAGAAGCTCGGATTCCTTTCAAGTCATCCGCTTAAATGGGTTAACGAGCCCGCCCGCCACAAACTGCTCGACATAGTAGGAGACATGGCTCTCGTTGGACGTCCCATAAAAGGACGTATAATTGCCACCCGCCCCGGACACACCATAAACAATAAGTTTGCACGTTTGCTGCGCAAGGAAATACGCGCACACGAAATACAGGCTCCGACATACGACCCCAACGAAGCGCCGCTGATGGACGTAAACCGCATTCGACAGCTACTTCCTCACCGCTACCCCATGCAATTAGTGGATAAAGTTGTTGAAATGAACTCCTCGTCTATCGTAGCAATAAAGAACGTAACATCAAACGAACCGTTCTTCACAGGACACTTCCCCGAAGAACCGGTAATGCCAGGAGTGCTGCAAGTAGAAGCAATGGCACAGGCAGGAGGACTGCTCGTGCTCAGCGGAGTGGACGAGCCGGAACGCTGGAGCACGTATTTCATGCGTATCGACGACGTGAAATTCCGTCAGAAAGTGGTACCGGGCGATACTTTGGTATTTAAGGTTGAACTTTTGGCCCCTGTACGCCACGGAATATCCTCGATGAAAGGTTTCGTATTCGTAGGAGAAAAAATCGTTTGCGAAGCAACATTCACGGCACAGATTGTAAAAAACAAATAAAACCACCAAAGCGCAAGAATCTCAGGAAATGCGCTGAATAAATAAAACGACATGAGCAAAATAAGTCCTTTGGCATACATAGATCCGGAAGCTAAAATCGGAAAGAACTGCGAAATAGGCGCATTCTGCTACATAGACAGCAACGTTGAAATAGGCGACAACAACGTATTGATGAACAGCGTTACCATTTTAAACGGAGCACGCATTGGCAACGGAAACATATTTTTCCCCGGAGCAGTAATCAGTGCGATTCCCCAAGACCTGAAATTTAAAGGCGAGGAAACAACTGCCATAATAGGCGACAATAACAAAATACGCGAGAACGTAACGATCAACCGCGGAACATCGGCCAAAGGAAGAACTATCGTCGGTTCAAACAACCTTTTAATGGAAAGTTGTCACGTGGCCCACGATGTAACAATAGGCAGCGGCTGCATTATCGGCAACTCCACAAAAATCGCAGGTGAAGTTATAATCGACGATTTCGCAACCATAAGCGCCGGAGTCCTAATGCACCAATTCTGTCACATAGGCGGGTATGTAATGATCGGAGGAGGCACACGTTTCAGCCAGGATATTCCGCCATATATTCTCGTTGCGCGCGAGCCGGCGGCATATCAGGGTCTCAATATAGTAGGTCTTCGGCGCAGAGGCTTTTCTAACGAAACAATAGAAATAATTCATCAGGCTTATCGTATACTGTATCAGACAGGAAAACTGCGCAATGAAAACATTGAACAGATAAAAGAACAGCTGCCAAAGACAAAGGAAATCGTATATATCATAAATTTTGTGGAGACAGCCATACGCGGAATCATAAAATAAGAAAAGACTATACAACAGCCTATATCGCACCCCATTCTCTAACCATTGAAAATCCAATATAGAAGATGATCTATCGTTTCACCATCGTAAGCGACGAAGCCGAGAACTTTCTGCGAGAAATAAAAATAGACGCCGACGCAACATTCCTCGACATGTGTCATGCAGTGCTTTCTTCATGCAACTACTCAGACGATCAAATAACGAGTTTCTACATAACAAACGAGGCATGGGAAAAAGTAAGCGAAATAACCCGTGAGGAAATGTGCGCCTCCGCTTCCGACGAAGATGTGTACGTAATGGCAGAAACGAGACTCAGAGACCTGATCGAAGAAGAGCGCCAACGAATGACTTTTATCTTCGATACTTTCGAGCAGCGCTCACTATACATCGAACTAAAAGAGATTATTCCCGGCGCCAACCTCAAAGAGGCAGAAATTTCAAGGAGTATAGGAGAGGCCCCGCAACAATTACTGATACAAGAACCCGTAAAAACGAAAAACGCCCAAAATTACGGAGATGACAGCGGAGAGGATTTTTACGGAAGCGAAGGCTTCAATGAAGAAGATCTCGACAGCGAAGGCCTGGACATAAGCGAAGATATTCCTTATTAATATAAATAGCCGAGTGAAGGCTCTTATAGCAGTTATAGGCCCGACAGCTGTCGGAAAAACCGATATATGCATTCGTTTGGCTCAGCATTTTAATACGCCGATAATAAATGCTGATTCGCGGCAAATATACAAAGAGCTCAACATAGGCACTGCTTCTCCTAGTCCCGAAGAAAAAAGACAGGCAAAGTTCCTTTTTGTAGACAAGCTCTCCGTCTCCGATTATTATAGCGCCGCGCGTTACGAGCAGGACGCACTCGAAGCAATAAACCGCATTTTTACCGACCACGACATAACTGTTCTTTCGGGTGGGAGCATGATGTATGTCGACGCTGTAACCAAAGGAATAGACGACATACCCACAATAGACGACGCCACAAGGACTTTTATGCGCGAACGTCTGGAAAAAGAAGGTCTCGAACCGTTAGTAAAGGAACTTGGTATTCTCGATCCGGATTATTATAAAGCAGTCGACAGAAAAAATGTGAGAAGAATAGTACATGCTCTCGAAATCTGTTACACTACAGGCAAACCCTATTCTTCATTCAGGACTAATTCATCCAAGAGCCGTCCTTTCAAAATAATAAAAGTAGGACTCTCGCGTCCGCGCCAGGAATTATACGAAAGGATAAACGCAAGAGTAGACAATATGTTTGAAGAAGGCCTGCTTGACGAAGCACAAAAACTTTATCCGCTCAGACATCTTAATGCCCTGAACACCGTAGGCTACAACGAACTGTTCAGATTTTTCGACGGAACGATGACTTTATCCGAAGCAAAAGAAAAAATCAAGCGCAACACCCGCGTGTATGCAAAAAAGCAAATAACGTGGTACAAACGGGATGAAGCAATATCATGGTTTCATCCCGACGAATACACGTCAATCTTAAAATTCATAAGTAAAGAGATATACGAAAACACGTAATTTGCTACATTTGCAATCATGGCTGCGTGACAAAAATGCCTAAAAACCACAATCGAGCCATTCGCTTCGTAACAGACAAAAAGCACTATATTATTTCTTCTTTTCATATAAACAATGTGCGATGAAAAAAACAATTATTGAAAATATCAGAAGTTTCTTTTCCTTTCTTGGCCTGAAACTCAAAAAAGCCGGTCATTGGTATGTGTATCGTTTCAAGGGACGCCCGTGGTGGTACAAGACTATAGCCGGAATAATTTCGTTTATCGTGTTCTTAATAGTTTATTTCACCGCCGTAAACCTCAACTTTTTGTGGCTGTTCGGCAAATCGCCCACGATACACAGCATTATGCACCCCGAAACCAGCGAAGCCTCAGAACTGTATAGCGAAGACAGCGTGCTTATAGGCAAGTATTTCAACGAGAACCGCACACCCGTTGAGTATGAAGAAATAAATCCGGTGTTTTTCCAGACACTTATCGACACTGAAGACGAACGTTTCTACAGCCATCACGGAATAGATTTCCACGGTATATTCGCCGCAATAAAAGACATGTTCGGCGGACATGCCCGCGGAGCATCCACAATCACGCAGCAGCTCGTAAAAAACATGTTCCGTGTAAGAACACAGTATTCAACGGGGTTGTTGGGCAAAATACCAGGTGTGAAAATTCTGATAATGAAAAGCAAGGAATGGGTGCTGGCTGTAGAGCTCGAGATGTTCTATGAAAAGAAAGAGATTCTCACCATGTACGCCAACACGGTAGACTTCGGCTCGAATGCATTCGGCATAAAAACAGCGGCCAAGACCTATTTCAACACCACACCCGCCGAGCTCAAGACCGAACAGGCCGCTGTGCTTGTAGGGTTGCTCAAGGCAACGAGCACCTACAATCCTCGCCTTAACCCCAAGAACAGTTTAATGCGCCGAAACATTGTGCTCGACAACATGTACAAGCACGGACACCTCACCCGCCAGGAGTGCGATTCGATAAAGAACCTGCCGATAGACCTGAACTTCAGTGTGGAAACGGCATACGACGGAAAAGCGCTTTATTTCCGCGAAGCGGTAGCCAATTACCTTCGCCAGTGGTGCAAGGACAACGGAATCGACCTGTACAGCGCCGGTCTGAAGATTTATTCCACCTTAAACCTTAAAATGCAGCAATATGCCGAGCAGGCTCTCGTAAAACAAATGCGCGTGGTGCAACGCAATTTCCGCAACCACTGGGGAAACCAGGAACCCTGGCAGGACGAAAGACACAATGTCATTCCTCATTTCATCGAAGACCTCGCAAAGAAAACCGAACAATACAAGATTCTCAGCCAGAAGTACGACAACGAGGACTCCGTATTCTATTATCTCAACCAGAAACACAAAGTCAAACTCTTCGATTACGACGGAGAGAAAGAGGAAGAGATGTCGACGCTCGATTCCATACGCTATATGGTTAAATTCATGCATGCGGGATTCGTGTCTATGGAACCGCAGAGCGGACATGTGAAAGCGTGGGTGGGCGACATAGACTTCCGCTCATGGAAATACGACAAAGTAACAGCCATGCGCCAGCCGGGCTCGACGTTCAAGCTGTTTGTCTACACCGAAGCGATGAACCAGGGCCTCACCCCGTGCGACCGCCGGCTTGACGACTACATAAGCCTCGACGTAATGAACGAAAAAGGCGAGCTCGAGCCCTGGCGCCCGCACAACGCCAACGGATACTTCACTGGCGATTCCGTTCCGCTCATGGCGGCATTCGCGCAGAGCATAAACACCATTGCCGTGCGCCTGGGACAGGAAGTAGGAACCACAAACATCGTCAAGACAGCCCACGACATGGGTATAAAATCGCCGCTCCACGACACGCCGTCGCTTGCGTTAGGCTCGTCAGACGTAAACCTTCTCGAACTGGTAAACGCCTACTCCACCGTGGTTGACGACGGACGGATGCACGAACCGGTGCTGGTAACAAAAATCGTAGACCGCCACGGAAAGGTAATCTACACTGCAACCGACGAGTCGCACCAGGCCATTCCCTACCGCTCCGCCTTTTTCATGCAGCAGCTTCTCCAGGGCGGACTTCGCGAACGCGGAGCAACATCCATGTCCTTGTGGGGATACGTAGGCAAGTTCGACAAATCCACCTCTTTCGGCGGAAAGACAGGAACAAGCAACAACCACTCCGATGCCTGGTTCGTAGGAGTAACCCCCGGACTCGTCAGCGGAGCATGGGTGGGCGGAGAATACCGCTCCATTCACTTCCGCACGGGAGCTTTGGGCCAGGGCAGCCGCACCGCACTGCCAATTGTGGGATACTACCTCGAGTCCGTGCTCGACGACCCGCAGTTCTCAAAATACCGGCGCAAATTCCCGTCGGCCAAAGAGGCTATCGACCGCAACTGCTACACCTGCACATATATTCCGAAAGCGCGCGACGACGAAGATTCAACATACATAGACCTCGACAGCCTTTCGGCCACCGATTTCATCATAGAAGAAAAGGCAGAACAGCCTGAAGACAAAAAAGACGACGGCGAAGTCAACTTCGACGACATTGTAAACTAATAAAAACAGGTCGGCCGACAACAGGCAGCCCGTAAAAACAAAAATCCTTCCGCCTGTATTTTTTCAGGCAGAAGGATTTTTTCATACCCTTCTCTCCGTTCCGTAAAATTCACAGACAAATACGGTCACCCGCCAAGCACTTGAAAATCAGCAGGTGTATATGTAGCGAAAAATATGTCTGAGATA
>CAJKQZ010000059.1 GCA_905202115.1 uncultured Prevotellaceae bacterium | reverse complement strand
TATCTCCCTTGTATTTTCAATTTACTGCGGGAAGTTTTTTACCACACGAAAAAATATTTTTTTTCGTAAAAACCCTTTTTATAGAAATCCCTGCCTGCCTTGTTTTCAGCATGAACCGAAACAAATCCTTTAACAACCGCAGCGCCACATTAATGAACATCCACAAAAAAGCGGCGGGCGGGCCTTTGCATCACTGCAAAAAAGCACGCCCGCCGCACGACACAGAAAGATTACGTCAGAGTAATCTTTATTTAATGCAGTCTGTTTAGCCACCGACACTTAACATGGAATTGAATACCAGTGTGCAAGGCTTGACAATACAGCATTAAACAAAAACAGAATGTAACAAAAATGAAAATATTTCAGTTGCATGCAACGCAGTCCGGAAGCAATTACGGCGCATTCACACCGCAATGCAACCCGACTGCCCGCACAAATTTTATCGTATGAACAAAAGTTCGCGATACTTAGGAAGCGTCCACGCCTGGTCGCTTACTATAAGTTCGAGTTTGTCTATATGATAACGGATCTCGTCGAACATCGGCGCCACGGTATCGTGATATGCCACAGCGCGCTGCTTGTTGTCTACAATCCTGTTGGCAACCTTGCGGGCCTCGATCATTGCGGCAACATGCTCCTCGATGAAAGCTATATGAGAAGATATCTTCTCTATAAGCTCTATGTTCTTTTTCGTAGCAGCGTCGGCACGGTCGGCAGGAAGCACGGTGCGCACCTTGTAAGCGTTGTCGACAAGCAACGTCTGGTACTGCGTGGCAACCGGAACGATATGATTCATCGCAAGGTCGCCGAGAACACGGCTCTCTATCTGGATTTTCTTCGTATAGATTTCCCATTTAACCTCATTGCGGGCTTCAAGCTCCTTGCGGGTCATGACATTTGTAGACTCGAACATAGCCACGTTTTCAGGTTTAAGGTAATTGTCGTAAATCAAAGGAACAGATGTCTCGCAATCCAAACCGCGGCGTACGGCTTCCTCTTTCCATTCGTCGCTGTAACCGTTACCCTCGAAATGAATAGGCTTGCTTTCCTTTATAAGCTTACGCAGTTCCTCCACAATGGCAGCGGTCTTGTCTGCTCCGGCAGCAAGACGCTCGTCTACTGCTTTCTTGAACTCTTTCAGCTGTTCTGCAACCGCTGTGTTGAGAACTATCATTGCCGCCGCGCAATTTGCCTGCGAACCTACGGCACGGAACTCGAACCTGTTGCCGGTAAATGCGAACGGAGAAGTACGGTTGCGGTCGGTATTATCGATAAGCAACTCGGGAATCTGAGGTATGTCGAATTTCATATTCTGCTTCTTGCTGAAAGAAACGAGATCGGAAGTATCGAACTTCTCTATTTTCTCAAGAATACTCGTAAGCTGCGCACCGAGGAAAGAAGAAATTATTGCAGGAGGCGCCTCGTTCGCACCAAGACGGTGAGCGTTCGTTGCCGTCGATATGCTGGCTTTAAGCAAGCCGTTGTGGCGGTAAACCGCAACAAGAGTGTTTACGATGAAAGTAATGAAACGCAGGTTATCTTCGGCTGTTTTTCCCGGAGCCATAAGACAAAGTCCTGTATCTGTGCCCAAAGACCAGTTGTTGTGCTTGCCGCTTCCGTTTATTCCCTTAAAAGGTTTTTCATGAAGCAGTACACGGAATCCGTGACGGCGGGCAACTTTACGCATAAGCGACATAATCAGCATATTGTGGTCGGTAGCAAGATTGCACTCCTCGAAAACGGGAGCAAGCTCGTACTGGTTTGGCGCAACCTCGTTGTGACGCGTCTTTACGGGTATGCCCAGTTTCAGCGCCTCTATTTCGAGCTCTTTCATAAATGCCGAAATACGCGAGGGAATCGCTCCGAAATAATGATCTTCGAGCTGTTGGTTTTTCGAGCTCTCGTGTCCCATAAGAGTACGTCCGGTAAGAAGCAGGTCGGGACGGGCTGCATACAAACCTTCATCGACAAGAAAATATTCCTGTTCCCAACCCAGATACGCATATACCTTGCGTACATCGCTATTGAAGTAATGGCAAACATCTACTGCCGCTTTGTCGACCGCACGCAAGGCTTTGAGCAAAGGAGCCTTGTAGTCGAGCGATTCGCCGGTGTAAGCAATGAATATCGTCGGTATATAAAGCGTATCGTCTACTATGAAAGCGGGAGAAGAAGGATCCCATGCAGTATAGCCGCGTGCCTCGAAAGTATTTCGTATGCCACCGCTTGGGAATGATGAAGCATCGGGCTCCTGCTGTGCGAGCAGTTTTCCGGTAAATTCTTCAATTACACCGCCACGTCCGTTGGGCTCGATGAAAGCGTCGTGCTTTTCTGCTGTAGCGTCGGTAAGAGGCGAAAACCAATGGGTGTAGTGCGTGGCTTTCATCTCTATAGCCCAGCGTTTCATGCCTTCGGCCACTGCGTCTGCTATGGAGCGGTCGAGAACAAGGCCGTTTTCGATTGCATTGGTGAGCTTGCGGTATACGTCGCCAGGAAGATAGCGCAACATCTTCTCGTTGTTGAACACATATTTGCCGAAATACTCCGACGGGCGTTCTGCCGGTAAAGCCACTTCGAGCGGTTTTTTACCGAAAGCCGCTTCTACTACTCTGAATCTCAATGTTGACATAATCACTTGTTATTTGAGGTTGTTTTTATTTTATTCTTTTAAAGCTATTTCCGATATATAAAAGTCAATATACCTGTTATTTCGATTTTATGTATAGGTCTATTTGTTTTGCTGCGTCGCGTCCGGAAGCCATAGCCCTTACCACGAGCGAAGCTCCCGATTTGGCGTCGCCAGCTACGAATACATTTTCGGGATATTCGCGTTCGGGATTTCTAAGAAAGCCCATTGCAAGCAATACCATGTCGGTTTTCAGGATTTCCTTCTTTCCTGTCATTTTCATCTGAGGACGTCCTCCGTCGGCTGCCGGAATCCACTCCACCTCCTCTATTTCGGCCGCTTTCACACATCCGTTTTCACCGATAAAACGGTTTGTCGTGAGCAGCCAGCGGCGTGTACACCCTTCCTCATGCGAGGATGTGGTTTTGAATACGCGGGGCCACTCCGGCCACGGGGTTTCAGGATTGTGCCCTACCGGAGGTTTAGGCATTATCTCTATTTGCGTAACGCTCTTGGCCCCCTGGCGAATGCTCGTTCCTATACAGTCGGAACCGGTGTCGCCTCCACCGATTACCAGCACGTCGCGTCCGCGTGCCGTTATGCGTTCTTCTTCGGAAAATGTTTGTCCCGCAAGCACCCGGTTCTGCTGCGAAAGCATTTCGAGGGCAAAATGAACCCCTTTAAGCTCACGCCCTGGAACATTCAGGTCACGCGGAGTTTCTGCTCCCGTACACAAACAGTATGCATCGAAACCTTCGGGCAGACGGTCAGGATCTATTTCCGCGTTCATCACGAAATGTATTCCTTCGGCCTCGAGTATTTTCATGCGCCTGTTTATAACAGATTTGTCGAGTTTGAAATTAGGAATGCCGAACCGCAACAATCCGCCCGGAGCTTCGTGTTTGTCGAATAATGTAACTTCATACCCCATACCGTTAAGACGGTTCGCGCACACAAGTCCCGCAGGACCGGAGCCTATAACGGCAACGCTCTTTCCGTTGCGCTCTATCTGACGCGGCACAATGTAATTTTCTCGGAAAGCAGCCTCAATTATAGCGGCTTCGTTTTCACGAACGGTTACAGGTTCGTCGCTCGAAAACTTTAGAACACAACTTTTCTCGCACAAAGCGGGACAAATGCGACCGGTGAACTCAGGAAAATCGCACGTTGCGGTGAGAATTTCGTAAGCGTCGCGCCAGCGGCCTTTATATAAGGCATCCTGCCATTCCGGCTGGCGATTGCCGAGCGGACACGCCCAATGACAGAAAGGAACTCCGCAAGCCATGCAGCGCGATGCCTGCAAACGACGGTCGTGCGTATTGAGCGTCTGCTCTACCTGGCTGAAATCGTAAATTCGCTCATGAACAGGGCGATAACCTGCCTCCTGGCGATGTATGGTAAGAAATGCTTTAGGATCTCCCATGATGTTTTCTATATATTTTATCTGTTCACGCTTTCGGACTTGAATATTTATTCGTTTGATATCTGTTTATATTCACTTTTTATGAATTCCTGTAACAGAGCGTTTAAAGGCCCTCGAAAATATGTCTGAGATATTTTAAAATATGTCTGAGATAATTCGAAATATGTGCCTTGTATTTTTAATTATGTCCTGGAGCGTGATTTTTTCGAAGTTTTGTTTATTGAATATTTATCCGAAATTTAATTTTTATACAGTAATGATTTGTAGTTTTCAGAACTGTTGCTGCACGGCGTTGACCTTTTCCTGAAGTTTACGCATTTGCTCTTCCTGCAAAACCTTTTTATACTCGATAGGAACAACCTGGATAAATTCGTTAACATATCCGGGCCAATTGTCGAGCATTCTGAGCGCAAGCTTGCTACCTGTGTAAAGATAGTGCTGGCGAATCAACTCGTGCAGTTCCTTGTTCGAAACCTTATCCTCTATCAATGAGAGCTCTACAGAGTCCATATTGCAGAAATAGTCGAAGTTTTCCTCCGGATTCCACACGTAGGCAACGCCGCCGCTCATTCCGGCTGCAAAGTTTCGCCCTGTCGGGCCGAGCACTACCACACGACCGCCGGTCATATACTCGCAGCAGTGGTCTCCCACGCCTTCTACTACGGCAATAGCTCCGGAGTTGCGCACGGCAAAGCGTTCGCCCGCGCGGCCGGCAATGTAAACCTCTCCTGTAGTTGCACCGTAAAGCAAAGTGTTACCGGCAATCGTATTTTTCGATTCGTCAAACGTACTGCGTAAAGGCGGCATAACGGCAATACGGCCACCGCTCAGTCCTTTACCGAGATAATCGTTCGTATCGCCCTCGAGCGTAAAGTCGACGCCCTTTACGAGAAATGCGCCGAAGCTCTGGCCGGCCGAACCGCGGAACTTCACATTTATAGTATGCTCAGGCAAACCTTCCTCGCCCCACTTCTTGGCTATTTCGCCCGAAAGCATTGCTCCTACGGCTCGGTCGGTATTGCAAACCACGCAATCGAGCGACATTTCGGTCTTGTTGTCAATCGCGTCGCGCATTTTCCTGATTATTTCCAAGTCCATTACCGTGCCGATATTATGATTCTGCGAAATAACATTGCGGGTTGCCGCTCCGTTCTCTTTCGACGGATTGTAAAGAAGTTTACCGAAATCGAACAATTTCGCATTACCCGATTTCATATCCTTTCGCACAATAAGATCCGTGCGGCCGATTATTTCGTCCATTGATGTGAATCCCATTTCAGCTAAATATTCACGTACCTCACGGGCGAGGAATCTGAAATAGTTTACAAGATATTCGCTGCGGCCGCGGAAACGCCTGCGCAAGTCCTCGTTCTGGGTAGTCACACCCATAGGACATGTGTTGGTATGACACTTGCGCATCATCACACAGCCGAGAACAATAAGTGCAGACGTTGCAAATCCATACTCCTCGGCTCCGAGAAGTGCCATGAGTATAACATCGCGTCCGGTCTTCATCTGACCGTCCACCTGAAGGCGTACCTGTCCGCGCAAACCATTGCGCACAAGCGTTTGCTGGGTTTCGCTCAATCCTAATTCGGGAGCTATACCTGTATAATAAATCGAAGAGCCAGGAGAAGCACCCGTTCCGCCGTCAGCGCCAGATATGGTAATCAAATCAGCCTTAGCCTTAGCCACACCGGCCGCTATCGTGCCCACTCCGGTCTCGGCAACAAGTTTCACACTTATATTCGCCGACGGATTGACGTTCTTCAAATCGAAAATAAGCTGGGCCAGATCCTCTATTGAGTAAATATCATGATGAGGAGGAGGAGAAATCAATGAAATTCCAGGAATCGAATGACGCGTACGAGCTATAATCTTATCGACTTTATATCCAGGAAGCTGTCCACCCTCGCCTGGCTTTGCACCCTGCGCAATCTTGATTTGTATCTCGTCTGCGTTTACAAGATATTCGGTCGTTACGCCGAAACGCCCCGAAGCCACCTGCTTTATGGAACTTCTTAAAGACGTTCCGTCGGCCATAGGCACATAACGGTCGGAATCCTCTCCGCCTTCGCCGGTATTGCTCCGTCCATGAATGGAGTTCATGGCGAGCGCAATGGTTTCGTGCGCTTCCTTGCTCAAGGCTCCGAAACTCATAGCCCCTGTAACGAAACGCTTGAGTATGGACTCTTCGGACTCAACCTTGTCGACCGCTATCGGATTGCGGCGGAAATCGAAAAAGTCGCGTATAAAAATAGGCTGTTCCTTTTCATCCACCAATTCAGTGAACTCTTTGAATTTCTTGTAGCTGCCCGTCCTCGTGGAAAGCTGAAGCAAACGTATTGTATCAGGATTCCATGCGTGATGCACGCCGTCTTTACGGAAAGAATACTCGCCAATATAATCTAAGCGTCCTTCTTTCTCTGCAAATCCACAACTATGCATTCGCTCGTAGTTTCCAGCAATCTCTTTCAGGCCGACACCACCGAACGGCGAGGACATTCCTCCGAAATACTTATTACTAAGTTCGCTACTCAAGCCTACGGCTTCGAAAATCTTGGCGCCACGATAAGAACGAATGGTACTGATACCCATTTTGCTCATTATCTTCAGCAATCCTTTGCATACAGCTTTAATATAATTGGCTTCAGCTGTGCCGTAGTCCAACTGCACATCACCGCGCTTGGTTATGTCATCGATCACAGCGAATGCCATATATGGATTCAAAGCGCTCGCACCAAATCCGAGCAACAAAGCAGCGTGCATTGTCTCTCTTACTTCTCCGCTTTCTACCACAAGCGCTGTTTGTACGCGCTTGCCAACCGAAATAAGGTAATGATGAACGGCCGAAACCGCCAGAAGAGAAGGCACAGGGGCATGTTCGGAATCCACATCCCTATCAGACAATATTATATAGTTTATTCCCTGTACAACCGAGCGTTCCGCTTCACGGCAAAGGCGTTCCAAAGCTTTTTGCAAGCCTTCGGCTCCCTCTTTCACCTCATAAAGCATTTGCAGCTTCACCGAATTGAATCCTTTATAGCGTATATTGCACAAAATATCAAGCTGCGTGTTCGTAAGAATAGGATACGGAAGTCTCACCATTTTGCAATGCTCCTCGTTCGGCACGAGAATATTCATTCCCACGGCCCCGATGTATTCGGTAAGGCTCATCACAAGCTCTTCCCTTATAGGATCGATCGGCGGGTTGGTTACCTGCGCAAACTGCTGCCTGAAATAATTAAAAAGAAGCTGCGGACGCTCCGAGAACGCCGCCAGTGGAGTATCGTTTCCCATTGACATCGTAGGTTCGGCAGCATTCTGAGCCATAGGAACAATTATACGTTCCACATCTTCCTGCGTATATCCAAAAATACGCTCTTTCTGCTTGAAGTTGTCGACGCTGCTACCTATATGCCGCCCGCTTTTCAGTTTGTCGAGCTCGATACGGTTCTGTGCCAGCCAATTGCGATAAGGAAATTCCTCAGCTAACTGTTTTTTCAGCACTTCGTCGTGCAGAATACGCCCTTCCTGCGTATCTACAAGCATCATCTTACCGGGCTGCAGGCGACCTTTTTCCTGAATTTCCTGCGGAGCGATGTCGACAACGCCCACTTCAGAAGAGACAACCAGCGTACCGCCTTTGGTAATTATATAACGGGCAGGACGAAGCCCGTTTCTGTCGAGCATACCGCCCACATATCGTCCGTCGCTGAACAAAAGAGCTGCGGGGCCGTCCCAGGGTTCCATCAAGATAGAATGATATTCATAGAAAGCCTTGAGGTCTTCGCTTATAGGGTTCTTCGCATTAAACGATTCAGGCACAAGCATAGCCATAGCGTGAGGAAGAGAAAGCCCCGAAGCCACCATAAACTCAAGCACGTTGTCGAGCGAGGCACTGTCGCTCATACCTTCCTGGACAATAGGACTAAGACTCTTTATATCTCCCAGCGCAGGAGTGGAGAGCACACTCTCGCGGGCTTTCATCCACATGCGGTTGCCGCGCACGGTATTGATTTCGCCATTATGGCAAAGCATTCTGAACGGCTGCGCAAGTCCCCATGTAGGAAAGGTATTCGTGCTGAAACGCGAATGCACCACTGCCAGCGCCGAAGTAAAATACGGATTCTCAAGATCGGAATAAAAACTACGGAGCTGCATGGAGGTAAGCATACCTTTATATATAATGGTACGCGTCGAGAGCGACACGAAATAGAAATCCTTTTTGCCTTCTATATTCGAAGCGTTCACGCGGTTCTCTATATGTTTGCGTGCCACATACAGCACACGGTCGGCAACAGACACATCTTCGAAACCCGTAACGAATATCTGAAGTATCTGCGGCTTGGTAGAAAGTGCGTCGCGCCCGAGAACATCATCATTAACCGGCACCTGGCGCACATGCGTAAGTTTAAGTTTCTGTTGTTTTATCTCATCTTCCACAATCTCCAGTATTTCCGCCTCCGACTTTTCGTTGCGTGGCAGAAATATCATGCCGGTACCATAGCGCCCACGCTCGGGAACAGGAATGCCCTGCAGAAGAATGAATTCATGCGGTATCTGCAACATTATTCCCGCACCGTCGCCAGTTTTATTGTCGGCACCCTCGGCGCCGCGGTGCTGCAAATGTTCAAGAACTCTCAGAGCCTGATCTACGGTTGCATGACTTTTTTCGCCGCTTATGTTCACCACCATGCCCACGCCGCACGCATCATGCTCGTTGGCACTGTCGTAAAGCCCTGCATTCTTCGCGCCGTAAGCGCACCGGCCTACACCATACTCCAAGTTTGTCATTTTGGTTTTGTTTTTACTCATCTTTCAATCTTTCTTGTCGTATCCGTGGCAAAAATACGAACATTTTGACAAATAGAAATATTTTTGCGCATAAAATTTACATTTTATTTGCTTTTACCCGTATTTTATTGCTTTTTGAAAGTATTTCAAGCCTAAAACCGTGCTTATTTTTTGAATATGTCAGGTAGATATTACATTTTTATATTCCAAAAAATTGAAGAAGGAGCATATTTCAGAAAACAAGTCTCACGCGCAAGCAACAAACATGCCAAAAAGTCGCCGGTTTCCCCATTGCTAACACACGTTCTGTCAAGCCATGAAAACTCTCCCGCAGCAAGAAAAAATTATCTCTGAGATATTTTAAAATATGTCTGACATAATTCAAAATATCTCAGAGATAATTTTCAGGCCCGCTTATTGCATTTTTTTATAAATCGCCAAAGTTTTTTTCACAAACATAATCAACTCGATTATTTCATCAGAAAAAACTACATTTGCCTAATATTAAACAAAAATCCGCACCGACAAACATATATAGATTGAACAGACACACAGGTAACAAACCGGCATTGCTCGCAATATACCTTTTAGCAACGCTAATGCTCACGGCCGTATGCAACGTCAAGGCGCAGCGCACGGCAAGAGGAATTATAGTCGACTCCGCGAAGCATTCCGTCATGCCGTTTGCCAACGCCGTACTATTCAACAGGGACAGTTCGTTCATCGGAGGCGTTACGGCCGACACAAGCGGCTGTTTCAAACTAAATTTGCCGAACCGCAACGCATATATACTACGCGTCACTATGATCGGCTACAAAACCACATACATCAACATCGGGAAAGGACAGCACAAAGAGACAATCAATCTCGACTCCATATTCATTGCCCCGTCGTACACGGCACTCAAAGGTGTTGAAATAAGAGGCACCATTCCGGAAATGGAAACAAAAGAAGACACCACCGTATTCAATGCCGGAGAGTTTCACGTACAGGAAGGCGAAGCGCTCGAAGAACTTATCAAACTGCTGCCCGGCGTCGAAGTAGACGGAAGTACTATAACATACAACGGAAAAGAAGTGCAGGAATTCAAAGTAAACGGCAAAGACTTCTTCAAAGGAAACAAAGGTGTGGCCATGAAGAATCTCCCCGTCGACTTAGTAAAACGCATAAAAGCATACGAAAAGAAAAGCGATTACGCCGAACAGACGGGAATCGACGACGGGAATGAACAGACCGTAATGGATATCGAACTTAAAAAGGAGTTGAACGAAACATGGATTACCAACCTCGACGGAGCCGTGGGCTCACAGGGAAGATATATCGAAAAGCTGTTCGCAAACCGCATTACCGACCTGTCGCGCCTCACGGTGACCGGCAACATGAGGGATGAAGACGCCCGTTCGACCGACAAACATCTTGGCGTTGACTTCTCGGCCAACAACAAGCGGGACAAGAAAGAAGCAGGGCGCTTTGAAATGGGTGGAAACATAGGAATAGACGGAAAACGGTCACACAGCGAATCGTGGAGAAGCGCGGAAAACTTCATCAACTCGGACGGTGCCTCCTCGTTCAGCAACAGCAATACCTACAACAAGAACCGGTCGGAGTCGCTGAACGGGAACATACGTATGGAATGGCACCCCGACACAATGACAACGGTAACCGCCCGCCAGCAATTCTCTATAAACCGCTCGCATTCCTATTCACACTCGCTCTCGGCGCGATTCAGCGAAAATCCATACGATATATTGCCCGACAACGACCCTCTCGATAAAATTTTCGACGGTAATTTCTCGCACGAAACCTTACCCGAGCTGTACGATATCACTGTGAACAGCAACAAACGCGCCTCAAAAAGCCGCGGCCACAACCACTCGTACAATCTCAATGCAATGGCTGTGCGCCGCCTCGGAACAAAAGGACGTAATGTAAGCCTCGACTTCAATACATCCCTCGGCGGCGGCAAAAACAAATCGTTCCGCATATCCGACATACTTTATTACAACCAAAATTCACAGGAAAAACGCACATATACCAACCAATACACCCACTCACCCTCGGACAATTGGAACATAAACGCAAGACTTAGCTACAACGAACCTATATTTAAAGGCGGGTTCCTGCAATTCAGCTACCGTTTCGAACGCAGCCGCTCGAAAAGCGACCATTCGCTTTACGAACTAGATTCGCTCGACGGCTGGCGCGACGACGGGCATGAGCTCGGCGAGCTTCCGGCAAGCCGCGACTCGCTCGAAATGGCCCTTAACGTTTTCAACAGCCATTATTCTACATACAATCACTGGACTCACACAGGAAATATCAGTTTCCGCATAAACAAGCGCAATCTCAACATGAACGTGGGCACAGGAATACGACGCCAGACAACACATCTCGATTATCGTAAAAGCGAAATCGACACCATGCTCACACGCCGCCTTACAAGATTCACGCCTTCAGCACTATTCAGATACAGAGTCTCGCGAAACGAGCGTTTCGAACTACGCTACGACGGTTGGTCGAACGACCCGTCGATGACAAACCGGCTTGCCATAACCGACAACTCCGACCCGCTCAACATTCACATAAGCAATGGCGCGCTGAAACCGGCCTGGCACAACCGCGTCAGATTCGAATACAATAAATTCATAGTGAAACGCCAGCAAAACTACGCCGTAAACGCCACATTCAACCAATCGTCGAACAACATAAGCACCGCCATTATCTACGACGAAGCCACAGGAGTGAGAACCACTGTGCCGAGAAACATAAACGGCAACTGGTCGGCCGACTGCAACTTTACTTTTTCAACGGCATTCGGTCCGAAAAAAGCATTCCGACTAAACACAACTACACGCGGAGGCTATGACAATTCTGTCAGCTATGCAAGCACCGGCTCAAAAGCCTCAAGCGAGAAAAACATAATCAAGACTTCCTCTATCCGCGAAACCGTAAACTTACGCTACCATAACCAAACTATTGAAGCCGGAATCGGCGGACGTTTAGACTACAGAAACTCCGACAACAAGCTGCGCCCGCAGTCAAACCTAAACACGTTCAATTACTCCTACTCCGCCCAAGCACGCGTGCGTCTGCCGTGGAAGATGACTATCGATTCAAACATAAGAATGCAAGGCCGCCGCGGATACGCCAACAAAAACATGAACACCGACGAACTCATATGGAATGCCGGAGTTTCGCAGAATTTCTTCAAAGGCGCACCGCTCATCGTAAGATTCCGCGTTTACGACATTCTTCACGAGCGCAGCAACATTACACGAACAATCAACGCCCAAAGCAGGGTCGACACACAAAATGATGCCTCATACAGTTACTTTATGTTCCATGTAATATTGCGGCTCAACATTTTCAATGGAAAAATATCGTCAGGATTCCAGCGTAAGGAAGGAAAAAAGAAATATACAGCCGTTAAAGAATAATTTTAAAGGCAAAAAACTTTCAGAGTTACCCTTTTTATCAAAAGCCACATAACTTACTGAACAATAAAAACAACCGCAAAACATACGCTCCCCAAAAATCGTCTGCATTACCGGAACAGTCACAAAACAGCGAAAGAAAATGCCGCTTTACACTAAAAAAAACAGACAAAAGTTTTGCTGTTTCAACAAGAATACGTACTTTTGCAACGCTTTTGAGAAGAAACTTGGCGCTGTAGCTCAACTGAATAGAGCATCTGACTACGGATCAGAAGGTTTAGGGTTTGAATCCCTACAGCGTCACCAAAGCAAAAAACATTCATCTGTTTGAAAACGACCGAATATTCGGCCGTTTTTTTATACCTCGCCCTTTCCTATCGCCGCGCACACCCCGATAATAGAACTATTCCGCAAATATGTATTTGAAGCGGCGAAAAAAGCAAAGCTGAAAAGGGAACAGACAAAAACCGCGCTCTGCGAAAAAAATATTTTTTTCGTGCGGTAAAAAACTTCCCGCAGGAAATTCAAAATACAAGGCACATAATCGAAAATAT
>CAJKQZ010000058.1 GCA_905202115.1 uncultured Prevotellaceae bacterium | reverse complement strand
ACATATTTTTTGCTATATATACACGTGCTGATTTTCAAGTGCTTGCCAGGTGACCGTTTTTGTCTGCAAACTCCTCCGGCAAAGCACTGCCGCAAAAAACAAGAATGACACAATATTGATTGTGTCATTCTTGTTCCGGAATGTTCCGGAGATGTTTTTCCTTATGTTGCGGTTTTGTATTTTCCGGCGCCTATTTTGCGAGTTTGTTTATCACCGGCACGATTACAGCCTCCAACTTTTTATATCCGGCTGGCGTGAGGTGGCAGTGGTCGGAGGTGCATTCGGGTATTATTCCGCCTTTGCCGTTGTCGAGCACGGAGTAGTAATCCACATAAACCACGTTCTTGTCTTTTTTGTTGTCCACGTAGTTTTTCAGCATACTGTTGAGCTTCTTTATCTTTTCGGCCGGCTTTATTTCTTGCCTCCACAGGTATATGTCGCAGGGAAGTACCGAACATACGGCCACTTTGATTTTGTTAGCCCGCGCCAGTTCCACCATTGAAACAATGTTTCCCAGTATGTTTTCGGGGGCTATGTATCCGTCGTTCTCGGCTATGTCGTTTGTGCCGGCAAGAATGCATACCACTTTCGGATGAAGGTTTATAACGTCCTGGCGGAAACGGCACAGCATTTCGAGCGACGTTTGTCCGCCTATTCCGCGTCCGGCAAAGTCGGGATGTTCTTTCCAGAATTCGGGACTTCCGCCCGGCCAGCCGTCGGTTATGGAGTTTCCCATGAATACGGCTCTCGGGGCTTCCTTGAGTTCTGCATTTGCCTGGGCGTAGCGTCCGTATTGAGCCCAGTCTTTCTTTTCCTGCTGCGCTGCGGCGGTGTGGAATACCATTGCGGCGGCTGCGATGAGTGTAAGGAGTTTTATTGTTTTCACGATGTATGTAATTTATATCGGTTTGTCTGATGTTCCGGTGCTTCCGGCCGGTGTGGACTGCGTATCATGCCGGTCTTCCGTCTGAGGCGCGTTTGTGCGGCTGCGTTTCCAGCGGTTGTGTGTCCATAGCCAGCTTTCGGGGCGGCGGCGTATCATCTGTTCGAGGCGCGCCATATATTCTTCGGTCAGCTTGTAGTCGGGATAGGAACCGACATCGTTCGTCATAAGTTCGAGGCTGCAATGATAATGCCCTCGACTGAGGCATTCTACGTTGGCAAAGAACACCGCCGCGCCTATTTTCTTGGCAATGCGTTCGGTGCCGGTATAAACGGGAGTGTCCTGGTTCATGAAAGTCACCCAGTCGTGTATGTTTACCCAGCGCGGCGTCTGGTCGGAAATGAATCCCACCACGGTTTTCCTTTTTTCGGCCTTCAGTGTGAGCAGCCGGCGCAGGGCTTCGGTCTTGCGGATGTTCTCGGCTCCGAAACGTGTGCGCATTTCCAGGAACAGACGGTTGAAGAACTGGCTGTGCATGGGATGATAAAGCTGTGTGCCGAGCACATCGGGCCGGAACCATAGCGGCATGGAGGAAATCCATTCCCAGTTGCAGAAATGGCCGAGATAGAGAAAGCACTGCGGATGTGTTTCGAGCGATTTGTTCACGTCGTCAATGCCGCTGAAAGTCATATGCTGCATGAGTTCGTCGCGGGATATGGAAAGGAGCTTGAACATTTCCACGGTCGAGTCGCAGAACGAACGGTAAAAACGTTTTTCTACGTCGTGCCGCTCGGCGTCGCTCATTTCGGGAAAGGAGTTGCGCAGGTTTTTTTCTACTATGCGGCGTCGGTAGCGTATAATGTGGAAAACAATGGGATATAGTGCGTCGCTTATGGCGTAGAGTGTACTGAAGGGCAACAAAGATACGGCGTAGATTGCTCCGCGCCGCAGCTGATACCAAAATTCATTCATCTTGTATCGTTGAGTTTGCGTGTTTCTATTGCAGATTCTATTTCTTCGGCGACGGTGTCGGGATTTATTCTCGTGAGGCAGGCGTAGTCGCCTCTGAAGCACGGCTTATTGCCATACACCGAGCACGGGCGGCATTCTATGTCGGTTTGAACGAATGTCGATGGCTTCTGTCCCCACCCTGCAAAGCCGGCATAGGGATGTGTGGCGCCCCATATCGAAACGACGGGCACGCCGGCTATCGATGCCAGGTGCATGTTGGCCGAGTCCATAGACAGAACCACGTCCATGCGGCTCAGTGCGCCGAGTTCGTCTTCCATACGTCCGCGGCCTATTACGGAAGTTACGGTAGGGTAGTGCTGCGCCCATTCCTCGGCGATTCGTTTTTCTTCTTCTCCGCCGCCGAATATGAATATCCGTCGCTTGGGTTGTTTGCACAGTATTGAAATTACGCGTTCTGTAAGTTCGGGCGGATAGATCTTGCCTTTATGCTGTGCAAAGGGAGCGATTCCTATCCATACGTCCTCGTTTTTAGAGCCTATTGTTTCGGCAAGTGTGCCCACGTCGCCCTTTTCGTTGTTGAAAAGCGAGGTGAAGCATAGTTTCACGGGGTATCCCAACCGTGCGAATACGTCGGCATATCGTTCTGTCGAGGTTTTCAGCTGCCTTATTATCTTGTTTCTTCTGCGGGTGAGTTCTTCTTTTTCGCGGCGTCCCTTTTGTATTGCGGCCACCGGTACGTGCTTCATGCGGAAACGCAGTCTGAGGTATTTGGTGCGCAGAACGTCGTGAAGGTCGGCCACACAGTCGAAATTCTCGTCTCTCAGTTCGCGGAAGAGCCGTTCAAGCCCGCGCAGGCCGGAGTAGTCGTCGGGGTCGATGCCGAAAAAACGCACGTTGCCCGGCATTTCGCGGAAGAGCGCGCTCCACTTCTGACGCGAAACAACCGTTATCTCGTCATTGGGATAGTTTATGGCAAGCGAATGGATTACGGGAACGGACATGGCCACATCTCCAAGAGCGGAAAGTCGTATTGCCAGAATATGCGCCACGGGACGTATTTTTAGGATTAAGGTGTAACAGATGTTGTATGTGCTGCCAAAGTTACGCTTTTCCGCCGTTATTTCAAAACAGGAGGCTTATATAATTGCGTTTCCCTGTTGTTGTGTGCCGTGTATTGCGAAACGGAATTTTTATGTGTCCTGGTGTATGGATTTTGTTTTTACATGAATTTTTGCTCCCGCAGCAAATTGAAAATACAAGGGAGATAATTCAAAATATGTCTGAGATAATTTAAAATATCTCAGACATATTTTTTGCCATATTTAGGAGCGTTGAAAATCAAAGCATTACAAATGTCTGTTTTTGTCTGCAAAAACAAATAGGATTAGGAACTTTAACGGCTTTAACGACTTTAAGGTCGTTAAAGACATTAAAATCATTTTGTTCTGCTCTCGCCTTTTGTGTAATATTTCAGCTGTGCTGCAATATAGATTGCGGCTCGGCATAGAAAATGAGCTTACTCATTTTGCTCTGCGCTCGCCTTTTGCTATATTTGTCCCGAAATGAAAGTGAGGCTTTTTTTACTTTTGGCTCTTACTTCCTGTGTGGCGACCGGTGTGTCGGCCCAGGACAATGAAGACGGCGTCGAGGTTCCGCCTATGGCGCTGTATGTGCAGGTGGGAAAGATTTTCTACAAAGGAGACAGCATTCCCAGTATCACAACACCTACACTTTACAAGTATCCGCCAATGAAGTTTAAAAACAAACGGCAGGAAGACCGTTTTAACCGTCTTGTCAATAACGTTAAGATAGTTCTGCCTTATGCCAAGCTGGCGCGCGAAACGCTTATCGAGACAAGTGAGTTTCTCGAAACGCTGCCCGACAAGAAAGCGCGCGACGCGCACATGGCGCTCGTGGAGAAGGGCATAAAGCAGCAGTACAAGCCGGTTGTGAAGAAGCTTACTTTTTCGCAGGGCAAGCTGCTGGTGAAGCTGATATTCCGCGAATGCAACCAGAGCTCGTATGAGGTGGTGCAGGCGTTTCTGGGGCCGTTCAAGGCGGGCTATTACCAGTTTTTCGCAGGCCTTTTCGGCAACAGTCTGAAGAAAGATTACGATCCCGACGGCGACGACAAATACACCGAGCGCGTGGTGCGCATGGTGGAGAGCGGGCAGCTTTGATAGTTTTGCCGAGAAAGCCGGACGGCGTGCCTGTGTGCTCGGGTTTTCGGAGGAATATATAAAACAAAATGCGGCATGTTAATGAAACATGCCGCATTTTGTTTTGCTGTCTGCGAGGGTTACTATTTTTTCTGTGTGGATATTTTTGCCGTCTGCGGATTGCGTATGTTGCTCGCGCCGGTGAGGAATGCTTTGGCTGTTCCGAACTTCAGATAAAGGTCGAGGCGTACCGGCAGGCGGTTCTTGTCGTCGGTTACGTAGAAAGTCACCACTTCTTTTTCTTTACCCTTGTCGTCTTTCTCGACGTATGAAAATACAAGGCAGCGGTATTTCACCGATGTGTTCTCTATCTGGAACGTGGAGCGGCCGCGGAACACGAGAACTTCGTCCTGGGTCTTTCCGCCGTCGGTCATCTGGAAGTGATATCGGTAGCCTTTCGTCATGTTGTCGACATTCATGGAGCGTGCTTGCAACATAATGCTCAGCATGTCGAATATACATGTTTCGCGGCTTTCGCTTTTGGTGCTTATGTTGCCTTTACGGTTGCGGTGGCGCTGTTTTACGTTGCTTTTTCCGTTGGAATAACTGTACCAAACCTCGTCGGTGCGGTATTGGCCGCCTTCGTTTGCCGCTTTTTTGTAATATAACGGCACCATGTCGTGGGTCACATAGCTCGTCACCGTGTCGCGCATGATGAAGAACTTGTCGGCTTTCTTGGATCCCCTGGTTATGAGCCGTGTGCGGTATGCGTCTTTGCCCTGGTAGGATGTGCTGTTTATTGTGAGCGATGCAGTGCCGGCCTTGAGCCATACGAATTTCCAGTTGAAGTACATGTCGTACATCAGCGTCTCCCCGCTTTTGAATGCCTCGTTTTTGGCAGGGCATTGGGCCGAGGCAACCGCCGCGGCTAATGCTGTAAGAATCGTAAAGAACAGTTTTCTCATCTTCGTTTCCGTTTGTTTAGCTCTCTTTGAGCATTGCGGTTTTGTATGGTCTTTTTCCTGTCGGCTTTCTGGCGCGTTATGCGGTCGGGTTTCTGTTTTTCGAGCGGCGTGGAGCGTACATTCCACGGCAGTTCGGTATCCCACTGCGCGCGCAGTTCTATCACGTCGGGATAATAGTAAAGCGGTTCCGGCTGCCGCTCCTCGGAGTATAATCCTGTATCCCATTCGCCGTTCCCGTTCTGGTCTACGAACAAGCGCAAATAGTAATTTCCTGGCATCAGGTAGAAGAAATCGGCGTGATCTCCCTCGGCTTTTACCGTTCGTACCGGTTTGTCCGAACCGTTAAGCAGCTGCACATAGGCTTGTCCGTTGTCGTAATTGCTGAGAGTGACAAAAAGCGAGGCGTATGTGTCGAGAGGTGGCACGGCGAAGTTCATTTCGAGTTTAAGGTTGTTGTTGCCGTAAATGCCCGTGAAAGCCGCAGAATCTACCAGTAGCCTGTATTTCTGGTCGGGGCGCCATTCTCCGAAAATGGTGTAGCCGAGCAGATTGTTGCTGTCGCGCTCGATTAAGAAAGGCTTTTCTTCCCACAAAGAATCGATAGCAAGCATTAAATGTATGCGGGCTGTGTCGATGTTTTCGATAGGCTCGTTCATAATGATGTGGAGATTGTCGGTGGGAGCCATTTTGCTGTTCGCGGAATAGCGCATGCGAATCCATTGTCGCGGCTGGCGCTCACTGAAACGCTTGCCGCGCTTCGCAGCGCGCTCGCGTTGTTTGTTCCATTTCTCCATAGCTTCCTCGCGGGCTTTTTTTATGCGCTCGTAAGGCGTGCGTGATATTAATTCGAGCGTGTCGGTGCGCATTTCGTTCACTCCGGTCGAATCGTTTGTCTCTTCGTAGGTTATTTCAAGCTCGAGCGTGTCTTTTGCAACGGTTGCCGTGTCGCGCACCCAGTAAGTTATCGTGTCGTTGCCGCTGCTCGACTGGATTACAAAGGCATTGTCGGCATTGAAGTTCAATCCTTTTATTTCGGGCACGTGCCGCGAAGGAGCAGTGTAGTAAGTGGTGAACGAATAAGGGTCTTTGCGCTCGGATTTAATGAGGTGGCGCTCGGTTTGTTTTTCCGTAAACGAGCGCAGAACGATGTTGTCGGGCATGAACCGCGTGTAGGCCACGTCTTTTATCGAGTCGATGTGAACAGAGTCAATCCATGTGGTGTCTTGCCGCACGGCGGGTTCGCACGTAGGCACGATAATTTCTTTTGTAAAGGCGATAGCTTCGCTCTTTTGCCTGAAAATGTAGTCGTTCTCGGCGTCGTTGAGTGCATATATTCGATATTTTCCAGGGGCGAGCCCTTTTATTACGAAATGTCCTGTTCCGTCGGTTCTTCCGATGTGTTCGAGAGGAGTTGTGGTGAACGCCGAGTCTTCGAGGTTTGAGTGCAGGCCTACGAGAATGCCTTTTACGGGTTCGAGGTTTGAGGCGTCGAGCACTTTTCCCGACACTTCAAGCGTGTCAATGCTTTCGCCGGTAGAGAAGACAAACGCGTAGTTTTCCATAGGGTTCCCTTCGTTGTTGTCCTCTATCGCGTCGCCGAAGTCGATAGTATAAGTGGTGTTCGGCCGCAACGAGTCGCGCAGTTCGATGTGTATTTTCCGTCCCGAGGAGCGTATTTCGGGCTGGTCGAGCTGCGGCGGCGAGATTACAACCTTTTCAGCCGCGTTGTTCATGCGGATGTATTCGTCGAACAGCAGTGTTATCCGTTTTTGCTGGTTGTTTACCGAATATTCGGCGGGAGAAGTTCCTATTACCTGCGGCGGAGTTTCGTCGTAGGGGCCTCCGTCGGGTTTTCCGGGGTTTGCGCACGAAAATGCGTACAACAATGCGGTGAGGACGATGAGAATATTTACTGTCTTGCGGGTTGTCATCGGTTGCGTGTTGCTGTCGTTAGCCGGTGTTACAGAGTTGCTGGCATTTATTTGTTGAGTTCGAGTATTTCTTCGATAATGTTTCGCGAGTTGTTCAGTCGCGGCACTTTGTGCTGGCCGCCGAGTTTTCCTTTCGAGCGCAGCCATTCGTCGAAGAGTCCTTTTTTTGCTTCTACGATTTCGAGTTTCTGCAGTGTGATGTCCTTAAATCGTTTTGCTTCGTAGTCGGAATTTATTTCTTGCAGCGCTTTGTCGAGCGTATCGGCGAATTTCGCGATGTCGTCGGGGCGTTCCGAGAATTCTATGAGCCATTGGTGGCGGCATTTCCCGTTGTTGTCCATGAACACGGGCGCGGCGGTGTATTCGGATACTTGTGCGCCGGTTTCCTTGCAGGCTTTTTCGAGCCCTTTTTCGGCGTTGTCCACCATAAGTTCTTCGCCGAAGGCGTTGATAAAGCTTTTGGTTCTGCCGCTTATTATGAATTTGTACGGGTTTACCGATGTAAATTTCACGGTATCGCCTATCATATATCGCCAAAGCCCGCACGAGGTCGATATCAGTAGGGCGTAGTTCTTTCCCTGCTCCACCTGCCACAGAGGTATGGCTTTGGCGGCGGGCGATTCCAGTTCTTCGAACGGAATGAACTCGTAGAATACGTCGTAATCGAGCATGAGGAGCATTGCGGGGTCGTCGGGGTCGTCTTGCAGGCCGAAAAATCCCTCGCTCGCATTGTATGTTTCCATGTAATGCATTTCGGGATTGCGTATCAGCTGGTTGTACCGTTGACGATAGGGAGTGAAGGCCACGCCGCCGTGGAAGAATACTTCGAGGTCGGGCCACACTTCGTCGAGATACGATTTTCCCGACACTTCGAGCGTGCGGTTTATCACCGATAACATCCACGAGGGAACGCCGCTGATGTTGCTTACGTTCTTTCCTGCGGCTTCGTGGGCAATGCGGTCGCGTTTGGTTTCGAAGTCGGAGAGCAGCGCGGTTTGTTTGCACGGTACGCGCAAAAGGTTGACAATCGGGTTGATGTTCTCTATGAGTATTGCGCTGAGGTCGCCTACGAGGCTGTGCGGAAGGTTGTAGTTCGGAGCGTGGCTGCCGCCGAGAATTAGCGTGCGCCCGTCGAATATCCGGCTTTTGGGATTGTTGCGCAGGTAGAGCGCCACTGCGTCGCGCCCGCCGGCGTAGTGTATGCGTTGCAGGCCTTCGCGGCTCACGGGTATGAATTTGCTTTTGTCGTTGGTCGTTCCTGACGATTTGGCGTACCAACGCACGCGCCCCGGCCATAGCACGTCGGCTTCTCCGTGGCGCATTCTGTCGATGTATTCTTTGGCTTCTTCGTAGGTGTTTACCGGAACTGCTGCGGCGAAGGCTTCGTAGTCGTCCATGCCGGCGTATTCGTATTTCTTTCCCCACTCTGTGCGGCAGGCGCGTTTGAGAAGACGGTGCAGAACGCGGCGCTGTATCTGTTCGGCCGAGTTTGCGTATTTTTCTATGGCTTTTACGCGAGGCATGAAGAACGGGCGCGCAATGCTTGTAAGGCTCATGGTGTAAATGCGTTTCTGACGTTTATGTTCGTTCACTACGCAAATTTAGCGTAAAAGTTTCAATACGGTGCAGTAACGGCGTTTCTTTAATGTCTGCGGCGTCAAAAACGCGGTGTCAACGCAAAATGGCTTTGCTGCCCCGCCAGGTGTGCGCGCTTTGTTTGTATTTTCAGAAAGGCTTCCGCCGTAGCGAAAAAATATGTCTGAGGTATTTTAAATTATCTCAGACATATTTTAAAATATCTCAGAGATAATTTTTCTTTGCTCCCGAAGGGGTGTGACAAAAAAGCCGTAGGAAACTGAAAAACCTGTCAGTTTCCTACGGCTAAGTATGAATTGTGCGTTTTGTCAGTCGGGAATAGCGTATTCTTCTACATCGGGCCCGCCGGGATAGGCTTCTATCTTTCCGTCTTTTACTTTTATACCGAGATAACGGCATGGGACGTACCATTTTCCGTTCTTGTCGATAACGCCTTTGCGGCCGTTCCTTACGTTTTCGCCCACGAATATGCCGTCTGTGTATTTAATGATAATGCCTTCCTCGTTGAAAATATCCCGTCCCGTAACGGCCGCGTCTACTATTAGTGTCTGGCGTTTTCTGAGGGGGGTGCATAAAAAGATGCCGTCTACCTCGTCGATGTCGGAGTATTTTCCGTAGTTTATTATAGCGTAGCCCGAGAAATCGTATATTGCGCAGCTGTACACTCCGTCGAAACGGTCTTTCGACTTCACGTAGTTGTCGGTCGCATAGGCTTTTTCGTGGAATTTCGTTTTCTTGCATTTGTTTTCAAGGTCGAAGAGGAAGCGTTCGTCGAGCTTTTCGATTCCTTTTTCGTTGCTTATTGTTGCGACAGCGCTGTTTGCATATCCGCTTACGCTCATAGAATTGTATTTGCAGGGAATGATGTCGTCGCCGTTTCTATATAACCCGTAATATGTATTGAAATTTTTATCGCTTGGGGTTTCTACTTTGAAGTAACCTTTGCCGCAATAGTCGAAGCGTTTGAATTTGCAGGGAACGAGTTCTTTGCCCTCTAAAGTAGTAAAGCCATAGAGGAAATCGTATTCGTCGTCAACGATTTTTTTCGATTTGTCTTCCGGCCCCACTTCGTATTCATAGTTGCGCTGTTGCTTTTTGACTATTAAGAATCCTTCAAGAGAGTCGGTCTTTGAAGTGTATTTTTGATATTCTACCGATTCATATTTTTCATCGATTAATTTTTTGCCCGACGAACTGTATGCACCTATTTTACCTTCGGGATTTAGTACGATTATTACGTCTTTTTCCGGTTTGTCTGTGCTGAATTGGGTTATAAAACCTGTATATTTCGGTTGCAGTATGATATCACCGTCAAGCGTTGCTATACCGTAGAGATTGGTGCTCTTGTCATGTATGCCTTGATAACGTGTTTCTTCCTGATTCTTAATCGGTAGAATTTCCACGTCTTTCAGGTCTTTGACATTACGTGGGCCGCAGCTGCTCACAAGAATTGCAAACATGCTGAGATTGAGAAGTAAAGTGATTGTTGGTTTCATAAAATGAATGTTAATTGGTTTTCTGTTGTTGCTCCGATAGGTGTTGGAATGTTTGTGAAAAATGATGAAAGTAATTTTTATAGAGATTTTGCAAAAATAAGATAAAAGAGAATACCCCCCCGTTTTAACGAACATTAACTTGGGCGGGATTACAGAGACTTCGGAGGTAGGTAAAACGATTCTGCGGAAAACCGGTAGCGAAAGGTTTCTTTTTTATTTTGGTTCCTGCGAAAAAAAATATTTTTTTCGTGCGATAAAAAAGTTCCCGCAGATAAATGAAAATACAAGGGAGATAATCGAAAATATGTCTGAGATATTTTGAATTATCTCAGACATATTTTTCGCTACATATACAAGCGCTGATTTTCAAGTGCTTGCCAGGTGACCGTTTTTGTCTGTAAACTCTTCCGGCAAGGCAGTGCGGAATTTGCGTGAAACTGTATATCTTTGTCGGAATGCTTCTTGGTTGAAAATCGGAGTAGGCCTGAAATATGTTTCTACTGATTTTCTGTCGGGTCGTCTTTCCCGTTTTGTGCGAATGCTTTCGATTCGGCTTCGGCTATGACGTCTTCACGCGCCGTTTGCTTTCTTGCTGCGCGGCGGGGCTGCTGCTGTTTTTCCTTGCGCGGCTCTGAAACGTTTCCGGATTTCTCGGCGTGGTTTGATTTGCTGTCGCGTTTGCGTGCGGCCTCGCTTCTTGCCCTTTCCGGCTCGCGCTTCGGCATAGAGGAGTGACGGCGTGGTTTGTTGCGCTTTTCGTGGGTTGTTTCGTCGTTTTCTACCGACGGAGGCTGGCTTATTATTTCCTCTTCCATTGCCGTGCGCTGCTCTTTGGCTTTCAGAACGGCGTCGAGGTTCTTCTTTTCCTTTCTCAGCCGGTTCAAGGCTTCTTTAGCGGCCTTTTGCTGGCTTTCTTTCTTGGAATATCCGTCGCCTTTGCCGCATACGATTCCTTCTATTACTATTTCGGAGTGGAAAGTGGCCGGCTCGCCCTTGCTTTGCTGCGTGCTTTCGAACGTGAAATTTGCTTCGAGGCGGTTTTTCTGCGTCCATTCAAGGAGTTTGCTTTTGAAGTTCATCTCCTTGCTGGCCATTTTGTCGAGGTTCAGGTGCTCGGCTATTATTCTGCTTCGCAGGAACCACATGCAGTGCTTGTAGCCGCGGTCGAGGTATATTGCGCCCACGAGAGCTTCGAATGCGTTGCCGCCGATGTAGTTGTTGTGGCCCGTGCTGTGCCCGTTGGTACGAATCAGCTTGTCGAGGCCCACCTCTTCGGCCAGCTTGTTGAGCGTGCTGCGCTGAACGAGTTTGCTGCGCGTGGTGGTGAGAAATCCTTCGCGCTTCTGCTCGAAGTGGTGGTATACTATGTCGCTTGTTACGGCTTCGATGATTGCGTCGCCGAGGAACTCCAGGCGTTCGTTGTTCATCTTCTTGCCGTTTTTGCCGCGCATGGCCGAGGAACTGTGCGACAGGGCCTGCCTGTAGAGCGTTATGTCGTGGGGATAAAAGCCGAGAATGCGGAAAAGAGAAGAATAAAGCTCCTTATCCTTGCGGAAAAGGAGCTTTATATGGTCAATGATGTTGATCATATGGATTTCTGTCGCTGCTGTCAGGCGAATTTCTTGATAATGATGCAGGCGTTGTGTCCGCCGAAACCGAATGTGTTGCTCAGTGCTGCGCGTACTTCGCGCTCCTGTGCCTTGTTGAACGTAAAGTTCAGGTTGTAGTCGATTTCTTCATCGTTATCGCCGTCTTCGTGATTTATTGTGGGCGGCACAATGTTCTCCTGTACAGCTTTCAGCGAGATGAGCGCTTCAACTGCTCCGGCAGCTCCCAGCAAGTGTCCGGTCATGGACTTTGTGGAACTGATGTTGAGCTTGTAAGCGTGCTCTCCGAACACTTCCTTTATGGCTTTTGCCTCGGAAATGTCGCCCACTGAGGTCGACGTGCCGTGAACGTTGATGTAATCTATGTCCTCGGGTTTCATACCAGCGTCTTCGAGTGCGCGTGTCATCACGAGTTTCGCTCCGAGACCTTCGGGGTGGGAAGCTGTGATGTGGTGAGCGTCGGCCGACATGCCTGCGCCTGCGATTTCGGCGTAGATGTGTGCGCCGCGTTTCAGCGCGTGCTCGAGTTCTTCGAGTATCAGTACGCCAGCACCTTCGCCCATTATGAATCCGTCGCGCGAAGCGCTGAACGGGCGCGAGGCATGTTCGGCGTCATCGTTGCGTGTGGACAGGGCGTGCATGGCGTTGAAACCGCCTACGCCCGAGGGGAAGATTGCCGCTTCGGCTCCGCCGGCTACGATTGCGTCTGCTTTGCCGAGGCGTATCAGGTTGAATGCGTCGGCCAGTGCGTTGGTCGAGGAGGCGCAGGCCGAAGTGGTAGTGAAGTTGGGGCCGTGGAATCCGTGGTTTATCGAAATCTGGCCCGAGGCGATGTCGGCAATCATTTTGGGGATGAAGAATGGATTGTAGCGCGGACCCATTGTGTCGCAGGTCTTTGCATAGTTTCCGGCTTCTTCCTCGAATGTGTGGATACCGCCAATGCCCACTCCGAAGATTACGCCAACGTTATCTTTGTCGATGTCTTCTCCGTCAAGACCGGCATCTTTTATCGCTTCGTCGGCTGCAACAATGGCGTACTGCTCGTACAAGTCCATTTTGCGCACTTCTTTGCGGTCGAAGTAGTCCGTTGCGTTGTAGCCTTTTACTTCGCAGGCGAACTGGGTCTTGAATTTGGACGCATCGAAATGAGTAATCGGCCCGGCGCCGCTTTTGCCGCGCTTGATGTTCTCCCATGTTTCGGGAGCGGTATTACCAAGCGGGGTTATTGCGCCCAGACCGGTTACAACAACTCTTTTTAATTCCATTTCTGAATCAGGAGGAAAACGTCTTACTGTTTAACGTTTGCCTCTATGTAAGCGATAGCGTCGCCGACAGTCGAAATTTTTTCAGCCTGATCGTCGGGGATCTGAATCTGAAACTCTTTCTCAAACTCCATGATGAGCTCTACGGTGTCGAGCGAATCAGCACCTAAGTCGTTTGCGAAGCTTGCTTCGTTCTTTACTTCGGCTTCGTCTACGCCGAGTTTGTCTACAATAATAGATTTTACCTTAGATTCGATTTCGGACATGATAATTTTGTTTTAATGATTTATTCCAAATGTGTTACAGACTGCAAAAGTATAGAGAAACATTCATATGTCAAAATTTTTTTGCAAAAAACGCTTCGTCATTGCGCATATTGCGGCAAAATGTGCTTTTTCTGTAACTTTTCATGTATGTCGGAGCGGCAAGTGCAAGTGTGTGCGGCTCCGGTTAAGGTCTTTAAGGTCGTTAATGCCATTAACGACCTTAAAGACCTTAAATCAAT
>CAJKQZ010000057.1 GCA_905202115.1 uncultured Prevotellaceae bacterium | reverse complement strand
TATCTCAGACATATTTTTTGCCATATATACACCTGCTGATTTTCAAGTGCTTGGCCGCTGACCGTTTTTGTCTGTAAAACCCTTCGGAAAAGCATCGAGAATTTCACGCAAAGCAGAAAGATTTGCCGGAAAGGCGGCAGCAGAAAACAAAGTCCGGAAAACGGCTCACGCCGTCCTCCGGACTTAACAGTATTTACGAATCAGTTATATATACTTTTGCCGCCCTTTATGCGGTAAAGCAATAATTACTTCATGAGTGCCTCGGTGTCCTGCGCAATGAGGAGTTCCTCATCCGTGGCTATGACAGCTACCGTGACTTTGCTGTCGGCGGCCGAGATTACTTCGGCGGCACCGAAATTTGCATTGTTCTTGGCTTCGTCGAGCTTTATGCCGAGCCCTTCAAGACCCTTGAGCGTATTGTAGCGTGCGCTGGCCTGGTGTTCTCCCACGCCCGCAGTGAATATTATAGCGTCCACACCGCCCATTGCAAAGGCGTAGGCACCGATGTACTTGCGAATGCGGTAGCAATAAGCGTTGAAAGCGAGAGCCGCGCGCGCATTGCCTTCGGCCACAGCCGCATCGATTTCGCGCATGTCGCTCGACACGCCAGAAATTCCGAGCACGCCCGATTTCTTGTTCAGTAAATCGCCCATTTCCTGCGTGCTGAGTTTTATGTGATCCATAAGGAACGTCACAATCTGCGGGTCCACATCGCCGCTGCGCGTTCCCATAATGAGACCTTCAAGGGGCGTAAGTCCCATTGAGGTGTCTACAACTTTTCCGCCGTCGATAGCCGTAACCGAAGCGCCGTTACCTATATGGCAGGTGATTATCTTTTTCTTAGTGATGTCCCAGTTCAGGAACTCGGCAGCGCGCTGCGACACGAAGCGGTGAGACGTTCCGTGAAAGCCGTAGCGGCGTATCTTGTATTTCTCGCAAATCTCATACGGCAACGCGTAGGTGTATGCGTAGTCGGGCATTGTCTGGTGGAAAGCCGTATCGTAGACGAAAACCTGCTTTACTTCGGGCAGAGCTTTCTTTACGGCAAGGTATCCTTTCAACGCCGCCGGATTGTGAAGCGGAGCGAGCTCGCTGTACTCCACGAGATTGTCGATTACCTCGGGCGTAACCACCACGCTATGCGTCGATTTTCCTCCGTGAACTACCCTGTGACCTATCGCGTCGATTTCGTCGAACGATTTTATTGCCCCGTGCTCCGGATCGGAAAGCGTACGAAGGATAAATTCTATTCCTTCTTCATGGTTCTTTATCGGAGCGTCGGCCACATGGCTCTGCCCGTCGGCGTCCTTGTACTTGAGAATAGGATCTTCGAGCCCGATTCTCTCCATTCCGCCCGCGGCTATTACTTTGCGTGTGCTCATTTCGTAAAGTTTATACTTTATCGACGAGCTACCGCAGTTGATTACGAGAATTTTCATCTGTCTTTCTGTTGTATTGTGTATTTCTTAATTAATCTGTATGTTTAGTCAACGGCTACATGCCTGACGGCGCAAGGTTCAGTCGTTGCGTTTAGCATCGATAGCCTGGTTGGCCGTAACGGCTATCATCTTGAACACATCATCGGCCGAACATCCGCGACTGAGGTCGTTTACCGGACGCGCTATTCCCTGGAGAATCGGACCGATAGCGTCGGCGTTGCCGAGGCGTTGAACAAGTTTGTATCCGATATTGCCTACTTCGAGGTTGGGAACGATAAGCACGTTTGCATGTCCCGCAACGTTCGATCCGGGTGCCTTCGAAGCGCCCACCGCCGGCACTATGGCGGCGTCGAGTTGCAGTTCGCCGTCTATGATAAGGTCGGGATTCATCTCTTTTGCGAGTTTCGTGGCCTCGATTACCTTGTCGACCAGCTCATGTTTGGCCGAACCGTGAGTGGAGAAGCTCAACATCGCAACGCGCGGCTCCTTGAATTCGGCCACACACTTTGCCGTGCGCGCCGTACACACCGCAATCTGTGCCAGCTGCGAGGCGTCGGGAGCGGGAGTGACTGCAGTATCGCCCATTACGAGTATGCCGTCCTCGCCAAACTGATGCATTTTAGTCACAAGCAACATCGCGCCCGATACGCAAGTTATGCCTGGAGCGGTCTTTATTATCTGCAAAGCCGGACGCAACACGTTGCTCGTGGTGTTGCGCGCACCGGCAAGCTGCCCGTCGGCGTCGCCGGCCTTTATCATCACGCAGCCCAAATAGAGCGGATCTTTCACGAGCTCGCGCGCCTGTTCTATGGTCATGCCCTTGCTCTTGCGCAGCTCGGCAAGCAGCCGGGCATATTCCTCGGCCTTAGGGTTGTTGAGGTTGTCGATAATGGTAGCCTTACTGATGTTCGAAAGTCCCATTTGCTCGGCAAGCGAGAGAATCTCATCGGGATTACCGATAAGGATAATTTTCGCCATGCTTTCCGCTAACGCGCGGTTGGCGGCACGAAGAGTGCGTTCTTCGGTTCCCTCCGGAAGAACTATTCGCTGGGGGTCTTTCTGAGCGCATTCAATCAACTGATTGATTAAGTCCATTTTTCTATAAAGTTTAGAATAATTTCCGTGTTTTTCAACGTCGGTCAACAGCGCATTCCGAAGCATAAGCACCTGCAGCACGCCCGGACGCGCAAGGAAACGCTATATTGTATGGCCGACGAAGCAAATATACTTATTTTATAACTAAAAAAGAAGTTTTTTGTTATACTATCTGAGCATAAAAAAACAACTTTTGCAGACAGGCGCCACACACATGGAGGCATGCACCTTTGCATAAAAACAGTACGTATGAATATTCATTCATCTATATGCTGTTTTGCGGTTACGTCTGCAATGTTTTCAAAACCGTTCCGGACCTGAAAAAAAATATCTCAGACATATTTTAAAATATCTCAGAGATAATTCGAAATATGTCTGAGATATTTTTTCGCACCTGCGGGACGTTCAATGCAAATCCCCCGCGCCTTTATACACGGCGGTTTGCGAAAAAACGATGATTCCGGCAGAAAACTCCTCTTTCCGATGAATATTAATTCATAAAAATGAATATAAATGCAATATACGTATGACCGATGAGAAAATCCGCCTCCGACAAAAAAATGCCTTGCACGCTATGAGTGCAAGGCATTATATATTAATATGTAGGCCTACTTTTTCTTAACAGCTGCCTCGAGTATGGGTTTTATCACGTCATTGCCCGGATAACCTCCCTCGGTTAGATTGGAGAAAGCCGTACTGCCGTCTTTGTTTATAACCTTGTAAACGGGAATACCTGGAATGCCCTGCTCGTTCATGAGCGTCTTCCACTGTTCTTTGGTAAGACGGTAATGATCGCCGTGTATTTTAGGAATCATCTCGTTCCACGTTTCAAGAGGCGAGGTCTCGCCTGTTATGTAAACGAACTTCACTCCTTTTTTCATAAGGTCGGGCTTGATACTGTCAACCATCGTCATTGCCCTGCGGCACGGCGGGCACCATGTGGCCCACACGTCGATGAGCGCAACGCTGCCCTTGTACTCTTTCTCTATGGCCTGTAGAATATCGGCCGTCACTCCTGCCGGCAACGTCTTTACGGTGTGTGTTTCACTCTTTACAGCCGTTGCGGTCTTGGCTTCCGCCTTTGCGGGAACCGTCGTTTTTTTCTGCGCACACGAGGGAAGCCCTAAAACAGCGGTGCACATAATCAAGAAAAATGTCTTTTTCATATCGTTTTGCTTTCTATGTAGTATCTTATGCGTTGCCACCGCCCGCACAAGGCGGCCGCGGCGGTTTTACGAGGCCGGATGTCTTGTTTCCTCCCCGTTTACCTTATGCAAATATACATTTTTCCGCAAGAATGGAGTTTTCTTTTGAACGAAACGTTTAACTTTGCGCATATTTGCGGTTTAAGCCGCAAAAACATAACATATTTTCACAGAAACGACCCCAAGATGAGAACTTTTCTTTATCCCTCCGACCTCGGCAACTTGGACAGCGCGCTCCGCGAGGCTTCGACAGTGAAAAACGACCGGTACTGTTTCGAACAGTTCGGACATCACCGCACGGCGCTGCTGATTTTTTTCAACAACAGCCTGCGCACACGCCTCAGCACCCAGAAAGCCGCGCAGAACTTAGGCATGAACGTAATTGTGCTCGACGTAAACCAGGGCGCATGGAAGCTCGAAACCGAACGCGGCGTGATAATGGACGGCGACAAGAGCGAACATCTGCTCGAAGCCATTCCCGTAATGGCAAGCTATGCCGACGTGATAGGCGTTCGCACGTTTGCGCGCTTCGAAAGCCGCGAGGACGATTACGAGGAACGCATTCTGCGGCAGTTTATCGAGCACAGCGGCCGACCGGTGTTCTCAATGGAAAGCGCCACGGTGCACCCGCTGCAGGCTTTCGCCGACCTTATAACAATCGAGGAATACAAGAAAAAGCCGCGTCCTAAGGTAGTAATGTCGTGGGCGCCGCATCCCCGCGCGCTCCCGCAGGCCGTGCCCAACAGCTTTGCGCAATGGATGAACGTTGCCGACGTGGATTTCGTGGTAACCCACCCCGAGGGCTACGAGCTCGACCCGCAGTTCATCGGCAACGCCCGTGTGGAATACGACCAGATGAAAGCGCTCGAAGGAGCCGATTTCGTATACGCCAAGAACTGGAGTTGTCCTGGCGTGACGCGCCCCGAAGACTACGGCAAGGTTCTGTCGAAAGACATGAGCTGGACAATCGACAGCGCACACATGGCTGTAACCGACAACGCTTACTTCATGCACTGCCTGCCGGTGAGACGCAACATGATAGTCACCGACGATGTAATCGAGGCCCCAACTTCGCTCGTCATTCCCGAAGCCGCCAATCGCGAGATTTCGGCAACGGTAGTGCTGAAACGCATACTCGAAAGCCTGTAACACAAAAAACGCCGGTGCCTCCGCACCAGGAAAAAAGCAAGTCCGAGGCAACGGAACCTATAACGCGTGCCGGATACAGTTGCGGGCACTACTTGCAAAAAGCACGCCACATGCAAAACCGACGCCGCCAGACCGTAGGGTTTTGCAGACAAAAACGGTCAGCGGCCAAGCACTTGAAAATCAGCAGGTGTATATGTAGCAAAAAATATGTCTGAGATATTTTAAATTATCTCAGACATATTTTCGATTATCTCCCTTGTATTTTCAATTTACTGCGGGAAGTTTTTTACCGTGATAAAAAATAAAATATTTTTTCGAGAGAACTTTCCGGCAGAAAGTATCAGCATTCCATTCTTTCCCGAACCTGTCAGGATTACATCAATACTACATTAATACATACAGGAAATGATTTTTTGTGCACAGTACTCGCAAAGCGCCGAAAGGTCATTCCGTTTCATAGTGTTCGGAGCCTGGAATCATACGGTCAATAAATAGAATACCGTCGAGGTGGTCTATCTCGTGCTGTAGTATCACGGCGGTAAAACCGCTGACGGTTTCGGTGCGTAGCCGGTAATCCTCGTCGCGATAGCGCAGCCTTACCGACTGCGGGCGCAGCACTTTGCCGTAAACCACAGGAACGGACAGACAGCCTTCCATTCCGGCCGCCGAAGAATCTCCGTATTGCAGAATTTCAGGGTTTATGAAAAATTCGAACGGCTCGCCGGCCTTATCGTAACGCTGCACGGCTATCACACGGCGGCTCACTCCCACCTGGGGCGCGGCAATGCCCACTCCCTCGTCGGCAGGATTATTGACGGTAGCCAGCATTCTGCGCCGCAAAACGCGATAGTCGTCGGAACGCAGGACGCGAGCGGACATTTTGCGGGCACGCATGCGCAACAGCCGCGCCTCATCGTAGGAACGAATGGTGTAAGTGTGCATTATCTCGCTTTCACCGGCACGTATTACGGAACGCTCGGCGTCGGAAAGCGACGGGGCACAGCCTGCAAGGCTTGCCGCCACAAACAACAGAAAGAAATATTTTCTCATCAGCCTTTCAAAACGGACGAAACCGGAGAGCCGTAGCCTCCTCATGCCCCGCCGGCCGCAAAGTTTCCTTTGCCAGGCGCCGTGCAAGGCAGCTGCAGTTTCTATTCCAGTTTATATTTTATCCACTTGCAGTTCTTTTTTATCCATTCGAGCGTCTCCGCCGGCGCGTCGCAGGTGCTCACGTCTGCACCGAGCATTGCCGAGCGCAGCCACGTCTCGGGCGAATCGGTTTGCCAAAGGCTGACGTTAAGTTTCGCCTTGTGAGCAAGGACAACATCGTTGCGGGTCGTGCCGTTCAGGCTGCCGGCAACGGTATTTGCCTGCACGTCGATCGCTTCAATTATGTTTTTCTGGTTTACAGGCTCGGCGGTGATAAAAGTGGTGAGCGCGTCGGGATAAAGTTCGCGTATTATGCGCAGCGGACGTTTGTCGAACGACGTGAACACGTAAACCGAATGCGCAGGTTTGCTTTTCATGGCCGCTTCGTAAAGCTTCCTGCAATATTCGCGCAACATTTCATCGGTATAGTACGCCTCTTTGGAGTTTGTTTTAATTTCGCACTCCACGTACATGTAGTCCTTGTCGGCAAGGTGAGCGAAAAACTCCTCGGCAGTGGGCATTGGATTGCCTTTGGCAGTGCGCAAAGCACGCACCTCGTCCAAAGTCATCGACTCTACCGTGCGGTCAACATTGAACATGCGTTTCTGCGATGCGTCGTGCGAGATTACTATCACACCGTCTTTCGTCATGCGGAAATCAGTCTCGTAAGCACGCAATCCGGCGGAATAAGCCTTGTTGAAACCGTCGATTGTATTTTCGTCCACCTCGTAGCGCCCTCCGCGGTGGGCCACAAGAAGATGCGTCTGCTCCAGAGCATTCTGGGCAAGCGTCTCGGCCGCTCCGGCAACCGACATGCAGAGCGACAGAAGAATTATTTTCCCGATAATTTGCATTGCGAATGATATTTTTTACGTTGTTACTGCCTGCAAATGCACGGCATTAAAGCCGGCATTGCTAATTTTCTCAAAAATACACTTTAATTTCCGAACCGCACCTTTACGAAAAAAATATTTTTTTCATGCGGTAAAAAACTTCCCGCAGATAATTGAAAATACAAGGCACATAATTCAAAATATGTCTGAAATATTTTGAATTATCTCAGACATATTTTTTACCACATATACACCTGCTGATTTTCAGGTGCTTGACCGCTGACCGTTTTTGTATGCAAACTCCTACGGCAAGGCGGCGCCGGTTTCACGCCGGCATGCTTTTTGTTGCCGAAAACAGTCGTTATTATATCAAACTCACGGCTTTTTTATTAACTTTGCGCAAGGAACACTGCACTCTGCCGCATGCCGGTACGCATTAGGGCGCATGGTCGCGGCTTTCGTTCCGGAATATGAAAATATCACAGCATTATGTTTGAAAATAACAACGAAAACGGCGGAGAACAACACTCCGACTACCGTCCCGGGAACCTCGGCGACGAAAATGTGCGACACCAGCTTTCGGGAATGTACGAAAACTGGTTTCTCGACTATGCCAGCTATGTTATTCTCGAACGTGCCGTGCCGCATATCTCCGACGGACTGAAACCCGTGCAGCGCCGCATTCTCCATTCCATGAAACGCATGGACGACGGGCGCTACAATAAGGTGGCAAACATAGTGGGAGCCACGATGCAGTTCCACCCGCACGGCGATGCCTCGATAGGCGACGCGCTTGTGCAGCTCGGACAGAAAGATTTGCTTATCGACTGCCAGGGAAACTGGGGAAACATCCTAACCGACGACCGCGCGGCCGCTCCGCGTTACATCGAGGCGCGGCTTTCCAAATTTGCGCTCGACGTGCTCTTCAACCCCAAAACCACGGAATGGAAACTTTCGTACGACGGACGCAACAACGAACCGATAACTCTGCCCGTGAAGTTCCCGCTGCTGCTGGCGCAGGGAGCGGAAGGCATTGCCGTGGGACTTTCGTCGAAGATTCTACCTCACAATTTCGACGAACTTTGCGACGCAGCCATCAAATATCTGCACGGCGAGGAGTTTCATCTTTTTCCCGACTTTGCCACCGGCGGATATATCGACGTGTCGCGATACAACGACGGAATGCGCGGCGGAAGCGTGAAAGTAAGGGCGAAAATCAACAAGATAGACTCGAAAACGCTCGCCATAACCGAAATTCCTTACGGAAAAACCACCACAACGCTCATCGAATCGATTCTCAAAGCCATTGAAAAGGGAAAAATAAAGGTGAAAAGCGTTGTCGACGTTACGGCGGCACAGGTAGAGATACTTATAAATCTCGCACCGGGCACGAGCAGCGACAAGACAATCGACGCGCTTTACGCTTTCACCGACTGCGAAGTGAGCATCTCGCCCAACTGCTGCGTTATCGACGGACAGAAACCGCGCTTTCTCACGGTGAGCGATGTTTTGCGCTACAACGTAGACCGCACGAAGGAACTGTTGCGCCGCGAGCTCGAGATACGCCGCGCCGAACTGCTCGAAACGTTGCATTACGCCTCGCTCGAGAAGATTTTCATAGAGGAACGCATTTACAAGGACAAGGGATTCGAGAACGCTACCGACATGGACGCCGCGTGCGCGCACATAGACGAGCGCCTGACGCCGTTCTACCCGCAGTTTCTTCGCGAGGTGACGAAAGACGACATTCTGCGGCTCATGGAAATCAAAATGGCGCGCATTCTCAGGTTCAACAAAGACAAGGCCGACGAACTGATAGCCCGCACAAAGGCCGAAATAGAAAAAATAGACGCCGATCTCCGCAATATGGTGGAGGTAACGAGCAACTGGTACCATATAATAAAAGAAAAGTACGGCAAGGAACATACGCGCCGCACCGAAATACGCTCGTTCGACACTATCGAGGCAACGAAAGTGGTAGAAGCCAACGAAAAACTCTACATAAACCGCATTGACGGCTTTATTGGCACAGGTCTCAAGCACGACGAGTTCGTAGACAACTGTTCCGACATCGACGACGTGATACTTTTTTATCGCGACGGCACTTACAAAATCACCCGCATTGCCGAAAAAGTGTTCGTAGGTGAGACAGAACGTTCCGTAAAAGAGAAACGCAAGGCCGAGATTATACACATAGCGGTGTTCAAGAAGAACGACCGCCGCACCACATACAACGCCGTTTACCGCGACGGCAAGACAGGAAACTATTTCTACAAGCGTTTCAACGTTACATCGGTCACGCACGACCGCGAGTACGACCTCACGCAGGGCAAGGCGGGAAGTCGCGTTTCCTATTTCACCGCAAATGCCAACGGCGAGGCCGAAGTAATAAAAATTGCCCTCAAACCCAATCCCAAGCTCAAGAAACTCGTATTCGAGCGCGATTTCGGCGAACTTATGATAAAAGGTCGCCAAAGCCGCGGCAATCTTCTCACGAAAAACGACATTTACCGCATAACGCTCAAAAGCCACGGTGCCTCTACGCTCGGAGGCTGCAAGGTTTGGTTCGACCGCGACATCGGCCGCCTGAATATCGACGGCCGCGGAAACTATCTCGGAGAATTCCAGGGCGGCGACAGGATTCTCGTGGTGCTTGCCGACGGAAATTTCTACACTACCGATTTCGACCTCAACAACCATTACGAGCCCAATGTGTTCAAAATCGTGAAGTTCAACGAATCTGCCGTCTGGACAGCCGTACTTTTCGATGCCGACCAGGGCGGAAAGCTCTACTTGAAGCGTTTCAATTTCGAGCGCGTCACGAAACCGCAGAACTATCTCGGCGAGAATCCGGCCACGCGCCTCGTTGCGCTCGTTTCCGAACCAGAACCGCGTTTCCGCGTAGTATTCGGCGGTGCCGATGCTTTCCGCGGCGAAATGATTGTCGAAGCTGAGCAGTTCGTTGGTGTAAAAAGTTTCAAGGCGCGCGGAAAACGCGTAACCGTATTCGAAGTCGATACGGTGGAACTGCTTCCTTCGCCCGAACCTCCTGCCGGCGAGAGCGACGAAGCCGGCGACGGGCAACAGGATGTCTCCGAGCCCGAGGCGCCGGTAAATGAAAACGAGCCCACTTTATTCTGAAAACATAATCCGCCGCACGCAAGCGACGGATTTTTCATAACCCGACGACTGAAAAATAGCAGGTCGGTAAAATTTCAGTGGAGGTAAATCTTTCTGATTCATGAATTATTCTTATTCAGTAGAAATTCAATGGAATCGATAGGCGTATTCCAAAAAGCAAGAAAGCTTTTTTCGAAATCTTTCTCCCGTTGCCGCGTTCCTGTCACCTGACAGCAAATACCCACGCCACATTCCGAAGGCCATGACGCCGGAACCGGCATTGGACTCTTCAGAACATGACATTTTTGTCATGTTCCCGAACCTTCGGCCGGCACGTGGAAAAAATTATCTCAGACATATTTTGAATTATCTCTGAGATATTTTAAAATATGTCTGAGATAATTTTTCGGACGCTTTTTGCCAACATGAAAAAAACGACCTGACAAAATGTCAGGCGGGAAAGAAACAAAAACTCAAATCTGCTGCAAAACAAAACAGCGGAAAAGCACTCCTATTCAGGAGTCTCTTCCGCTGCTTATTATAATATGCGTGTATTTTACAGGCGGTCGATGTACGCTATGACGTCGCCGCGACTTACAGTGCTTCCCTGCTTTGCACAAATCTCCACGAGCTTGCCGCCCATATTGGCCGGAACCTCGCTTATCTGCCCGTGAGTATTCTCTATGTAGCAGAACACTTCGCCTTCGGCGTACTTGCGGCCTATGTACGGCTCGATAGCCGGAGCCGCCTCGCCTTCGCCCTTGATTTCCCAGAGCACGCGTCCGCTTTCTCCCGCAACCACGGGGTCGGCTTTGGCATGTTTGAGTTCCGAAATCTGTTCTGCAGTAAGTCCCGCGCCTATCTTGGCGTCTTTTGCCTTCTGCAGGTCTTCGAGGAAGCGCTTCTTGGCCGCACCGCTCTTATAGTCGCGATATTGCGACTCGTGCATTGCGAATTCGAAGAGCTCTTCCTGGTCGGGCCCCTCGTCCCAGCCATTCTCTTTCATTTCCTTGCGGAAACGCTCGAGGTCGTCGGGATAATTGCTCTGCGGGTCGACCGTCGTAAACTCGTATCCCTTTTCCTTTGCAAGTTCCTTGAGCTCGGGAGCCACCTCGCCAGGGAGTTTTCCGCTCTTTCCGAGAATCATTCCCCAAATGCTGTCGTCCATCATCGAATAGCGGGGCTTGCCCATACTTTCGGTAAGGAGATTCATAAGCGCGATATTCTTTACATATTGGCTGAACGGCGTTACGAGAGGGGGATAACCCACGCGCGGCCAAACGTAAGCCACCTCGTTGAAGAGGCGCACCAGCAGTTCGTCCTCGCTGAACGGTTTTTCTCCCTTGCTTTCGCGGTTATGATTGATTGCGCTCATCACGCCTTTGAGATCTGACATCATAGAACCCATCATTCCACCGGGAAGTCCGCAGCCAAGAAGCAGAGAACTCATGAGTTTGTTGCTCGGATTCATGAAATATCCCAAGAAGTCGTCGATAAATTCCTGAGTAAGCGAGCGCACCTCCATGTAAGCGTCCATATTTATTTCGGGAACGTCGAAGCCGGCGTTTTTCAGCATACTTTGCACCGAAATCACGTCGGGATGAATTTTTCCCCACGACAGCGGCTCGACAGCCGTGTCGATAATGTCGGCTCCCGCCCTGCAGACTTCGAGAATCGAGGCCATAGAAAGACCAGGGCCGGAATGTCCGTGATACTGAATGATTATTTCGGGGTGTTTTGCCTTTATCATGGCAACGAGGCGGCCGAGCATTGCCGGCTGACCTATTCCGGCCATGTCTTTGAGGCAGATTTCGGGTGCGCCCTCGGCTATGAGTTTGTCGGCAATCTCGCTGTAATATTCCGCCGTATGAATGGGCGAAGTCGTAATGCAGAGCGTAGCCTGGGGAGTCATTCCAGCGTCGAGCGCATAGTGAATGCTCGGAATTATGTTGCGAACGTCGTTGAGGCCGCAGAAGATACGCGGTATGTCGACGCCCTGCGCATGCTTCACATGGTACATGAGTTTGCGCACATCGGCCGGAACAGGAAACATTCGCAATGCGTTTAGTCCGCGGTCGAGCATGTGGGTTTTGATGCCCACTTCGTTGAACGGTTTGGTAAAGGCACGCACCGCCTGGTTGGGGTTCTCGCCATAAAGAAGGTTCACCTGCTCGAAGGCTCCGCCGTTGGTTTCAACGCGCGCAAAGCATCCCATTCTTATAATCGCGGGAGCCACGCGCTCAAGCTGATCTTTGCGCGGCTGATACTTGCCCGACGATTGAAACATGTCTCGATACAAGAGACTGAACTGGATTTTCTTTTTCATATCCTTAATGTTTCGTTTTTATTATCGATTAACGTTTTTCGGCCCCATATCCCGCAAGTCGGCATACCGAAATGTTGCACATACATGCGGACAGGGTGCACTTCCGGGTGCAAATTTACGCATTTTCTGCGACTTGAACACAAAAACCCGTATCTTTGCTGCGCCATAACCTGAGTGTGTCACTGTACATTAAAAAGAAAGCAATAACCATGCCGCTCTTCTTACATACACTTCAGACAAAAAAATGCGAAACACATAAAAAATGATAGGAACGATAGCAAATGTATGCGCCATAGCCGTGGGCAGCGTTGTAGGCAGCCTTGCCCGCAGAGGAATAAAGGAGAAGTACCGCCATGCGTTATTCACCGCGCTCGGCCTGGCGTCGCTGGCGTTGGGCATGAACGCCACTCTCAAATACATGCCCCAGAGCAAATACCCTGTGCTGTTCATAGCCTCGTTGGCAGTAGGCGGACTGACAGGCACAATGCTCAACCTCGACGGAAGATTCAAGAAAGCCACGTCGAAATTGGGCGGCTCGAATCTCTCCGAAGGACTGGCCACAGGTTGCCTGCTCTATTGCATAGGCACATTGTCGATGGTAGGCCCTGTAATGAGCGCGCTGTTCGGCGACAACACATTTCTTTATACCAACGCCATGCTCGACCTCGTGACGTCGGCTGTACTGGCCTCGACATACGGCATTGGCATGATACTCGCGGCGCCTGTACTGTTCTGCTGGCAGGGAGCGTTCTACCTCATAGCCAAAATGTCGAGCACGGCAATATCCGACGACCTTATAGCCGAAATCTCTATCGTGGGCGGCGTACTGATCGTATGCTCCGGCCTGAATTTGCTGAACATCAAGGACTGCCATACTCTCAACCTTATCCCCGCACTGTTCATGCCGGTTATTTTCTTTGCCATAAGATTTTTTCTTTTCTAAGACACCGTAAAACCGAACGCCGCCACGTAAGCGGTAAGCAACGTTCCAAACATTTTTCCAGGCAGATACGGTATAGACAGAAACAGGTCTGCACAAAATCATACGTGAAGGATTTTATATAAAATCGGCCTCCCGTGAAAAAAATATTTTTTTTCGTGCGGTAAAAAACTTCCCGCAGCAAATTGAAAATACAAGGGAGATA
>CAJKQZ010000056.1 GCA_905202115.1 uncultured Prevotellaceae bacterium | reverse complement strand
ACATATTTTGAATTATCTCCCTTGTATTTTCAATTTGCTGCGGGAAGTTTTTTACATGTACGAAAAAAAATATTTTTTTTCGTACACTATTTTTTCACGCCAGGCACTTAATCGGCCGTAAGAACACGCAGGCTCCGAACGTTACGGAAACCACGCAGGAAATCTCCCACAGCCATACGTTTTTTTCCTGAAAGCTGCAGTTCGAGAACATCTATATACCCCCCGTCAACGGCTATCGACATCGTATCGGCGACATCAAAAACAAAAGTACCCCGCTTTTCGTTGTGGGCGGCGGAACGTTTGGCCGCGCGATATATCTTCATAGTATAATTCTGCTCTCCGTCGGAGACTTCGGTCCACGCAGCTGGATGAGGCGCGAGACCGCGTATGAAATCATATACCCCGTCAAGGCCTTTGGCGAAATCGATTCTACAGGTTTCGGTAAATATCTTCGGAGCCGGCAGCAAAGGCGCACCGCATTGCATTCCAGCCTGCGGAACCGGCTTGAGCGTACCCGCAATCAGGCGGTCTACGGTACCGGTAAGCAGGCGGGCACCTTCTTCCATAAGCTTGTCGTGCAAATCGCCGGCCGTGTCATCACTACCGATAGAAACGCGGCTCTGCATCGCAACATCGCCGGTATCTATGTCGTGGCGCAAAAAGAAAGTGGTAACACCGCTTTCCCTGTCGCCGTTTATCACGGCCCAATTTATAGGAGCGGCTCCGCGATACTGAGGAAGCAGGGAAGCGTGAACGTTGAGCGTGCCGAAACGCGGCATTGCCCACACTACTTCGGGAAGCATACGGAACGCTACAACCACCTGAAGGTCGGCTTTCCATGCACGCAATGCCTCAATAAAATCTTCGTCTTTCAGTTTTTCGGGCTGCAACAGCGGCAGTCCGGCCTCGAGCGCATATTTTTTTACCGCCGGAGCGACAAGAGTGTTGCGGTGCCTCCCCACAGGCTTATCGGTGGCCGTAACAACTCCCACAACGTTGTAGCCTCCTTCTACAAGACTGCGCAAAGAAGCTACCGCGAAATCGGGAGTACCCATGAAAACTATGCGTAAATCTTTTTTTTCCATAATAAAACCATTATAAAGAAATGCACCGGACGCAAGTTTTGCAAAAAGCCTGCTACCGGCGCATTCAAGAATCACTCTTCGGAATAATCGACCATTACCTGGCGATACATGGCGTACAGCTTGGTTCGGGAAACGAAACCGATAAACACACCGGAGCTGTCTAACACCGGCAACGTATCGGCGCCGGTGCTTTCTATTGTTTCCATAACCACCTGCATAGGGTCGTCGATGCTCAAGCAGGCGGCAGGTTTTTCCATAAGCTGCCCTGCCGTGAATGTATTGTAAAGTTCCTGACGGAACAATACCTTACGTATATTGTGAAGCACTACTATTCCGAGCAAATGGCCAGTACCGTCCGTAACAGGAAAGACATTGACCTTTTCTCGGGAAATGAGCATTACCATGTCGCCGAGCTTCATGTCGGGCGAAAGCCTGGTGTCGTGCTTCTCGACAACGGAATTAAGGCTCATAAGAGTAAGTGCGGCCTTATCCTTGTGATGAGTGAGCAACTGCCCTTTCTTCGCAAGTCTCGTGGTATACACGCTGTTCGGTTCGAACACTATTATCGTAAGATAGGAAACAAGCGACACTATTATAAGCGGAACGAAAAGATTGTACCCGCCGGTAAGTTCCGCAATAAGGAAAATGCTTGTAAGAGGCGCATGCATTACTCCGCTCATCACGCCGGCCATGCCGAGAAGAGCATAATTCTTTTCGGGAACGTATACACCCATTTGATTTACGTTCCAGAAACGCGAGAAAATGAATCCGCTTATACATCCGAGAAACAGACAGGGCGCAAAGATACCGCCGCATCCGCCGCCACCGTTCGTGGCCGACGAAGCGAACACCTTGAACACAACAATGAGCCCGAGATAAACGAGCAACATCTTTGTGTCTCCATAAAATAAGGAGTTATTCATGGCAGCCTCCCAGTCGTGCATTGACGTTCCCTCGAGAAGCAGGGAAATCATGCCGTAACCTTCTCCGTAGAGCGGTGGAAAGAGATATATAAGCACGCTGAGAACAGAACCGCCCAAAAACAATTTGACATACATGTTGGGAATTTTGCGGAACACGTCCTCACATAAATTCATCGCCCTTGTAAAATACAACGAAATCAAGCCACAGAAAACTCCCAGCAGTATCGAAGTAGGTATGCGCTCCACGGCAAACGCATTGTCGAGCGTAAAGCTGAACTCCGCGCTCGTGCCGGTGAACACGTACATCATGACCAATGCCGTAATGCTCGACACCAGCAACGGAAGCAACGACGCCATTGTAAGGTCTATCATCAGTACCTCGAGCGTAAACACAACTCCGGCAATAGGAGCCTTGAAAATTCCCGCAATAGCTCCCGACGCTCCGCAGCCCACGAGAAGCATCAAAGTCTTGTGGTCCATCTTGAACAGCTGGCCGAGATTCGAACCAATAGCCGAACCGGTTAGAACAATGGGCGACTCGGCGCCCACCGAACCGCCGAAGCCGATCGTTATACCGCTGGCAATTACGCTCGACCAGCAGTTGTGACGGCGAATGTGCCCCTGGCGACGCGATATGGCGTAAAGAATCTTTGTCACACCGTGCCCTATGTCATCGCAGACCACATATTTTATAAATAAAGCCGTGAGAAAAATTCCCACAACCGGATACACAAGAAACAGCCAGTTGGCGCCGGCATTATCAAAGCCGGCCGTGAGCAACGAAGCTATCCACTCTATAAACTGCTTGAGTATATACGCGGAAATGGAGGTCAAGATACCGACAAAGAAGCTGAGCAAAAGAATGAACTGCTTCTGCGAAAGATGTTTCTCCCGCCAGTTTATAAACTGCTCAAGAAGTGTAAGACGTCTGTCGGTCGCTGTAATCATTATTATTTACGTATTATTTTTATTTCCCCGCCTGCACCTATTTTTATTATAGAAGACGGTTTGTGAGGTTCACGCTCGTTGCGGCGGCTCGTACAAACATAGTCTACCGCCGAAAGCACCTCTTCGGAAATTTGAGAAAACGTTTTAGGAGACGGTTCACCGCTCACATTTGCCGAAGTCGAAACAATCGCACGGCGGAAAGCGCGGCAGAGACGGCTGCTAAACGGCTCCTTCGTGAGACGTATCGCCACGCTTCCGTCGTCGGCAATAAGATTCGGAGCCAGATTGCGCGCACCATCATAAATCAAAGTCAGCGGAGAATCGGAAACATCTATCAGATTCCAGGCTACATTGGGAACATCTCTTACGTAAAACTCAATCTTAGCCTCTGAATCCACAAGAGTTATCAAAGCCTTGCAGTCATCGCGCCTTTTTATTTCATAAACACGTTTGACAGCCTCCGGATTCGTGGCATCGCAGCCTATTCCCCAAATGGTATCCGTTGGATACAGTATCACGCCGCCACGGTTCATGACCTCCACGGCGGTTCTTATGTCGTCTGTATAATTTTCAGAACTCACTCGTAAAATGAAATTTGACATGTTCGAAATCCTGTTGGGCTACCTGCAGAACATAAGAGCTGTCGGCAAGAAAAACTTCGCGCCCTTCACGGTCGTGAGCCATATATTGGTACTTTCGTTTGCGAAAAGCGTCAAGCTCAGCAGGATCATCGCTCTCAATCCAGCATGCTTTATAAAGTGTAAGCGGTTCCCATCTGCATTTTGCGCCATATTCATTCTGCAAACGATATTGGATCACCTCAAACTGGAGCTGCCCTACAGTTCCTATTATCTTGCGCCCGTTAAAGTCGCTTATAAACATCTGCGCAACGCCCTCGTCCATGAGTTGCTCTATACCTTTGTTGAGCTGCTTGGTTTTCATCGGATCTGCATTCTCTATATATTTGAACATCTCGGGAGAAAAACTCGGCAGCCCCTTAAAATGAAGATTCTCCCCCTCGGTAAGCGTATCGCCGATTTTGAAAATCCCGTTATCGGGCAACCCTACGATGTCTCCGGCGTATGCTTCGTCTACGGTGCTCTTTCTTTGCGCCATGAACTGCACCGGCGAAGAGAAGCGCACCGTTTTGTTTAGTCGCACATGCGAATAAGGGGCATTTCTCACGAACTTACCGCTGCAGACCTTGCAGAAAGCGATACATGAACGGTGATTGGGGTCGATGTTTGCCGTTATTTTAAATATGAACCCCGAAAATTTCGGTTCTTCCGGATTTACTTTTCTTTCTACAGCCGTTGTTGGACGTGGCGACGGCGCTATTTTCACAAAACAATCCAAAAGTTCCTTCACGCCGAAGTTATTAAGAGCAGAGCCGAAGAACACAGGAGCAACGTCGGCCGACAAATAAGCGTCGCAATCGAACGCCGGATACACTCCGTCAATAAGTTCTATATCGGAACGCAACTTAGCGGCATTTTTCTCTCCCACATGTTCTTCAAGATCGGTGCTGTCGACATCCACCTCTACTTTTTCCGTGACTTTCTGCTTATCCGGAACAAACAGGTTCAGATTATGTTCATATATATTGTAAACTCCCTTAAAGCGCACGCCCTGTTCTATCGGCCAGGACAAGGGACGGACAGAAATCTGCAACTCTTCTTCGAGCTCATCCAACAAACTGAACGGGTCCTTGCCCTCCCTATCCATTTTGTTCACGAAAATTATTACCGGCGTGCGCCTCATACGACACACATTCATAAGTTTCCTCGTCTGCGCCTCCACGCCTTTTGCCGAATCGACAACTATTATCGCACTGTCAACTGCCGTTAATGTACGGTAAGTATCTTCTGCGAAGTCCTGGTGACCGGGAGTGTCAAGAATGTTTACTTTATAGCCTTCGTAATCGAATTCCATTACAGAAGTAGTAACGGATATTCCGCGTTGCTTTTCAATTTCCATCCAGTCGCTCGTAGCCGTTTTTCTTATCTTGTTGCTTTTTACGGCTCCGGCAACCTGTATCTGTCCGCCGAAAAGAAGAAATTTTTCGGTGAGAGTAGTTTTACCCGCGTCGGGATGAGAGATTATCGCAAACGTTCGCCGGCGTTGTATTTCTTCCATGTTATGAGTTTTGCTCTTCGAGAATTTTAACGCATTCGCTAAGACTATCCATCCAATGAGGAATGTCTAAAGAGAATGTCTTTTTTATTTTTGTTTTGTCCAACACACTGAAATGCGGACGCGTTGCCGGCGTAGGATATTCCGATGTAAGCAAGGGACGCACCTTGCAAGTTTCTATTCCGGCCGATTTATGAATGGCTATCGTGAAATCATACCATGAGGCAACGCCTTCGTCCGTAAAGTGGTACACTCCGGGCACTATCTTACTTGAAAGTATTTCGAGTATCGCCCGCGCAAGATCGCGCGCATAGGTAGGAGTACCTATCTGGTCGTAAACAACGCCGAGTTCGTTGCGTTCGCGCCCGAGCTTGAGCATTGTTTTCACGAAATTGTGGCCGAACGAAGAATAAAGCCAGGCTGTACGAATCACTATCGTATTTACGCACGCTTCCATAGCCGCTTTCTCGCCGGCGAGCTTGGTTCGTCCGTATGCGGAGAACGGTTTCACGGCACAGTCCTCCGTATAAGGAACGCAGGAATCCCCACCGAACACATAGTCGGTTGAAATCTGAATCATCACTCCGCCGCGTTTTTCAATTTCTCTTGCAAGATTTCCGGGCGCCACCGCGTTTATTTCATAGGCAAGAGCCTCTTCGCTTTCCGCACGGTCTACGGCAGTAAACGCCGCACAATTTATTATTGCATCTATGGAGTTTTCCGCAACGAAATCGCTCACAGCTCCAGCGTTGCAGATATCCAGCTCCGCCACGTCGGTAAATATAAAATCGAAAAAGGGATAATTTCCGGCCAGAAGGCGCAATTCGTTTCCCAGCTGCCCGTTACTTCCCGTTACAAGTATTTTTTTTATCTCCATGTCATTTTCCAATCATTTATTTACGGCCTGAATCCGTGCTTCCCCCGCTTTTCACATCAAAGTTCCGCCGGAACGCAACCCGAACGATTCAAATATCCAAAGGTTCCTCCCTGTCCTTTTTATAATATGCCGCCAAAAGTCCTATTGCAGCCGATATGTCGCGGGCCGCGCCGTCAGTTTCGGCCGAGAGTTCCTTTTTCTGCATTCGCAGCAGCACTACTCCGTAAAGTATGTCGAAACAAGTTTCTATGTCCGACAGTTCTTTCTTTTCGCCCCTGTTGCGAACGGCGGCTATATGCGGCATAACCCGATAAAATGCAGCGTTATAACGAGGGAACTTTCCCGAATCAAGCAAACGGCGGGAAAGTTCGTCAAGATTTTCTACAACGTTCTTATTCACTTGCAGGTGACCGTTTTCCATAACCCCCTCGCGGCGCATCATGTCGCATAGGCCGGCATACCAGCCTTTCATTTTCTCGGCGTCATCGCCCTGCACTCCGAAACGGGGTATATATTTGCGGAATATTCTTTCCTCGTCGCATCCGTAGGCACGGATAACGTCTTCCGTCTGCCACATGTACAGCAAATATTCCGCAATATTCTTTTCTCTCAACCTCTGAGCCGTGAACATAAGCCGGATTTATTTAATGACAGGAGAATAAAGTCCCGTAACGGTAAACACAAAACCTACTATGGCTGCGATTATAACAATTATTCCGATAGTCCGGTTCAGGATAAAGACGCCTTTCACCTCAAAGCGCGTGCGCACCTTATCGACTATATAAGTAAGCAGAAGCCACCAAAGAAATGCGCCGAGCACTATCGCCACATATCCCACACACTGCTCAAACGGATGACCGGGCACGACGAACGCAAAACGCGCGAAGAGTGCGATAAAAAGCAATATGATAAGAGGATTCGAAAACGTCAGCAGGAAAGACGTGAAAAAATTCTGGACAAGCGTTCCTTTCTTGTTCGAAACGGGACGGAAACTCTTGCGCGGATTGCTGCGGAATGTATAAAAACCGAAAAACAAGAGCATTATGCTGCCTACGAGCTGCAATATGAACATGTTACGGGCATTCGTTATGATGTCCATTACGAACGACATGCCCAAGCCGGTTATCAACGCATATATAATATCGCTCAATGCAGCTCCCACCCCTGTAACCAAGCCGAATATACGACCTTTGTTAAGGGTGCGCTGCAAGCACAGCACCCCCACGGGACCCATAGGTGCCGAAGCTATCATTCCTATAAAGATACCTTTAATAAAGATATCCAACGTGCTTATTGGTTCAAACAGAAACATAGTTACGCACAAAATTGGCATTTTTTCCGCACAAAGCGAAATATGCCGGGCCTTTTTTAAAAGGATTCGTTTTACAGACTCTTTTTATTCCAATGTCCACATGCCGTAAATGAAACATATTTCAAAAAGACAGACTTCACGTAAGGTTCTTATTTTTCTTCATTACCCTCTCCATAAAGGCGCAAAACACACAAACGACTGCGAATCCGGTATAAATAAAAAGAAGTTCTTAGAAAACCGTCCGTCATATGGCCAACACGAAAACTGCCCCTCAAAAAAAGAAAAAAATTTTTTGCATGGTAAAAAAACTTCCCGCAGCAAATTGAAAATACAAGGGAGATAATCGAAAATATGTCTGAGATAATTTAAAATATCTCAGACATATTTTTTGCTACATATACACCTGCTGATTTTCAAGTGCTTGGCCGCTGACCGTTTTTGTCTGCAAAACCTGTATGTAAAGCTCAACGGATTTTACGGGGAACATCATTTTTTTCTTTTCCTGAAAACTCTTGGACAGAGATTCGGATTCGAACCGAAGTTTTCACTTTCCGACGATTTTCCGCTTAATCTGTATGTTTCTGAAAATGCCTCCCTCATATCCAACTCATAACAAATTACAACCGTAAAAGCATTTTTCGATACCACATCGCTTTGTGGTAAATGTATTTGCTTGTATTTTTGCTACATAACCGAATCCCTGCAAACCATGAAAGCTAAAAAATACATATTATTAATCTTTACGGCAATCGCCCTGCCCGCAATAGCCGGCAACGGCCTTTCACTTATTCCTCTTCCGGCAAAAGTCACGCAAGGTAAAGGCACCTTCCGCATTCCGAAAAAGCTACGGGCCGCAGCCGACGAATACAGCGGAGACAGCATACAGACGCTGCTCAACGTGTTCGGAAAACAATTACACGTCCTTACAGGAAGTACTCTGGTAAAAGCCAAACCGTCAAAAGCGGCGTTGCTTATGAAAATCGACAAAGAACTCGGCGGAGAGGCCTACCGGCTTGAGATAACGGAAAAGCATATACAAATAGAAGCCTCGCGCCCCACCGGTTTTTTCTATGCTCTCCAGACTCTCCGGCAACTTCTTCCGAACCGTACTCCGCCCACAGAAATAAACAGAAACAAATCCGAAAACCATATTCTGCCGGTTGTAAGCATAAGCGACGCACCACGTTTCGGCTGGCGCGGATTCATGCTCGACGAGGGGCGGCATTTTTATGGAAAGGAAGAGATAAAAAAGGTGCTCGACATAATGGCGGCATATAAAATGAACCGTTTCCACTGGCACCTGACGGAAGATCAAGGCTGGCGCATAGAAATAAAAAAATATCCGCGGCTGACTTCAACAGGAGCCTGGCGCGACAGCAAATCTCTTGGCTGGGGAGACTGCAAACCCGACGGCAAACGCTACGGAGGCTTCTACACTCGGGACGATATACGGGAAATAGTAAAATATGCCGGCGAACGCTTTATCGACATAATTCCGGAAATCGACATACCGGGACATTCGCAGGCCGCGGTCGCCTCTTATCCGGAGTTTCTTGCCTGCGATTCGGAAACGGGCCACGAAGTGTGGCTGTGGCAGGGAATATCGTCGGACGTAATCAATGTTTCCGAGCCGCGGGCCGTAGAGTTTGCAAAAGACGTGATAGACGAAATAACCGACATTTTTCCTTTCGGATACCTGCACCTCGGCGGCGACGAATGCCCGACCGACAAATGGAAACAGAACGCCGGTTGCATACAGGAACTCAAAGAAATAGGCTCAGACAACTTCCGCGACCTGCAAATCGACTTCTACCGGAAACTGAAAGAACATATAGCGCAAAAACCGCCCTCGCAACAAAAGCGTCTTATTTTCTGGAACGAAGTACTTCACGGCAACACAGCCGCCTTAGGCAACGACATAACGATAATGGCCTGGGTAGGCGCCGACGCCGCGGCAAAAACGGCAGCACAACGAGGCATGACAACGATACTCACGCCGCAGATACCATATTATATAAACCGCAGGCAGTCTCCCCTGCCCGACGAGCCGCACTCGCAAGGCTCCGGCACAGAAACCTTAGAGGCGGTATACAACTACATGCCGGCCAATAATGTTCCCGACGAACTCATGCCGCGATATTTAGGCGTACAGGCCAACTTCTGGACCGAATGGGTGGAGGACGCCTCCACACTACAATATCTTATACTGCCCAGACTTGCCGCTGTGGCCGAAGCCGCATGGACACCGCAGCACCTGCGCGAATATTCCGGCTTTGCAAAACGCCTTCAGGCCGAACAGGAATATTACGAATATGAAAAGCTGAACTACGGCAAGCACGCATTCCCCAAAAAGGGCTACGAAAATCCGCACGATACAGACAAAAACGGTCAGCGGTCAAGTAATTGAAAATCAACAGGTGTATATATAGCAAAAAATATGTCTGAGATATTTTGAATTATCTCAGACATATTTTCTATTATCTCCCTTGTATTTTCAATTTCCTGCGGGAAGTTTTTTAACCGTGCAAAAAAAATATTTTTTCTTACGCAAAATTTTCCGCAGCCTGCACAGGAAAAGTCATCAGAAACGCCCGAACAACAAAAATTGCCACTTTTCATACGCAACGACAAAAGAATGATACATATTTCAAAAAAAATAATTACATTTGTAACAAACTAACCATGTATTACAAACCATAAAAACCCAAACAAAAACTATGGACGAAATAGATAAATCTTATGTGATCGGCCTCGACTTGGGAGGCACAAATTCCGTATTCGGCATTGTAGACGCACGCGGCGACATACAGGCAACGACAGCCATAAAGACAAAAGGATACCCCGACTTCGACGACTACGTCAAAGCCTCGGTAGAGGCCCTGCTGCCCGTAATCGACACGGTGGGAGGAATAGACAAAATAAAGGCTATGGGAATAGGAGCGCCCAACGGCAACTACTATAAAGGCACGATAGAAAACGCCGCCAACCTCGAATGGGAAGGAATCGTTCCTATAGCTAAAAAGTTTGAAGAAGCACTCGGCATTCCCGTTGTCGTAACCAACGACGCAAACGCGGCAGCAGTGGGCGAAATGACCTACGGCGCAGCCCGCGGTATGAAGAACTTCATAATGATAACGCTCGGCACTGGCGTAGGAAGCGGTATCGTAGTCAACGGACAGCTGGTACTCGGCTGCGACGGCTTTGCCGGTGAATTGGGCCACGTGAAAATGGTACGCGGAGAAAAAGCCCGCCTGTGCGGCTGCGGAGGTCACGGCTGCCTCGAGACATACTGTTCGGCAACCGGCGTGGCAAGAACCGCGCGCGAAATGCTCTCGACAAAAAAAGAGCCGAGCCTGCTGCGCGACATGAAACCCGAAGACATAACATCGCTCGACGTTTACAACGCAGCCATGAAAGGCGACAAACTGGCAAAAGAAATATACGAATTCACCGGCACAATGCTCGGCGAAGCCTGTGCGGATTTCATGAACTTCAGCAGCCCCGAAGCATTCATATTCTTCGGCGGGCTCACAAAAGCGGGCGACCTGCTTATGGAACCGCTCAGACGCGCTTTCGAAAGCAATGTCATGAAAAATTACGAGGGTAAAGCCAAACTGTTGCTGTCGGCGCTCAAAGAAAGCGAGACCGCCGTACTTGGAGCAAGCGCGCTCGGCTGGGACGCACAGCCGCTGCATCCCGCCGTATAAAGACCGCAAATACGACAACCGCGCCTCGAAACGGCGCATACATAAAGAACAAAAACGAACACGCTGACTTTTTTCTAAGTTAGTGTGTTCGTTTTTTATAGTAACTTTGCAACGTCTGCACACAGCGACACAAAAAAGAAACCGATAGCAATGAAAAACATCAACACCGTAATCTTCGACCTCGACGGGACTCTGCTCGACACAATAACCGACCTGCACGCCAGCGTGAACCATGCGCTCGGAAAATGCGGCCTGCCCACACGCACCACAGAAGAGGTGCGCCGCGCTTTGGGATACGGATTCCTCTATCTGATAGAAAACAGCGTTCCCGAAAACGCCGACGAAAAAACAATAAAGGAAGTGCTCACCATTTTCAAGGAACATTATTACATACACAGCATGGACAAAACGCGCCCCTACGAGGAGATACCCCAAATGCTGGAACAAATCAAAGCCAAAGGCTATAAAATGGCAATAGTATCCAACAAAGGCATGGAAGCCGCAAAGAAGCTCGCCAGACATTTCTTCAGCGATACCATAAAAATAGCTATCGGAGAAAGCGCAAAGGTAAAGCGCAAGCCGGCGCCCGACACTGTAATAGAAGCAATGCACCTTTTGGACAGCACAAAAGAGGAATCGCTCTACGTGGGCGACTCGGAGGTTGATATAGCAACCGCAAAAAACGCCGGAATAAGATGTCTTTCGGTTAGCTGGGGATTCCGCACTGCCGAACAGCTGAAAACAAACGGCGCCACCGACATAATAAACCGACCGACCGAGATAATCGATTTTCTTGAAAGGCAGAAATAACCGCACAAGCCAAAAAAGTCCATAAATAAAGGCGGAGAGAAACATTTCTCTCCGCCTTTATTTATGGACTACGTTATACGAACGTATGTTTCCTTATTAATTCCGCCTATCATAGGCACTGCATTTTATAGTTTCCAGCCTGCAATTTTTGCAATGGTCTTCGGAATTTCCGTATTGTCTATACGGCCGTTGAACTTATCCGCACCTACGCCGATTGCAAACACCGGAACATATCCGTCGGAGTGTCCGCCGCTCTGCCAGCCTACAAGCGCAACCTCGGCAAGGATATTCTTGGCCGTATTGGCAAGTTCGTTCTGGCGGTCATACATACTTTTGGTATCATGGGCGTCTCCGGCCATCATCTTATGATATGCCCTGCGCAGACGGTCGGTCTGCGAATCGTCGAGCTTCACATTCTCCCAGAATCCGAATCCTTTTGTAAGCAGCGCCTTCACTTCATCCCATTGCAACTCGCTTTTTTTAAGACGGTACAGACTGTCTACCTGGTTGGTAAACGCTCCGGGAGTCTGACGCTGATACTGCAATACATCGAGGTGGAGTTCGTACGGGCCACGTCCCAAAGCCAAGCCGCCGGTTTCGTGATCGGCCGATATTACAATGAGAGTTTCTTTAGGATGTTTCTTATAAAATTCATATGCCACCTTCACGGCCTCGTCCATATCTATTGTTTCCTGTATTGCCGAAGCTATGTCGTTGGAATGGCAGGCCCAATCGATTTTTCCTCCCTCAAGCATAAAGAAGAATCCCTTTTTCTTTTTGCTCATCAGGTAGTCTATACCGCTTTCCGCTATTTGTTTTAAAGTAAGGTCTCCCTTGCGGCGGTCGAGCAGATAGGGAATGCAGCTCTTGTCGCGCTTGCTTGCTTCTTCGGTCTGGAAAAGTATCACGCGGTTTGCCTTGTCTTTTTTCGCTTTGAAGTCTTCAAGACCGCGGGCTATCACATAGCCTCCCTTTTCGGACAGTTCATAAAGGTTTTCGCCGTCTTTCACGGGATCAAGAAAATCGGAAGCGCCAAAGAAGTCGAATTTCGACTCGATGAGCTGCAAACCGATTTTATGATATTCGTTGCGACTTCCCACATGTGCGTAAAATGCAGCCGGTGTTGCGTGGTCGACCGACACCGTTGTGGAAATTCCAACAGCCGAACCGGCATCGCGTGCAGCCTCTGCAATGCTTTTCACATTTGTAGTAAGATCTTTGAGCACGCCCAATGCTCCGTTCTTGGTTTTGTTGCCCGAAGCCAAAGCCGAGCCACCTGCCGCCGAGTCGGTCACGCCGTTTGTTGCCGACTGCGTGTTAACCATTGCAGAGTTGGGGAAACTTGCGAAACACAACGGCTCAATGCCGATACGTCCCTGTAAGGCACCGAGATATGTTTCGGTTGCATTAACCTGATTAACGCCCATACCGTCGCCTATGAAATAAAATACATACTTGGCTTTAGGCTGCGCCACCGCCGCAATGCTCAGCACAACGAGCATAGAAGCAAAAAATAATCTCTTTATCATAAATTATCGTTTTAATGAATTCTGCACCAAAGATAATAACATTTTTTTACAAGGCGAATGCCCTAAAACGGATTTATCCCGAACTTAAAGAAACATTTATTTCGGAATAATTCAGGCTGAGAAACGGTTTGCACAAACGCTCATGCAAATGCGCATACTGTTCAACATACATTATCGCCGACGTCAAACCGGATTTACCGTCGACAGAATCGGAATGAAAAGCTGCTTCCGCATATAGAAAAATCATAGGACTGTAAACATTAATACGAGACGGAAACTGACGTTTCTTTTCCCACCTGACAAAATGTCAGGTGGATTTTTGGGAGTTGTGAAAAGTGCCCCGAAAAATTATCTCTGAGATATTTTAAAATATGTCT
>CAJKQZ010000055.1 GCA_905202115.1 uncultured Prevotellaceae bacterium | reverse complement strand
ATACACCTGCTGATTTTCAAGTGCTTGGCCGCTGACCGTTTTTGTCTGCAAAAACAGACGGAAAAGGAGGTTGTTTCCGGGCAAAGAAAAAAGCACTGTTTTTTCCTAAAATATTTTTCCGCATGTAAGAACTCCGTTCCGACGTTCAGCACACAAGGTATAAAAAAGCAAGTGCGAAACCCTAAAGCTCCGCACCTGCCCGAAATATTCTCTACTGATTGCTGTTATTTATTGAACACTTTTTTAGTTTTTCCGTTTGCATACTTAACGATGTAAACCTGACCCTTCACCATGTTCTTGACCTCTGCGCCGGTAACGTTGTAAATCTTGACGATACGGCTGTCATCGGTCTTTGCGGTCTCAATACCCACTACATGCTGCTGGGCATTGAGTGCGTCCTTGAGAACCTGTGAAATCGCAGCCTTGAGCGCGGCCGTTTCGATTGTGCTTTCATCGTTCAGTTCAACGGCTTTATACTGGGCATCCACCGAAGATTTAAGCTGGTCTATCTCGTCCTGCAGTTCGTCGAGCTTGTCGATGAAATCGGCAGCCACGAGCGGACAGTTGGTAAGAATCGACTCGCGGTTGGCGTCGAGACGGCCCTGCAACGTAGCAATCTCACCGTTCAAGCGCTGGTAAGCAGCCTCGTTGGCAGCCTTTTTGATTGCGTCGTCGTTAGCCTGCTGTGCTTCCTTAGCGGCAGCGAGCATAGCTTCGATAGCAGCCTCAACACCGGCGGCATTGACTGTGCTTTCGTCGTTCAGTACACCTGCTGCATACTGTGCCTCAACCTCGACCTTGTAAGCGGCAATCGTGTCGGCAACGTTTTTCTGCATTGCCTGGATAGATTCCATTGCGGCTGCCTCGGGATATTTTGTAGAAACAGTGTCGTTGGCGTCGGAAAGCGACTTCTCGAGTGCAGCAAGCACCTCGCTCAGGCGTACATAAGCTGCTTCGTTTGCTTCAGCGCCATTTTCATAAGCTTCCTGTGCTTCCTTAGCGGCAGCGAGCAACGCGGCGATAGAATTTTCAACGCCGATAGAATCGACAGCGCTTTCATCATTCAATGCCACCGCTGCATACAATGCTTCAACCTCGGCCTTGTAAGCGGCAATCGTATCAGCTACATCTTTCTGCATTGCCTGGATAGATTCCATTGCGGCTGCCTCAGGATATTTAGCAGAAATAGTATCGTTAGCGTCGGAAAGCGATTTCTCGAGTGCGGCAAGCACCTCGCTCAGGCGTACATAAGCTACTTCGTTAATAAACATATCCTCGTAAGCCTTAGCTTTCGTTTCGTATGCTACGATAGAATCACCGATAGCAGGCTCTGCCTCGGAAAGCAGCTCTTCGCCGGTTTCTGCAAGAGTTCCGTCCTCAAAAGCAGCCTTGATAGTAAGTTCGAGCGCGTCGATATCATTCTGAACAGCAGCCTGAAGACCGGTTACGTAAACGCTGTCTTTTGTGTTGACGCAATATTCGTTTACACGAACCACTGCCTCGTCGAGCACAGCCTGAAGAGCTTCATGACGCTGCATTACAGGTGCGAGCACAGTAACAGAATCGTTGGTTATGGTGATTTTAACGACATCTTCAAGAGCGTAAGCATTATCGGCTGCGTCGGAAACGATTACATTCTCGATTCTCGCCTCTGAAACCTCGGCAAGGTCTTGCGCCGTAATATTGAACGAGAACAAAGTGCCGGCGTTACCGATAATATTTTCACCGGTAATGCTCGAAATAATCACTCTCAAGCGCGAATTGTCATCCTTGTCATACGCATAGCTGAACTGTGCGCCAAGAGGCATACGTTCGCTGCGGATAAAATCAAGGCGTCCTTTCTCGTTCTGAGCTACAGAAATTCCTTCGGGCAAAACAATGTCGGCCTGGATTCCGGATATTTCCACGTTTTCATTGTCGAGCTCTACATCTACTCTGGCAACATAACCGCGGTGCATTGAAATTTCCTTCTCGGGAACATCGATTTTTGCGACCAAAGGCATTATGGCTGCCGAGCTCTCAGCAAAATCTATCTTATTGACATTAACATCTGTACCAACGACTGTATTAAGTTCTATGAACGCTTTCTTGTTAAAAGTCTTTGCTGCAATTACCTCTATCGTAGCTATAACACCCTCGTTGCCCGGAATGGGAAGCGGATTGCTTACATTAGAGAAAAGAACGGAAAAGCGGTATGTAGTCTCGCCGTTTTCTCCTGTCGACATTTTTATAAAATTCACGGTATGGTCGTCGAGGTCTATACGTTCGCCGTTTACCTTTATAGAATTAGCCACATATGTGATTCCTTTAGGCAAAACGACATTTGCCTGCATGGCAGCCACAGGGTCGGTGTTGTTGAGCACAAACTGCACTTCGTGTGTCATGCCGGGCTCGATGAATACATCGTTTGCAACCTTAAATTCGTTATCGGCCCAAATTCCGGCAGCGAACAGCAACATGAGCCCCGTCATCAGCAAACGCTGGAATTTAAATATAAAATTTTTCATGTTTCTTTCTAACTTATTATTGGTTCTGTGTTTTTTAAAAGAAAGGACATGGCCGCCACACAAGGTAGCCATGCCTTTCCTAAAAAATGTCGGGGGGACATATTACTTTTTGAACACTTTCTTAACTGTTCCGTCAGAGTTGCGGATGATATTGATACCCTTCTGGAGTTTCTTTATCAGCGCACCGCTTACGTCGTAAATCTTCTGACGAACTCCGCCTTCGTTGTCAACGGTTACATCGTCTTCAATACCTACAGTTCCGTCGAAGTTGCCATTCACGCTCTTCATCTTATAGGTATAAGCGTTAGCGTCTGCCATTACGATGTTGGTTACAACAACCTCTTCTGCCTTAGCGTTGCCGCTCACAGCTACGTCGAGATAAACGAGAGCCTTGTCGCCGTCGGCGAATGTGGCTACGTCGGCAGAGCTTATCACGATACGGTGTATGCCGTCGATGTCGGAAGAATAGAGCTTGTGGCTCGACGCACGGCTTGCGAGCGACTCATTGAGCAACGTTGCGCCTACGGGCAGCACAATATCCATCTGCGCACCTGCGTAAGCCACGCTGTTGTCGAGGCTCAGAGCCAAACGATAGGTGTTGGCGCCGGTAGAGGTTGCTGAAACAGTAACTGCGTCTTCAGAAGCCTGCTTACTCTTGGTTTTGTAAGCCTTAGCCTGCTTGCTGTCGGTGCCCACGCCGGAGATAACCTTCGAAACCTTAGTGATGTCACCGATGTTGATATCACCGTCTTCGGTGATATCAGCGCGGAGGAAGTCGAGGTCTTCAAGTTCTGTAGGATTAAGCACGAGGTCTATAATACCCATGTAGTCGTCTACATAAACATTATTGTCCTTAGTAATATCGCCGAGGATGTAGTACTCGCTCTCAACCTTGTTTTCAAATTCTGCTATAAGCGATTCTATTTCGGAAACTTTAGCTGCAAGCAATGGAACAGCTTCAGTCATATAGTCAAGCTCAACATATATCTGGTTATCCTCTTCATCCATATAAGGATTACCGTTTATATCTGTAGAAGCGCCGCCATTATTATATACTCCATGATTGAACTTTGCCATAGGGTTGAACATACGACTTATTGATATGTACAACTTTGTAATATCCTCATCCGATTCTTTAGTATAACGACGACCGTCTTTTTCCCTCAAGCCATTTGCTTCTCTTAAATCAGAATATAATACATTAAAAGCACTATGATATTCGAAATGAGCTGCAGCTTTGGTTATTCTTGCAAGTTCAGAAACAATCTTGTCTATATCAAGAAGCTTGTCGTTCTCTGTAAGTAATTCGTCAGAATTGTAACGTTCGTTCAAATCTTTTTCAGCAGCGGCAAGAAGTTCATCTACTTCTTCCAGACTCTTTGCAAATCCTTCTTTCTCTTCCTTCTCACTTGTATTAGAAGGTTCATACAAATTAAAGTATTTGTAATTCTCGATTGTGCTTGCGAGAGTTTCCTTCTCAGTACGTTTAGCAGCGAGTTCATTAGAAAGTCTCTCATAAGCCTCCTGGCTGATTGTATAAGGCTTCTGATCATTTGCAATCTTCTCAGCAAGTACCTGCAAGTTCTCTTGTGCAGCCGCTATATCCTTAGAAATATTGTCGGCATAGAGCAAGATCGTCTTGTTTTCTGCTTTCTCTGCTATATCGACAGAAATAGCAGAGAGTTCGGCCTGTATTGCTGCGAGCTGGTCGCTGTAAACGTTCTGAACATTTTCGTGGCAACCTGCAAGAACCTCACTCTGCTCGTTGGCAGCTTCTTTAACGGCGTCGAGAGCGCTGTTAAGACTATTGAGAGTTGAAGTGTAAGACGCTCCATTATCGTAAATATACACAAGGTTGTCCTGAATGTCTGCAATCTCGAATTCCAAACGGATACATTCTTTCTGCTGCTCGTCATAGAGAGGATTCTTGTCTTCATCAACAAGCTCGTCAACTTTATCCAAAGCTTCGGGAAGAGCGTCCATACGGTCTTTGAGCTGCTTGAGTTCTTCAAGGGTTATGTCTGGATCAGTAGTAGCATTGTTGTAGTCTTTCTTGAGAAGGTCAATCTGCGAGCCGAGCTCAACTTTCTCTGCTTCTATAGCCGAATGATAGAGAGCCGCTGTCAGGTCCTTAATCTGACCATTAACAAACTTGTTTTCGATTCCTTCTACCTGATTAGCAGCGCCGCCATATTGAGCATAATCAGCCACTTTCTTACGAGTATCGTCTATTTGAGTCTGAACGATGTCGACTGCCTCAACTACAGAACCGTCGTTTCTCATAAGCATTGCGTCGATAAACGCCTTAGCTTCATCGAGACGTTCCTGTGCAATGTCGAGGAATCCGTTGATCTTGTCGATTGCAGCCAAATTTTCCGTATTATCCTTAGAAGCGTTCGCTGCTTCGTTGTAAACAACAGTATGTTCAACATTCTTGCCGTCAACAGAAACTATTTCTGTAACAATCTCGCGAAGTTCAGCTTTGGCAGCGGCAAGATTTTCTCCGAAGAGGCTTTCTGCTTCTGCTACTATCTTGGTAGCGGCGTCGCGGTTGGCAATAACTTCGTCTGCATATCTCTTGTCGAAATCTACGGTATTGCTGGGCAGATATTCGAAATTCGCCATTTCATCCTGCTCTCCGGCAATCATCGTATTGATATTATTCAGGCAATACTGCCATTCCGATACAGCTGCAGGTTCGTATCCGGCTTCAATCTTCTCATTGATTGTTCCAAAGTTGGTAAGAATCTTATCGAGTGCCAGCGGGAAGTCCACACCCTTGCGAGCAGTTTCGGCGTCAGAGATAATAGTCCTTACATCACCGAATGCTTTCGATACAACGTCCTTATCATATTCTGCATCGTTAAGTACTTTCTCTGCAGCTGCGAGCTTACCTTTTGCCTCTTTGATTCCATCGTTATAAAGGCTTGCAGCAAGATCCTCAACCTGTGTTCTGAAGCTTTCAAGAATCTCTTTTATTTCTTCCGTACACTTCTCAGCGTCAACTTTGTTTTTTTCTTCTAAATCGTAGAACGCTTTGTCGCCGTCTGCATGATTGCCCGTTGCCGCAGTCTTCTCATCCAGCGCCTTCTGTTTAAGGTCGGCAATCATCTCAGCATACCCGAAAATAGCCTGGTGGTTTTCTCTGATAGGTACTATCAGTGCTTCGTATTCTATATTCTGTATGCTGTAGTATCTATTGATTGTATTGATTGCATTAATGCGCTCACTGTTGGCTTCGTCGATAGCTTTAAGGAATGCGTCGTAACGTGTCTGGTTGTCCTTAGCAATTGCTGCATCGTAACCGTCCTTAGTACTATTGAGAATGTTAGCTATTTCATCGCTTATCTTATCGAGTTCAGCCTGCAGGCTAACCTGATCGTCATGGCAAGTACCCTTGCCCCATGCGCCTGCAACATTTTTCTTTACAGCTGTGAGGTTGGTTTGCTCTGCCGTAAGTTTATTAAGAATCTGGTCAAGATCTATCTGCTGGTAATTTGCAGAAATTTCGATATAAGCATCATCCCAAGCGCTCTGAACTTTATCTACGTTTTCAGAGAGCTCTTTGTAAGCCTTATCGTTGTTTACCGCATTGTCAGGAACAGCCGAAACGTTCTTTTCAAGATCTTTCAACTTGTTCGTTATGGCAGTTTCCTGTTCGTTCAGCTTGTTATCGTTATAGCCTTTGGTAATTTCATCTTTAATATCGTTGAATACTTTCTGGTAACCGTAAACAAGTTTGCTGAAGTATTCAGCGCCGTCGCCGGTTACTTCATCTCCTGCGATAACGTCTTTAGCATTATCTATCTTAGTCTTGATGTCAAGATTTCCTTCACCTGCGCCATAGAGGGTTTCAAGAGCGGTCTTAGAGTTGAAGTTCTTTGTAGCCTGCTCTGCTTCTGCACGTAGGTTCTGAACCTCTTCGCCAAGTTTTTCTGCACGCGTCTTGAAGCCTTCCTTCTCAACTTCTCCGGCTTCGCTGAGTTTGTCATCCTGGTCGGTCATGAAGGTCTCTTCTTCTGCCGATTTTTCCATTTCTGTTTTGAGTGCAGAAATTTTTGTAATAACGCCATCAACCTTAGCCTGAAAATCGCTTCGCTTGTTATCATCCTTATTGAGAGCCAACACGCCGTCCAACTTCTTATCGGGATTACCGTTCAGTTGTTCTTCAACTTCGGTCAAATCCTTTTCTACAGCAGCCTTAGCGTCGGCTATTTTTTTGAGAGATTCGAGAATCTCATTGGCCTCGTTCTCGAGCGAGATAATCTCAGGCTGTATCTTGGCAATGATTTCGTTTACTTCTTTGAGAAGAGCCATTACCTCCAATGCGTTATCTTCAGTAATAGTACCAACATTTTCAATCCGCTGTTGCAATTTGCTCAAAGGTTCATAGACCTCCTTAATAAGTTTACCGTCAAAAACGTCCTGGCTATTTCCGAGATTGCCGTTGGTCTTTTCAACGAGAGCATCATAAACGGCGTTGCAACCGTTGAAGTCGATCTGAGCCTGAGCCAGCATTTTCTCGGCTGCATTTATATTTACGGTCTTGTCATATTCGGCTTTAGCTTCGGTGTAATTTTTGGTAAGTGTTTCCGCCAACGTTTTCTTAGCGGCCTCCACTTCAATCTTTCCTACTGCTTCCGCATGCTCTGCGTCTAACAATGCGTTGGCCTCGGCAACTTTCTTTTCTACTCCCTCATAATATTTTGTGAGGTCGGAAATGTTGCTGCCGTATGTTCCTTCGCCGTCTGCAGGAAGTACCGTAACGTCGGTGTCGGCTGCTGCTTTCTTCAGAGCGTCGATAGCGGCCTTACCGTCGGCAACCGCTGCGAGCACATCGTTAAGATGTTTTACAGCATTTTCAGCGGTGGACTTATAATCTGCTATACCGTCCTCTGTGTCTTTATAAACGGGATCGGGCTCGTAAAGATCGACTTTGCCGTCCTTGTAGTTTGCATCGTATACTTTCGTTGCTTCAACGCGATAGTTGTCGAGCACGCCCTGCAATTCTTTTTCCGTAGCTTCGAACTTAACCGCAGCGCTGTAGCTTTCGTCTTTTTCAACCTTCAGTTCGCCGACAGCTTTCTTTGCGGCATCGAGGGCTTCCTGCAGGCCGTCTATCGATTTCAAAGTAGACTGATAATTATTGTAGTTATCGAAGGTGTTTTTTGCAGCTCCGTTAACGAACTCCGTTATTTTCGTTTCAATCTTATTTGAAGTTTCCGTCAAAGCTCCCGATACTTCGTCTTTTTCAATGGTATAGTCGGCATAAGCAGCCTCCACGTTCGCCTTGAAGCTGGAAATATCTCCTGCTATATCGGCGAGTTCTTTTTCGAATTTTGTCCTGACATCCGCGTTGTCTATTGCCTTGTATTGGTTTTCACAGGCCTCAACGAGCTTCCTTGCAGCTTCATAGTTAACTTCGTTCCTATTTACCCAATTCGTGTATTTGATCTTAATTTTATCAAGCTCATCCTTTATGGAATTTAATTTGAAAATATGCTCCTCTTCGTTTGCTCCTTTTCCGTCTACTTCTTCTCCATAAGCAGTATCGTGATTGCTTTCATCGCCATTCTCTCTATCGATCTGCTGGATTTTCGCATTCTGCGCAGCCAGTTCGGCAACTGCCTGCGAAAGCAAGTCTTTATAGTTTCCATCGACGGGCATGATTTGGGTCAAATCCCGGGTTATATTCAAATACAATGCATACGTTTCTTTGATCAGCGCTTTTACATTCTGATAAGCAGCGTCGTTCTTAACAGCATTTTTAACAGAGGTTATGTCGATGCCGATTTCTTTCAAGAGAGCCTCGGCTGCCTTGTCTACAGCTTCCGTAGGATATGCCTCAACGGCTTTGTCGTTCGCAAAAGCCGATTTAAGAGCTTCTTCGTAAGCCTTCAGATTATTAGTATACTCCTCGTGCTTCGGAGTGAATTTTGCTTCAACGTATTCTCTGTGTTCCTCGTCTACGTTTTTAATAGCAGCTGCCAGCTCTGCGAGCTTGTCGTTTACTGCCGCTACATAATTTTCGGCTGCATAGTTATAAGCCTTAGTATTGGCAACGTTTGCCTCCACTCTCGTGTTGAGATCGGCAATCCGCTTGTTTAACGGCAGCTCAGGGTTGTCGATACCGAGATACAGCTTGTTATTCTTATATAGGTCATAAGAATTCTTCTGATTGTCGTTAATAGCATTTATCTCGGCAGCGAGATTCGAAAACTCGAGTCTCAGAGTTTGTCCCTTCTCGTCGGGCTCTTTCGTGCCATATACATTTACCAATTTTCCGCTTGCGGAAGACAGTTTCTGAGTGAGTACACTCTTTGCCGCCTCAAAACCGTAAACGAGCGTAAGCTTAAAGCCTCCTACCTTGAAGCTAAGGCCACTTGTACCCGCGCTGATACCTATTGTAACCTCCATTTCGTCGACAACGTCGAAAGTTTCGCCCAACTCGTAGTCCTTGCCGTTGATAGTAAACTTGGCATTGTCGTTTGTGGCGGCGCTAAGAATATATTGCCCCTTTACGAGCGTTCCGATAGTCTGCGACATGGGAACGGTGGAAGTGAAAATACCGTCGGCCAAGTCAATTCCTTCGCTGGCATTCGACCAATCGGTGGTAGCGTCAGTCTTTATGACGTCGAGAACGGCGTCGGCATAGGCTGCCACACTTGTCGAAGAGATAGCCAGGATTGAAAGTAAAGTGTTCTTTTTCATAACAAATACTTTTGATTTATTAATTTTAGTTCTATATCTGTCGTTTGTTAACAATCACCTTATAAAAGCATGCATTTCATATCTTTTTTTAAAAAGAGACATGATGACACGTGCAAATGTAGAGTATTTGAAAAACGATTAAATAACTGCAAAAATCGTTTTTCGTGAACCCCCGCGGATTTTACGTGAATCGCGCAAGAGTGTTCCGACAGAGCGCGGCGGCGCCCATTCATTTTATATATAGCAGCTCCATAAGTTCTTTGAGTATGGCTTTGGGCAGGTGCAACGAGTGATTGAGCCCGTGATTGTCGGAAAGCGTAACCACCTGTTTAATGGTGTTGATATGAAACACGCAGCGCGTGTTGATGATATACTTCCGCCCGAGCCGCACGAGATAGCAATCGCCGACGAGCGTTTCGGCAATCAACTCTTCGACCTTAGAAAGTCCGAAAGGAATCATGAAATGCGTGCCGTTCACATAGTTGACAATCGTATAGTGGTCGTCGGCCTGTAGGAAAAGCACCAGTTCCGGATCGGTTATGTATAATTCAGCATTCAGCTTGAAATACAATTTTTTTTGCATGACTGAGCGTAACGTATATTGGTTTTCATTTTTGCGCAACACGACGAGCGGAAAATGAGGTTTCGCAAAAAACCGCAAATCTTTTTAATTGTGGATTCTTTCATAAACGTTTTTTCGCGAAATTCCCATAATTTTTCGTGAAAAACATTGAAGAATCGCAAATTCATGACAATTTGCGAAGAATTACCCGTTAGTTCCGGAACCTGCATACGACATATTCCGGCACGCACGCCGCACAATCATGGGCAAAAGCGCAGAAAAAAATATTTTTTTTCACGAGGTAAAAACCTTTCCGCAGGAAATTGAAAATACAAGGGAGATAATTCAAAATATGTCTGAGATATTTTAAAATATCTCAGACATATTTTTTGCTACATATACACGTGCTGATTTTCAAGTGCTTGGCAGGTGACCGTTTTTGTCTGCAAACTCCTACGGAAAAGCATACAGATAAGCAAAGGCAGCACCCCATGCCTATATATAATAATGTGTGCCCCCGTATGGGAGCACACATCGATGTTTTTCCAACAGCCACCGCCACAAAAACCGGCGGCCGCGATATATTACGGTATGCGGGTTATTTCACACAGGCTCCGTCGGCGCACTTGCGGTCGGCAGTGAGCACGCTGAGCGTTCCGTCGGGATTTTCGGCGCTGAGAATCATTCCCTGGCTTTCAATGCCGCGCAGTTTGCGCGGGGGCAGGTTGGCTATGAAGCATATCTGCCGGCCCACAAGCTCTTCGGGCTTGTAGTGTTTGGCAATGCCGCTCACAATGGTGCGCGTCTCCATTCCGTCGTCTATCACGAAGCGCAGCAACTTGTCGCTTTTCTCCACGCGCGCGCATTCACGCACCGTTCCCACGCGGAGGTCCATTTTTTCGAAGTTCTCGAACGGCATGTCGGGCTTCTGCGGCTCGGCCTTGCGCTCCGCGCTTTCAATCTCGGCCTTGCGGGCGAGCAGTTTGTCTATCTGCGCCTGTATGGGAGCGTCGTCTATCTTTTCGAAAAGCAGTTCGGGAGCGTTCAGCTTGTGCCCCGCCTCGAGCAGTTCGGTAGAGCCGAGGTCGTTCCAGTCGAAGCTGTCGACATTGAGCATTCCGCGCAGGCGTTTGCTGCTGAACGGCAGGAACGGCTCGAAAGCTATCGCGAGATTGGCCACGAGCTGCAGCGAGAGGTTGAGTATGGTCTTCACGCGCTCGGGGTCGGTTTTCTGGAGCTTCCAGGGCTCGCTGTCGGCAAGATACTTGTTTCCTATGCGGGCCAGGTTCATTGCCTCTTTCTGCGCGTCGCGGAAACGGAAATCGTCGAGCAGTTTCTCCACGTCGGCCTTTACGCCGGTAAACTCCGATATTATCTGGCGGTCGTAGTCAGTGAGCTCTCCCTGCGGGGGCACCGTTCCGCCGTAGTACTTGTCGGTGAGCACTAAGGCGCGGTTCACGAAGTTTCCGTAAACGGCCACAAGCTCGTTGTTGTTGCGCGCCTGGAAATCCTTCCACGTAAAGTTGTTGTCTTTCGTTTCGGGAGCGTTTGCCGTGAGCACATAGCGCAGCACGTCCTGCTTGCCGGGGAATTCCTCGAGATACTCGTCGAGCCACACCGCCCAGTTGCGCGAAGTGGAAATCTTGTTGTCCTCGAGGTTAAGGAACTCGTTGGCCGGAACGTTGTCGGGCAGTATGAAACTGCCTTCGGCCTTGAGCATTACAGGGAAGACAATGCAGTGGAACACGATGTTGTCTTTTCCGATGAAGTGAACCAAGCGCGTGGAGGGGTCTTTCCACCACGTTTCCCAGTCGGAGCGCAATTCCTTCGTGTTGCTTATGTAACCTATTGGGGCGTCGAACCACACATAGAGCACCTTTCCCTCCGCTCCCTCTACGGGCACGGGGATTCCCCAGTCGAGGTCGCGGCTCACGGCGCGGGGCTGCAATCCCATGTCGAGCCAGCTCTTGCACTGCCCGTAAACGTTCGGTCTCCACTCCTTGTGGTCTTCGAGAATCCATTTTTCGAGCCACGACTGGTATTTGTCGAGCGGCAGATACCAGTGGCTGGTTTTTCTGAGCACGGGTTTCGAGCCGCTCACCGCGCTGCGGGGGTTTATAAGCTCTTCGGGCGAGAGCGTCGAGCCGCAGTGCTCGCACTGGTCGCCGTAAGCCTTTTCGAAATGGCAGTGCGGGCATTCGCCCGTGATGTAGCGGTCGGCCAGGAAAGTCTTCGCCTCTTCGTCGTAGTACTGTTCGCTCTCTTTCTCCACGAAGCCGCCTTTTTCGTAAAGCGTGCGGAAAAAGTCGGACGCCGTTTCGGTATGCATGTCTGATGTGGTGCGGCTGTAAATGTCGAACGAGATACCGAAGCCGGCAAAGCTGTCCTTTATAAGCTTGTGAAAGCGGTCGCACACGTCCTGCGGCGTGCAGCCTTCCTTCTTGGCGCGGAGCGTAATGGGAACCCCGTGTTCGTCGCTGCCGCAGATGAACAGCACGTCCTGTTTCTTCAACCTCAGATAGCGGACGTAAATGTCGGCCGGCACGTAAACGCCTGCCAGGTGTCCGATATGAACTCCGCCGTTTGCATACGGCAACGCGGCGGTTACCAAAGTGCGCTTGAAATTCTTTTTGTCCATCGTAAAAGTTTGTTTCCGGTTGTAAAATTACGGTTTTTATATGAATTTAACACCCGAAAAGACCTGTTTTCGGCCATTTTGCAGGCACGGAGCGCCTTGTTTCGGAAAAAAGTTCGTAATATTGCAGAGTGCACGCAGACAAACAGAGACAGATGCACGAAACAAAAAGAAGCGAATGGTAAAAGAAAGCTGGAAACAGAAAGGAATTGCAGACGGGCCCGTACCCGCGGGCGCAGACCTCGCCGCAGAAGTGCGCAGGATGTGCCGCGAGAAGAACGCCGTAATACTTGCCCACTACTACACCGCTCCCGACATACAGGATGTGGCCGACTTCGTGGGCGACAGCCTTGCCCTGGCACAGAAAGCCGCACTTACCGACGCCGACATCATAGTCATGTGCGGCGTTCACTTCATGGCCGAGACGTGCAAGATACTCTGTCCCGACAAAACGGTGCTAATTCCCGACCTCAACGCCAGCTGCTCGCTTGCAGAGAGCTGTAAGGCCGACGAGTTCGAGAAATTCGTAAAAGCCCACCCCGACCATACGGTGCTTTCGTACGTCAATACATCGGCGGCCGTAAAGGCGCTCACCGACGTGGTAGTAACTTCGGGCAACGCCCGCGAGGTGGTGGAAAGTTTTCCAAAAGACGAGAAGCTTATATTCGGCCCCGACCGCAACTTAGGCAACTATATAAACTCCGTTACCGGCCGTTCAATGCTGCTGTGGGACGGAGCGTGCCACGTTCACTCCCGGTTCTCGGCCGAAAAGCTCGCCGCGCTCATGAAGCGGCACCCCGGCGCAAAGGTGCTTGCACATCCCGAATGCAAAGGCGCGGTGCTCAAAATGGCCGACCATGTGGGCTCGACGGCGGCACTGCTGAAGTATGCCCAAGCAAGCGAAAGCAATGAGTTCCTCGTTGCCACGGAGAGCGGCATTCTGCACGAAATGCAGAAGTCGTGCCCCGAGAAACGTTTCATCCCCGTGCCGCCCGACGACAGCACGTGCGCATGCAACGAATGCAACTTCATGCGCCTCAACACAATGGAGAAACTTTTTAATTGTCTGAAATGTCTTTCACCCGCCGTAGACGTGAGTCTACAGGTTGCGGAAAAAGCCGTGAGGCCCATACGCCGCATGCTCGACATCAGTAAAAACGCAAAAAAATAGTCCTTTTAACTCCTTTAGGAGCCTTTTGCTCTTGTTTTTAAGGACTGTATTTCAGTTGGGCAGGGAATTTAAATTAAATGTTTTTCAATAAATGATAAACGCGTGAATTGTTTCACGCGTTTATTTCTTATATACTCTGTCCGCTCCGGCGCTTTTTTCAAAAGATTCGGCCAAAGTGAGGAAAAATATTTTTCTGAAAAATATTTTTTTCTTACCCGCAAAAAACTTCCCGCAGATAAATGAAAATACAAGGGAGATAATCGAAAATATGTCTGAGATAT
>CAJKQZ010000054.1 GCA_905202115.1 uncultured Prevotellaceae bacterium | reverse complement strand
TCGTCGCTCATTGTGCTCGACAGGCTCGGATTTCTCGACCTGCGCCGGTGCTGCGTGGGGATTGTGGGCGTGGGCCACGTAGGGCGCGAAGTGGAAAAGGCATGTCGCGAATCAGGTTGCCGCATAATGCTGAACGACCCGCCGCGCGAGGCCGCCGGCGAGAAAGGTTTTGTCAGTCTTGAAGCGATTGTGCGCGAATGCGACGTGATAACCTTTCATACTCCGCTCACGCGCAGCGGCGATTTCCCCACATTTCATCTGGGCAACACGGATTTCTTCGCCTCGCTGCGGAAACGCCCCGTGATAATCAACGCCAGCCGCGGCGAAGTGGTGGACAACAAGGCGTGGGTGCGCTCTTTGGATTCGCAAACTACCCGCGCCGCAGTAGTGGATACGTGGGAAAACGAACCGCATATATACCCCGACCTTTTAGAAAAGGCGACGATAGCCACGCCGCACATTGCGGGATATTCGGCCGACGGAAAGGCCAATGCCACGAGGCAGTCGCTTGCCGCGCTGTGCCGATTCTTCGGCATAAAGCCCGACTTCGAAATACTTCCTCCGCCGCTGCCCGACGATATAAGGCCCGCCGGAAGTCCCGAAGAGCAGGCCTTGCAGCTTTACAATCCTCTGCGCGATACGGCAGCGCTGAAAGCCGCTCCCGACAGCTTTGAAAACCTGCGCGGAAACTATCCCCTGCGGCGGGAAAAGTGGAACTGAACAAACATGTAAAACATTTTACCTGATGAAACATATATTGAAAGGCGCTATTCTGATGTGCGCCGCATTATCGCAGCTCTTTACGCTCTCATCGTGCAACAATGACGAGAAACAGGCCGAAGAAGCCCGCATGAATGCCGCCGTGACGGCAAAATTAGGCGACATGATGAAAGATGATTACGAGGACGCCGCCACCCTGATAGCAAGCAAGGGCGTTTGTGTGAAGACCGACATCTTCGGTGACGAACATGTGTTCAAGGATAAAGAAAAAGCATTTGCATATATAGCTTCAATAAACCGCGCAACGTTCGATGTGATGGACAGTCTGAGCCTTTCGGTCGAAGCTGTGGCCCTGTCGCAGCCCGAAGACGAGAATCTGAAAAAACTGAACTCACTCCTGAAAAAATATGTATCGCTCTGCAAGAATCCCAACGCCGCAGACAGTGATCTCATAGCCGCCTGCAAAAGCGTAAGTGCGGACATAGCGCAGGCCGTGACCGAAGGCGGCGCGCCGAATGCCGAGAAACTGCAGATTCAGACGGCGCTGGCCGGAAATGCAATAATGCAAAAGGAAATTGTTGCCGCACAGATTGCGACAGAACGCAACAACCAGGCCGCACAAATTCACCGCGAAGAGGGAAAGGCCTTTCTCGAGGAAAATGCAAAGAAAGAAGGCGTCGTCACCCTGCCGAGCGGCTTGCAATATCGCGTAATAAAGAAAGGAACGGGCGTCAAGCCCAACGACGAATCGCAGGTGACGGTTGCTTACGAGGGACGGTTTATCGACGGAAAGGTATTCGACGGAACCGACAAGAACAACGGGGGAAAACCTGTCACACTCGGCATGAGAAGTGTGGTGCGCGGTTGGAACGAAGCGCTGAAACTGATGAAAAAGGGCTCGGAATGGGAGATTTATCTGCCTTATGAACTCGGTTACGGCGAAGAGGGGTTGAACGATGTGCCTCCTTTTGCAGCTCTTGTGTTCCGCATAAAACTCGTAGACGTAAAATAACGGCGCAACGCAAATTACAGGCGTACCGACACGGACTATACTGTGCACAATACGGCAGAACGCCATTTCAATAAACAAATAAGAATGTACCATATCTCGAAAAACACGGAAAAAGCCGTAAATATTTCTGTCAGAAACGCAATTATGATGTTTTTGCTCGCCGTAGCATTCTCGTTTCTCGGACTAACACACTTGAATGCCCAGATAGTAGAGCCGGTTAAGTTTACCGTCACGACAGAACGGGTATCGGACGATGAAATAAAAGTGATTTTCAACGGAAAAATCGACGACGGGTGGCACGTTTATTCGAGCGATATTCCGAAGGACGGCCCCACGGCGGCAACTTTTCATGTCGAAAAAAGCAAAAACATAGAGCCGGCAGGAAAACTCGTGCCTTCGGGTGGTGCTGTGCGCAAATTCGACGAAATGTTCGGCATGGAGCTTTCGTTTTTCGAGAAAACGTGCCGTTTTACTCAGACACTGAAAATAAAAGGTAAGGAGTTTTCGGCGGAAGGTTACCTGGAATACGGAGCATGTAGCGACAAAAACTGCCTGCCTCCGTCGGAAGTCTCTTTTACTCTGAAAGGAAACGACGGACCGGCCGCAGCCGCGGAAAACGAACCGGTAGCCGCAGAAATAATGGAGGAAAAAGCGCTTGTAACCGATAAAGCCGCAGCCGATTCGGCGGAAATCAAAAGCACACAAGCCGAAAATTCCGCCGCACAAGCTTTACAGGCCGATACATCTACGTGGTGGGCGCCGCAAACAAGCCTGCTCGCCGAACAGAATGCTGACGGCGGTGCGCCCGAACGCTCGTTGCTGATGATTTTCCTGCTCGGAATGCTTGGAGGTTTCGTTGCGTTGCTCACTCCCTGCGTGTGGCCCATAATTCCGATGACGGTAAGCTTTTTCCTTCACCGTAGCGGCAGCCGCAGAAAGAACATAAGAGGAGCCGTAACCTACGGCGCGGCAATTGTCATCATATACCTTGCGCTCGGACTCGCAGTCACTGCAATTTTCGGAGCTTATAAGATGAACGATCTCGCCACAAACGCTGTTTTCAACATATTCTTTTTCCTGCTGCTCCTGGTATTCGCCGCAAGTTTCCTCGGAGGATTCGAACTGACCCTGCCTTCGTCGTGGACAAACGCCGTAGACAGAAAAAGCGAAAGCACCTCCGGATTGCTAAGTATAATTCTAATGGCGTTTACATTGGTGCTTGTGTCGTTTTCCTGCACAGGGCCGATAATCGGGTTTCTTCTTGTGGAAGTTTCCACGGCGGGACGCATTCTCGGGCCGGCAATGGGAATGCTCGGCTTTGCCATTGCCCTCGCGTTGCCGTTTGCGCTGTTCGCCATGTTCCCCGCGTGGCTGAAACAAATGCCGAAAAGCGGCAATTGGATGAACACGGTGAAAGTGACATTGGGATTCGTCGAGTTGGCATTTGCGTTGAAATTTCTTTCCGTTGCCGATTTGGCTTACGGCTGGCACATACTCGACCGCGAAACGTTCCTCGCGCTTTGGATAACCATCGCTTTGCTGCTCGGCTTGTACCTGCTCGGAAAAATAAACCTTCACGGTGAAAAAACAGAGAACGTCTCCGTTCCCCGCCTGCTTCTCGGCCTCGTTTCAATAGCTTTCGCCGTTTACATGCTGCCGGGATTGTGGGGCGCACCGCTCCGCGCAGTGAGCGCATTCGCTCCGCCGATGAGCACGCAAGACTTCCGCCTCGGTTCGTCCGAAACCCGCGCCGCTTTTACCGACTACGAAGAAGGTATGCGCGAAGCCGCGCGCACCGGCAAGCCGGTATTGCTCGATTTCACCGGCTTCGGCTGCGTGAACTGCCGCAAAATGGAGGCTTCGGTTTGGATAGACAGCAACATAAGCCGTATTCTCAACGAGGATTACGTACTCATTTCACTTTATGTCGACGACAAGACAAGTCTGCCGCAACCTGTGGAAGTTTCTTCCAACGGAAAAACGCGCAAGCTGCGCACTGTGGGCGACAAGTGGAGTTATTTGCAGGAAATCAAGTTCGGCGCAAACGCCCAACCCTTTTATGTAGCCGTCGACAACGCAGGCAGGCCACTCACAGGCTCGTATGCTTTCGACGAGAGCATAGATAATTTCGGGAATTTCCTTAAAAAGGGTCTCAGCAACTACAAGAAAAACTCCGAGCATTGAGAAAAACGTTTCAGTTTAAGTACAAAGCACTCCTACAAGTGAACAAATCCTCTTTGCAACCGAATAAGGATTTACAATCATCAAATAATTCGTTTCACTGACTTAATAAATTTATGCCATGAGTCATTCATTATTCTTTTTAGTGCCGCTGTCATCTCTGTTGGCACTATGTTTCGCCTTGTTCTTCTATCTGCGCATGAAGCGCGAGGACGAAGGCACCGACAGAATGCGTTATATCGCCGCCGCTGTGCGAAAAAGCGCCATGTCTTACCTCAAGCAGCAGTACAAAATCGTGGGATACGTGTTCCTCGCGCTTGTAGTGCTGTTCTCGTTTATGGCCTACGTGCTCAAGGTGCAGAATCCGTGGGTTCCCGTAGCCTTTCTAACCGGCGGTTTCTTTTCCGGTCTGTCGGGGTTCCTGGGAATGAAGACTGCCACGCTTGCCTCGGCCCGCACTGCCAACGCCGCACGCACTTCCCTGAACAAAGGACTTAAAATAGCTTTCCGCTCGGGCGCTGTAATGGGCCTTGTTGTGGTAGGCTTGGGCTTGTTCGACATCTCGTTCTGGTATCTCCTGCTCGACGCTGTGATTCCGGCCGACGCAATGACTCCGACGACGAAGCTTTGCATTATAACCACCACCATGCTCACTTTCGGAATGGGCGCAAGCACGCAGGCGCTGTTTGCCCGCGTGGGCGGAGGTATCTACACCAAAGCAGCCGACGTAGGTGCCGACCTTGTAGGAAAGGTAGAGGAGAACATTCCGGAGGATGACCCCCGCAATCCCGCCACCATTGCCGATAACGTGGGCGATAACGTAGGCGATGTTGCCGGCATGGGAGCCGATTTGTACGAATCCTATTGCGGTTCCATTCTTGCCACGGCTTCTTTAGGCGCAGCCGCATTCATGCAGAGCGGCAACGTGGAAATGCAGTTCAAGGCTGTAATTGCGCCCATGCTCATAGCTGCCGTTGGAATATTGTTATCGATTATCGGAATTTTCAGCGTACGTACGCGCGAAGACGCCAATATGCGGCAACTCATAAATGCCTTAGGCGTAGGCACGAATCTGAGTTCCGCACTCATCGTTGCGGCTTCGTTCTTCATTTTATGGCTTCTCGGCCTTGAGAATTGGCAGTGGATAGGCTGCTCCGTAGTCGTAGGCCTTCTTGTGGGCATTGTAATAGGACGCTCCACCGAGTATTTCACCTCGCAAAGCTACAAACCCACGCGCAAGCTCAGCGAAAGCGGCAAAACCGGCTCGGCCACGGTGATAATATCGGGCATCGGACTCGGAATGCTCTCAACCGCAGTGCCTGTAATAACCGTTGGCGCGGGTATAATATTATCTTATCTGTTCGCTTCGGGCTTCGATTTCAATAACGTCGCTATGGGACTGTACGGAATAAGCATTGCCGCAGTGGGAATGCTCTCCACGCTCGGCATAACCCTTGCCACCGATGCCTACGGCCCGATTGCCGACAACGCAGGCGGTAACGCCGAGATGTCGGGCCTCGGTCCCGATGTGCGCCGCCGTACCGACGAGCTCGACTCGCTCGGAAACACCACCGCAGCAACGGGCAAAGGCTTTGCCATAGGCTCTGCCGCACTCACCGGCCTTGCGCTCCTCGCCTCCTACGTCGAGGAAGTTAGAATAGGCCTCGACCGCGCCGGCCAAACCGTTCTCGAATTCGCCGACGGGCGCATTATCGAAACGGCTAAGGCCACATTCGCCGACTTCATGCAATATTATGAAGTAACGCTCATGAACCCGAAGGTGCTCACCGGCATTTTCATCGGTTCCATGATGGCATTCCTCTTCTGCGGCCTCACCATGAACGCCGTAGGCCGTGCTGCACAGAAAATGGTGGAGGAAGTGCGCCGCCAGTTCCACACAATCAAAGGCATACTCACCGGCGAAGCCGAGCCCGACTACGAACGCTGCGTGGTAATAGCCACCAAAGGCGCGCAGCGTGAAATGGTGATACCCTCGCTCCTTGCGATAGCCACTCCCATTGCCACCGGACTTATATTCGGCGTAACCGGAGTGCTCGGCCTGCTCGTAGGCGGTCTCAGTACAGGTTTCGTGCTTGCGGTATTCATGGCAAACGCCGGCGGAGCCTGGGACAACGCCAAGAAATACGTTGAAGAAGGCAACTTCGGCGGCAAGGGCAGCCCCGTTCACAAGGCAACCGTCGTAGGCGACACTGTAGGCGACCCGTTCAAGGACACTTCCGGCCCCAGCCTCAACATCCTCATCAAGCTCATGAGCATGGTATCGATAGTCATGGCCGGTCTCACAGTAATATGGAGCCTGCTCTGACAAACATATAGAAACAAACACACGGCGTTGCTTAAACACATATCCGCACGCCCCATACAGCCTTGCACACGCTTGCTCTGCATCGTGTGCAAGGCTTTTTTCATATCTGCCGGTCTGACCGGCAAAAATTCTTCTGAAAAGAAAAAAATATTTTTTTGTGTGGTAAAAAACTTCCCGCAGCAAATTGAAAATACAAGGGAGATAATCGAAAATATGTCTGAGATATTTTAAAATATCTCAGACATATTTTTTGCTACATATACACGTGCTGATTTTCAAGTGCTTGGCAGGTGACCGTTTTTGTCTGCAAACTCCGCCGGAAAAGCATTGCCGGTTGCCTGTTTTTGTCATGAAGACGCAAAGTGCGTTATCGTATGGAACAAGAACCGGTTCGCACAAAATTATCTCTTGTAATAATTTTATTAGTAATAATGTTGTTAGTAATATCTGTATTGCTTATTTTTGTAACGGAACAATAATCGATAAATCATGAAGAACAAGCCTTTTACATTCGGAGTAGCAACGTCGGGCGACAATTTCACCGACAGGGAAAAGGAAACCGAACGCCTGTTGCTGAATTTTCGAAACGGCGTTAATACGGTGTTGATTTCGCCACGTCGCTGGGGCAAGACGTCATTGGTGCAGAAAGCGTGCAGTCTGGCTCAATCCAACAGACTGAAAGTGGTATATCTCGATATTTTTTCATGCCGCAGCGACAGGGATTTCTACGATGCGTTCGCTTCGGCCATTTTAAAGCAGACTTCCTCAAAGTTGGACGAATGGATAGAGAATGCCAGACTGTTTCTCTCGCGTATCAGTCCCAAAATATCGATAGGAACCGAACCTATGTCGGACTTTTCCGTTTCACTTGAGTTAAACCCGAAAAGCAATGACATTGACGAGATTCTGCAACTCCCTGAAAAGATAGCGCAGAAGAAAGGCTGCAACATCGTTGTATGTATCGATGAGTTCCAGCAGATTGCCGAATTCAAGGATTCCAGGACATTTCAAAAGCGCCTGCGTTCTGTTTGGCAGCTGCAGAAGTCTGTATCCTATTGCCTGTTCGGCAGTAAGAAGCATTTGATGAACGAGCTTTTCGAGAAAAAGAGTCTTCCGTTCTATAAGTTCGGAGACGCAATATATCTGTCAAAAATCGGTACACAGGACTGGACTGAATATATATGCAGGCGTTTTGAAGCCACCGGCAAACACATTCCGAAAGAACTGGCCGAAAAAATCTGCCGACAGGTCGAGAACCATTCCTCGTATGTGCAGCAGTTGGCCTGGTTGGTATGGATTCATACAGACAATACCGCCACGGAGCAGGATTTCGAAGCGGCATGTCAGGACATTATCGACCAGAATACACCGCTGTTCGAGAAACAGACCGAAAGCCTTACTACCTATCAGATGAATTTCCTGCGGGCTGTTTTAGAGGGAGTACATGAAGAGTTTACCACGCAAGAGGTTCTGAATAAATATAAACTCGGCTCGTCGGCTAATGTAAGCATAATAAAAAGGGCGTTGGTAAAGAAAGAACTCATAGAAATCGAAAAGCGCAGGGTAATGATTCCCGACCCTGTTATGAAGGTGTGGCTGAAAAGGGAACTGGGAATATAATAGGGAAAAAGGCCGGAAGTGTTCTATATGACGAGGATTAATACGCTTTATCCCCACATGCGGAATGACGGGATTCTAAAACGATAGTATGTACAGCAAGTAGAGAAAAATTACCTTGAAAAGAAAAAATATTTTTTTTGCGCGGTAAAAAACTTTCCGCAGCAAATTGAAAATACAAGGGAGATAATCGAAAATATGTCTGAGATAATTCAAAATATCTCAGACATATTTTTCGCTACATATACACGCGCTGATTTTCAAGTGTTTGGCCGCTGACCGTTTTTGTCTGCAAACTTCGCCGGCAAGGCACTGCGCCTATTCACTGCGGCAGGAAGATTTTCCGTCACACGGCATTTTGGCCGGAAAATCATATCGCGCCTATGGTAGTGGACTGATGATTACGCGATATAGAAGATACAGCCGTAATAAATCTTTATCGTAGTATTTTTATAGCCCTGTCATTCGGCAAACAAGTCATCAAGTCTGACTTCATTCTGCACGTTTCCACTGTACATGTTCTTCTTTATGCCGTATGTGGTGACGAATGTTTGATGCAACGCCTTGCGGGTTTTGGTTGCCGCGCGGAATTTTTCCATTCTCTGGCGCAAATGTTCGTCATATTTTTTTGTGATTTCAAATTCACTCTGCGAAAATTTCATTTCACAAAGATTTATGGTCTGGTCACGGCGGTCGATAACCAAATCTATCTGTCCTCCGTTGTCTTTCCATGCACATATATCGCTTTGCACGCCGCTTATACCTAATTTCCATTTGATTTGACGTATATGCTGCAAGCATAACTGTTCGAATGAATATCCGCTCCATGTTCTGCGCGACGGGGAGTCTATCATATTCTGCCAATGATTCTCATCCTGCCCGCGATATCCTTTGACATAACGCAAGTGAAAAAGCGAAAACAAATCGGTAAGCTGGTATATTGTTCCGCGTTCACTTTTTCCGAATGCAGTGTATTGACGAATGAAATCGCAATCGCACAAGTTTCTCAAAGCTTTTGTCAAAGCTCCGCCGTCTTCTATTTTTGCTATCGCCATTATTTCCATTCGTGTCATTCCGGTCGCCTTTCCCGCCAGCGTTTCGATAATCTGCCTATGCAACGTCGCTTCCTTAAACAGCGAACGAAACAGGAAATCATATTCGTGTGCCAACGGTGCATTCTGCACGAAAAAAAGGTTATCCACATTTTGCGTAAAGCTCATGCTCCGTTCGAGCATTTGCAGATAGAGCGGCGTACCGCCAAGAACCATATAACACTCCGCTATCTGGTAACGATTCCAGGCAATACCGCGTGAAAGAAGGTATTGTTCGGTTTCATGCAACGTAAACGGCGCAAGGTATATGCTGCGTGTGGTACGGTTGTACAGTCCTCCTTTGTCGGAAAACACATTTTCGCGCATCCATGTCGTTGCACTGCCGCATACAATCAGTTTCAAACGGCTGTTAGTTACTCCCCACGAGTTCCAGAAATACTCAAAGGCCTTTATAAAACGGCTTTTATGCGTGTCCATCCACGGCAGTTCGTCGAGAAATACTACAATTGGGCTGTTTCCGTCCAACGATTCGATATATTCTCGCAGTTGAGCAAAGGCATCAAACCAATTTTCAGCCGCTTTCCATTTACGTCCCGAATATAATTCCAGCTGACGGTTGAATTCTCCTAATTGTTCTTTCTTTGTTCCCTGATATATGCCCGTGTAATAGAAACTGAATGAATCGTTGAAAAAACGGCGCACGAGAAAAGTCTTGCCCACACGACGCCTTCCGTATATGGCTATCAGTTCCGGCGACATCGATTCAATGCGTTGGCGCAGGATTTCCTGCTCGGCTTTTCGGCCTATGATTACATCTTTCATGTAGCAAAGTGTTTAATCCTTGCGCAAAGCTACAAAAAAATCGATTATGCGTCGGTAACTCTATTTTTTTTAGACTTACCGACGCGCAATCGTGTGCGGCCTGTTGTTGTGCAAAGTATGGCCGGCTGCTAAGGTGGACACCGATTTTTCGCATAAGTAAAGGCAGATGTAGAAAAATTCCTTTGAAAAGAAAAAATATTTTTTTTGCGCGGTAAAAAACTTCCCGCAGTAAATTGAAAATACAAGGGAGATAATCGAAAATATGTCTGAGATAATTCAAAATATCTCAGACATATTTTTCGCTACATATACACGCGCTGATTTTCAAGTGTTTGGCCGCTGACCGTTTTTGTCTGCAAACTTCGCCGGCAAGGCACTGCGCCTATTCACTGCGGCAGGAAGATTTTCCGTCATACGGCATTTGGGCCGAAAAATCGTATTGCATCCATGACAACAGGCGGAACGTTTCGTGCCGCATGGCAGGCGGAAATTTTTGCAACGGGCTTTTTTGCAGAGTTTTGCCTGAGAATCCGAGGATTTGTATACTTTTGCGAGAATATTATTATATATGTAAATGGGATTATTCATTCGCAAACCTATATCGCTGCTTCAGGCCGAAGCAGCCGAGACCGGAACGAAAACGCTCAAGCGAGTGTTGGGGCCGGTGAGCCTTGTGGCTTTCGGAATAGGCGTTATCGTGGGCGCCGGACTGTTCTCGATTACCGGTACCGTGGCGGCCGCATACAGCGGACCGGCAATCATACTTTCGTTCGTGCTCGCTTCAATGGGTTGCTGCTTTGCCGCGCTGTGTTATTCCGAGTTCGCCTCGATAATACCCGTATCGGGCAGTGCATACACGTACTCTTATGCCACTATGGGCGAACTTGTGGCATGGATAATAGGCTGGGATCTCGTTCTGGAATACACCGTGGCGGCCACGACGGTGAGCATAAGCTGGAGCCGCTATGCGGTGGTGTTTCTTCAGAACGTGGGTATATATCTTCCGCCGGAACTGTGCGCCTGTCCGTGGGACGGCGGAATCGTGAACCTTCCCGCAGCAGCGATAGTGGTGGCGATGAGTATTTTTCTCATCCGCGGCGTCGAGGGAAGCTCGATAGTGAACAGCATAATCGTGATAATAAAAATTTCGATTATTATAGTGTTCGTGGTGCTTGGCTGGCGGTATATCAACGCCGACAACTATCATCCGTTCATCCCCGAGAACACCGGTAAAATGGGAGAGTTCGGTCTTTCGGGCGTGCTGCGCGGCGCCGCAGTGGTTTCATTCGCCTTCCTGGGCTTCGACGCCGTGAGCACAGCGGCGCAGGAGAGCAAAAACCCGCGGCGCGACATGCCGATAGGCATTCTGTGCTCGCTGCTGATAGTAACGCTGCTTTACATAGCCTTCGGTTACGTGATGACGGGCGTTGCCAACTACACGGAGTTTGGCGGACTGGAAGGAATAGCGCCGGTGGCGGTAGCGATACAGCACATCGGCTCGCCCGACGCTTCGGGTGCGGTGCAGCCGGCTTATCCCTGGCTCAACGGAGCCATTATGCTGGCTATTCTCGTGGGTTACTGTTCGGTGATAATGGTTACGCTCATGGCGCAGAGCCGCGTGTTCCTGAGCATGAGCCGCGACGGACTGCTGCCGCCTTTCTTTTCGAAAATAAACTCCCGTTTCCGCACTCCCGCTCACAGCAACGTGCTGTTCATGTGCGTGGTGGCTGTTCTCGCGGCAGTTGTGCCGGCACAAATGGCGGGCGAAATGACCAGCATAGGCACGCTGTTTGCCTTTACACTCGTTTGCGCGGCGGTGATAATTCTGCGCAAAACCATGCCCGACGAGAAGCGCGCCTTCCGTGTGCCGCTCGTGCCGCTCATTCCCATTCTCGGAATTGTGACGTGCCTGTGCCTGATGATTTTCCTGCCGGCCGACACGTGGATACGCCTTGTGATGTGGATGCTGATAGGGCTCGACATATACACCTCCTATGGCATGAAGCACAGCAAGCTGGAAGGCGGAACCGCATACCGGCGCGGCAATACGGTTCTCAACATTCTCGGCATAGTGCTCTCGCTGTTGTGTTTCATAACCGGACTTTGGCATCAACAGACCGCCGGCTGGAACGAGAGCAAGATACTTCTGATTATATCGTTCGCAATGGGCATTGCACATTTGGGATATTACATGACGCGCGTGTACCGCCATGCCGGCCGACACGTACAATGAAACCGCAAAACCGTTTTTCATCATGAGCAACAAAGTAATCGTAGGAATGGGAGAGGCCTTGTGGGACATTCTCCCTGAAGGCAAGAAGATAGGCGGGGCACCCGCGAACTTCGCATACCACGTGTCGCAATTCGGATTGGAGAGCTGCGTGGTGAGTGCCGTAGGCAATGACGACCTCGGCCGAGAGATTATCGACAGTTTCAAAGAAAAGAAGCTGCAATGTCTGATAGAAACGGTGCCCTATCCCACGGGAACCGTACAGGTAGAGGTGGACGAAGCCGGCGTTCCGCAATACTGTATAAAAGAAAACGTTGCGTGGGACAACATTCCTTTCACCGGAAAGCTCGAGGCGCTTGCCCGCCGCACCTGCGCCGTGTGTTTCGGCTCGCTGGCGCAGAGAAGCGCGGTGTCTCGCGAAACGATAAGCCGTTTCATCGACGCCATGCCCAAAAGCAAAGACACGCTGATAGTGTTCGACGCGAATCTGCGTCAGGAGTTCTTTAGCAAAGACATTCTCGACCAGTCGATAAAGCGTTGCAACATTCTGAAGATAAACGACGAGGAACTCGTAATCATAAGCCGGCTGCTGAATATTTCCGAAACCGGATTCCAGGACAGGTGCGAAACGTTGCTCAGACGCTACGGCCTCAAACTTCTCATCCTTACCTGCGGAGTGAACGGCAGTTTCGTTTTCCTGCCGGCCGGCACAATGTTTTTCGACACGCCCAAAGTAGAAGTGGCCGACACCGTGGGCGCAGGCGATTCTTTCACGGCCACATTCATAGCGGGGCTGCTCAAAGGCGTACCCGTAGCCGAAGCTCATCAAAGGGCAGTGGAGGTATCGGCGTTCGTATGCACCCGACAAGGCGCCATGCCGGCTCTGCCTGAGAAATATATGTATTGATTCACCGCAAAAAGAGAAAGGATATACGGAATCCGGTTTTAAATCTAAGGAAACAGGCAGATATTCCTTATTGATTTTCACAGGGGCGGAGCCATGTCGGGCGGCTGCATGTAAAGTATACGGACAATTTTCCGGATGTTACTTGTCTTTCAGCTCGAATCTGACGAGCATGGAATAGTTCCGTTTTATGGTGCGGTAGTTTCCGAAGCCAGAAGCGTCGGAAAAGCCGACGTTGCTCTGCGCTGCAAAAAGTGCGTCGGCATAGCGGTCTTTTTCCTCCACAATGCTTATAACTCTGCCTATTTTCGCTCCGGCCGCTTCGGCAAGATACTCAGCCTTTTCGCGTGCCGCCTTGAGAGCTTCTATCTTACCCTTGCGGCGGAACGTCTGCAGGTCGTTGCTTTCCAGTTCACCTATATACATGCTGTTTATGCCTTTGGAATCGACGGTCTTTACTATCCGGTCGATAGGCTCGAAGCTGTCGAGCTGAACATCTAAGCGCTTCATCACGAGAAAGTCCTGCTTCTGTGCGCGATGATAGTTTCCTACCTCTTCTGTGCGTATGCTGTTTTCGTCTACTCCCGCGTCGCGCAGCTTCGACAGCAGTTCGCGCTCAATCTCGGCAATAGTCACTTTGGTTTTGTAGTTCTCCGGTTTCGACACGCCGTCGAACTCCTCTTCGAAATACTCTTTAATCTCGATGATGTAGTGCACTTTGTCGGGCACGAGCTCCACTTCCGAAGTTCCTGTCACTTCTATGAACCGTTCCGCCCGCTGCGCGTACGACGGCAAGGCCGCCAGAACGGCCAGCATGAGAAACAGCATTATCCTTTTCATTTTATACGACTGGTTATGGTTAATATACAAATGTATATAAAAGGTATGGACAATCATCAGTAACGTTGGCGATAAATGCTCCCGCCGGCGAAAAAATATTCCGTACTTGTTTTTTGTACATCTGTTTATGGAATGAATGAAAGCAGGACTTTTTCCCGAAAAATCCGTCTGATGCTTTTGGGGCTCACTAGAAAATCATCCGGAACAAACTTTGTTTAAAATAGAAGCTCTGCGAAAAAAATATTTTTTTCGTGTGGTAAAAAAGTTCCCGCAGCAAATTGAAAATACAA
>CAJKQZ010000053.1 GCA_905202115.1 uncultured Prevotellaceae bacterium | reverse complement strand
ATTATCTCAGACATATTTCAAAATATCTCAGAGATAATTTTTTTCTGCTGCGGGAGGATTTCTCCGGTATGATATTCCGGCTGTTGTATTTTTTGCCGGTTGCTGTTTTTGCTGTTACCATTCGGGCGGTTCTATGCCCAGCAGGTTTTTCACGAAAAAGTCGTAGCGTTTGTGTTCGCCGTATTTCTCGCCCATAGTGTGCCTTACGCCTGGCAGAACCACGAGCTCGAAATTTTTATTGGCTTTTATGAGCGCGTTGGCTAACTGGTATGTCGAGGCGGGGTCGACATTGTCGTCGAGTTCTCCCACAACGAGCATTAGCGGGCGATTCAGCAGGTGTGCGTTGGCGGTGTTGCTGCTTGCAACGTAGGAAGAGTCTACGGGATAGCTCATCCATTGCTCGTTCCACCATATCTTGTCCATGCGGTTGTCGTGGCAGCCGCATGACGAATAGGCCGCTTTGTAGAAATCGTTGTGAAAGAGTACGGCCGCGGTGCTTTCCTGTCCGCCGGCGCTCGCTCCGAAAATTCCTACGCGCCCGGCGTCGATGTATGGGTATTTCTTTGCTGCGGCTTTTATCCATTCAATGCGATCGGGAAAGCCGGCGTCCTTGAGGTTCTTGTAACATACGTCCTCGAACTTCTTGCCTCGCCAGCTCGTGCCCATGCCGTCGAGTTGCACCACTATGAAGCCGAGTTCGGCAAGGTCGCTCATATTCCAGAGGCTCGGGCTGAAACTTTTCGGCGTGTAAGCTTCGCCAGGACCGGCGTATATGTATTCGATGACCGGATATTTCCTTGCAGGGTCGAAGTTGGTGGGGCGCACGATTATTCCCCAGATGTCGGTGCGGCCGTCGCGTCCTTTTGCCTTGAACACCTCGGGCGCGCGGTAGTTCATTTCCTTGAGTTTGCTTATGTCGGCCTTTTCGAGCGTGGCAATGAGTTTTCCGTCATCGGCGCTGCGCAGCTCGGCAACAGGAGGCGTGTCGGTTTTGGAGTAAACGTCGACGAGAAACCGGTAATCGTGGCTGAATGTGGCCGTGTGGTTGCCCTCGGCGGGCGTGAGGCACTTCATGTTGCTGCCGTCGAAATTTATCCGATAGTAGTGGATGAGGTAGGGATCCTCTTTCTTGTTTACGCCCGAGGCGGTGAAGTATATCGTCTTGTTGGGCTCATCGATTTTTATTACCCTGCGTACGCACCAGTCGCCCTGCGTTATTTGGTTGGCTACTTTACCGCTTGCGAAATCGTACATATAAAGGTGGTTCCAGTTGTCGCGCTCGCTCATCCAGATGATGTGGCGTCCGTCGGAGGTGTCGTGGCGGAAATGGCGGGAGTAGTTTACGAACGTATCCGATGTTTCCTCTATTACGGTGCGCACTCTGCCGGTTTCGGCATTCATGGCGAGCACGCGGTAGGTTTTGTGGCCTCGCTCGTTGTACTCCATTGTCACCTCGTGGCTATCGGCTGTCCATGCAAACGATGTGAGGTCGTATTGTCGGCTCATCAGCGTCATGTCGGCTTCGGTTCTTTTGCCGGAAACGATGTTGAAGATTACAGGAACGCGGTAGGGCAGTTCGTCGCCTGGCTTGGCGTATTCCTGCTTGTGGAGAATGGGTTGCAACTGGTCGGCCGGCGACGATTCCACGTAGTATACGTATCGTTTCTCGACGGGACGGCGTTTGCTGGTTAATATGTATTTGCTGTCGGGGCTCCAGAGTATGTTTGCCGAATAATAGTTGGATAACGTTCCGTCGCTGCTGAGCAGTTTTTTCGCTTCTGTGTATGGCTTCCCTTTTTCGTGCAGAACTACGTTGTCGCCTTTGATGTAGGCTTCCCACTTTCCGTCGGGACTTGGTACGGGACGGCTGTCGCGCTCCTCGTCGACTTCCATCCAGTGGCGTTCTTTGTGGCGGCCGAAGCGGAAGCGGGGCTTTTCGGACGTGGTGGGCTTTATTCCGAGGAATGAGTTCAGTTCGTCGGAGCTATTGAACGTGTGGCGTTCGTTGCTCTCGGCGTTGTAGGCTATGAAGCGTTCGCCTTCGGGGGTGTTGATTCTGTAAGTGAACGTGCTACCTGAATCAAGGAATGCGATGTTCTCGGGAGAATGGTAAACGTTTCGGGAGTTGAACTTTTCTCTGTGCCCGAAAGCGCGCTTGTAATCGTCGGCAGTGCCCTGCGCAAATAAAGCGAGGCATACCAATGGCATTAATACTGAAGTTAAATAGCGGGTTTTCATTGTATTTGTTTTTATTCGTGGTCTGGTTCGTAAAGTTTTAACGTCCGCCTATCATTATAAGCAGACGTTAAATTGTTTTTGCGTTACTTTGCTGTATTTATGCCGGCAAGGCAATACGTAGTAGGAGTGCGTTTATTTCAACAGCTTGGCCCCTATTCCTGGGAGCTGGCTAAGAGTTATTTTGCCGTCTACTATTTTCATTCCCTCGAAACGGTCGTTTTCGATAAGCAGGTTGCCGTCAAGGTCGGCCCAGTCGACTAATGGCGCAATCTGTGCCGCTGCGCTTATTCCGCATGAAGTCTCGGTCATGCAGCCCACCATTACTTTCATTCCCAATGAGCGGGCGAGAATGGCCATTTTGTACGCTTCGTGCAGGCCGGTGCTTTTCATCAGCTTTATGTTAACTCCGTCGTAGGCCTGCTGCAGGCGTGGAATGTCGGATATACGCTGGAAAGCCTCGTCTGCGATTATCGGAAGAGAGCTGCGGTCGCGCAGCCATGCCGTTTCCTCGAATTTTTCCTTAGGCATGGGCTGCTCTACAAAGAGACAGTTGCGTTCTGCAAGCCAGTCAATCATCCGTAGTGCCTCTTCCTTGTCGTTCCAGCCCTGGTTGGCGTCTACGCAAATGGGAACGTCGGTCATGGAGCGGATTATTTCTACTGTTTCCTTGTCGTTGTCGAGCCCCATTTTCACTTTAAGTATCTTGTAGGGGGCGGCTTCCTTTACTTTTTGCCTTACAATGTCGGCTTTGTCTATACCTATGGTGAAACTTGTGCATGGCGCTTTTTCGGGAGAAAGTCCCCAAATTCTGTACCACGGCTGGTTCATTATTTTTCCGAGCAGATCGTGCAGCGCAATGTCGACAGAAGCTTTTGCGGCAGTGTTTTTAGGTGCAAAGTTGTCTACATAGTCGAGAATGTCGTCTATTCTGAACGGATCGGTGAACTGTTCGAGGTCGAGGGCTCCGAGAAATTTCGTTACGCTTTCTATGCTTTCTCCAAGATAAGGCGGCATGGAGGCCTCGCCGTAGCCAATAATGCCGTCGTATTCTAATTGCACCTGTACGTCGGGCGTGGTTGTGCGGCTGAATTTGGCAAGATTGAAGGCGTGACGCAGTTTCAGTTCATAAGGAAAGAATGTAAGTTTCAGGCGACCTGAAGATTTTTTGTTTTTAGGCTTTGAGGCAGTAAAAGAGTTGATTGCCGACATACTTATCGGGGATGCGGCAAGAGCCAGGCCCGCGCCTGCCGCTTTTATGAAGTCTCTTCTTTCCATTTTATTTTATGTGATTTTTTACTTTGTTTGTTTTTGCTTGTTTATAGTGGTTCAGAGAATTTTTTCAGAAGAACCAGGGATGATTTTTTACCGACGTAATTCCTTTTGTTCCGATTTTTCCGTCGATTCGGCTTATTGAAAGGAACGGAGTAGAGAGGTAATCATCGGCTTCGGGGTTTACGCTGTTTATTTTTACGCGTCCGGAGCAATGAATGTATTTGCCGTCGTTCAGGTAAATTGCCACATGGGTTACACGTCCGTCGGGATTTCCGAAGAAAAGCAGATCGCCTTTACGCGCCTGCTTCCAGTCGGCGGCGGCAATCTTTTCTCCTGTCAGAGCCTGCTGCCAGGCGTCGCGCATAAGTATAATACCGTTGGACAGGTAGCTGATTTTCGACAGGCCTGAGCAGTCGGTCATTTTTGTCGAGGTTCCGCCCCAGAAATAAGGCGAGCCCATCATACGGCGCGCGGTGTTTTCTATTTTTTCGGCGTTGAAAGTCTGTTCCGCCCATGAGGAAAGTTCGGCTACGTCGGTCTTTTTCACGAAACCTTCTCGGCCGTCGGGAGTGGAAAGCTTTATGAATCCGGATTTCTCGCCTTTGAATTCGAGAATGTTGCCCATAACCAAGTCGCTTACGGTTATGTCGCTTTTCGGCTCGGTTGTAAGTCGTGACTGATAGGCGGTAACTATGTAGCGTTTGGCTTTGCGCCATGCGGCAAGGTCTGTGCTGTCGAGCATAGTCAGTGAATATCCGGGGATGTAGGATGTGTATGTGTCTGGAGTCTCGACTTTATACCAGTCGTCGTCTTTTGAGAGTATTTTTACGGGCGTTCCCATTACCGATTGGGTTGCCATGCCTGCGCTGTGGTAAGGCTGGGTGTACATCGAGGCCACCGAGATTTTTACCAGGCCCCATTCTTTTTCAGGTTTAGGTGCTTCGATTTTTATTAACGAGTCGATAGATAGCGAAGAGCTGAAATCTTTGTATTCAAGGTTTCCTTCGCGCCATTCCACTTCGCCGGCCTGGTTGTCGACCGTTTCGCTACGGATGAATCTCTTTGCGGGGTCGAATGCCGCGTTGACTCCTTCGTTAGCGGCAAAGCGGTAAATGTCTATACCTGTTTTGTAATAGTCGCTCAACGGTTCGCCTATCATGTCGCGCCCCATAGATACGTCGGTCGGCACCCAGCCGATTCCTTCGAAGTATGTTTCCGACCAGTCGTGGTAATTTACGCCGAACGGGAAAAGCATATATCCGCTTTCCCAGCGTGCGGGAATGCCGAGGCAGCGCAACAGGGTTATGTAAAGCAACGAAACCTGGCCGCAGTCGCCGTGTCCGTTGTCTATAACGTATTCGGGAATGTTGGGGATTGTGCTGTACTCGCGCGCTCCGGCCCACGGAAAGTTTGAAACTATCCAGTCGTAAATTATAGAGGCCTGTAGAACGGGGTTCTTTTCATTTCCTACGAGCGAATGCGCGAGTTTCTTCATTCTTTCCGTTTTCTGCATGTGGGGATACTCTGACGCGGTGTATCGGCGGTAAAGTTCCGAAGTTGTGTCATAAGGTTTCAGTTTCGAAAGTATTTCCGCACGGTCAAAGTGCTGTTCTCCTGTTATGTATGAAAAAGTTATTTCGAAATGCGTAGGTTTTCCTTTATGTGCGGTTCCCTCCATGTATGCTGTGTGGTGTATGCTTTTTTCCGAGAGCTTGACATCGTGCGATGAGTTTATCAGTTTTATGTCCGACTGGCGGGCGCTTTCGTAAGGATAGGGCATCCATACACACAGGGTTTCGCCGTCGGGAACGGCATCGGCATTCACGTCCAGTTTGAAAGTGATTTGATATTTGTGGCGGTTGCGAATGTTGTTTTCGTCGGCTTTCTCGGCTATTGCTTCGTTGTAGTATTGTTCGAGATATGCGTATTCTTGTTTTCGGCTTTCTTCGTTCTGTTGTTCGAAATCCTCATTGTTAAGCAAGAAGAAGTTTCCTACCGAACGGTTGAACCACATTTCTTTTCCGTCTATGGTATCGGCTTCGATATATTTCTTTTTTTTCCAGTAGTTTATCTTTTCGTCGGTCACGCCTTTCATGCGGTCGCATATTTTCTGCTTGCCTTGTTGAGGGGATACGGAAAAATCTTTTCGTATACGGTAAATTGTCTGGCGAATGGAGTCTATCAGGTATATATGGTCTTTCTTTTCTTGCGCAGAAAGGTTGTCGAGCAGTTTTTCCGCTTTATTGAATTCTCTCGTCTCGATGTAATTCAAGGCTTTCTCTTTGAATTTCTGCGCATGAGCGTTGCTCATCGACGCGAGGGCGATTAGGCCTGAAATTATGACAGTGGCTTTGTTCATAGGTGCTTTTTATTTTGTTCCGAATCCTTTGTGTGGATTAAAGGGTTTAAGATGAATATTCGTAAGCTGTATATATTTATATGTGTGTAGTCTGTTGTGCTTGGCAGAAACGGCGGATGAAAACATTGTCGGTGTGTGCTCAGAATGCTCCCGCAGGAAAAATAAATTATCTCTGAGGTATTTTGAATTATCTCTGAGATATTTTAAAATATGTCTGAGATATTTTTTTGCATGTCGTTTGGCCGTATGAAAAATAAGCGGTGCAACTTTCAAAATAGCGTTTCGGAATGTATCTTTTTCTGTGGTGTGCCTTTTTGACTCTGTTGAGAAAACGTATTCGGCGTTTATCGTCTTAATCATATAACCAATGCTGATTATATTGCCAAATGCTTGTCGGTAGAATCGGGGCATGTTAATCGGGTTTCGCCTCAAGGTGCTTTTAAATGTGCTTTCGGAGTTCATCGACCCAAAGCCTGTATCCTTTTTCGTTTATATGCAGGCCGTCGGTAGACAGCTCTTTACGCATAGCATTGCTGTTCTTCTCCTTGAAAAGCGGAAACAGGTCGATGAATGCTATCTGCTCTTTTGCGGCAAGTTCCTTTAATTTCCCGTTTATAAGGGGAATGGAATCTGTTTTGTTTACAAGGCGTTTGTATCTGTTGAAACTTTCGTTTATGGGCAGAAGGCTTTGCAGATAAAGCTCTGTCTGCGGAGATTCTTCTTTAATGCGTCTGACTGTACGCTTAACGGATGATACTATTTCGTCGGCCGTGAGATTGTGCGAGACATCGTTTATTCCTTCCATGAGAAAGATTTTTGAAGGATGAAACGGCAGAATCTGATTCAGACGGTCGTATATGCCGAAAGTGTCATCGCCTATGATTCCGCGGTTGCGGATGTTTTTGCTTTTGAGGAGTTCGTTCCAGTTTCCTGCATTTTCCGTAAGACTGTTGCCCAGCATTACGATGTCGTTGCTGCTTATTGGCGCTTCTTCTGAAAATAGCGCACAGCGTTCGTAGTAATGTTTTGTATAAGCCTGCGTGGCGTTAAACATTGCTCCGGCCACGGCGTTTGCCACGAGCGAGCGCATTCTCACAACGTTTGTTCCGCCGTGCGGGTGCACACTGTTTGTGAGCAGAATTATGGAAAGGTCGTTTTCGGGGTCTATTACAATCGAGGTTCCCGTGTAGCCCGTGTGTCCGTAGGCTGCTTTGCTCAGCAGTTCTCCTACGTTTGACGAATACGGCGAATAGCAGTCCCAGCCTAAGGTGCGGCCGAATTCTTTTACGTCGTCGGGAACGGAAATCATTTTCTTTACGGTTAGCGGACTGAGTATGCTGCGGTTGTTCAGCGAGCCTCCGTTCTGTAAAGCAGCGCACAACAGCGCGATGTCGTCGGCCGTTGAGAAAACGCCGGCATTGCCGCTTATTCCTCCGTTCATCACGCGCGCCAAAGGGTCGTGAACCTGCCCGCGCAGCACTTGGCCGTTGCTTTGCTCCTGGGTGGGGGCGATTTCCTTTGTCCATTCATCATTGTTTCCGTCTGCCCAGCAGGGAATGTCGGTGTTTTTGCATGAATTGTTGCCGGCAACGCAGGGAATGTAATCGGTATGGTTCATTCCCAGAACTTCGAATATGTTTTTGCGGGCAAATTCGCGAAGCGACATGCCGCTTGTCCTTTCTATTATGCTTTGAAGCGTTATGTAATTGAGGCAGCTGTACTGGAAATCCGTGCTTGGTTCGAAATCCCTCCGCCATGAGGCAATGTAGCTTATAAGGCTGTCGGGCTGCGGAGCACCGTATAGTTTCTGCAACTCGTCCACCGGCGCGTAAGCGGGCAATCCGGAGGTGTGTGTCAGGAGATGACTTATGCGAATGGTTCGTTTCCGGTTGTTTTCCTTGCTCTCCCAATTTCTGAATCCAGGAATGTAGTTTTCTACAGGGTCGGAAAGTTTTATTAGGCCTCTTTCCACGAGAATCATGGCGCAAATGGCCGTAGACATCGACTTGCTGCACGAAGCCATGTCGAATACGGTGTTTTCGGTCATGGCTTCTTTTTCCGGAAGAACGCTTTTGTTTCCGTAGGCTTTGAGATAAGCCATTTTTCCGTCTTTAACGACGGCAAGAACAGCCCCGGGAATGTATCCGTTGTCAATGCCCCGAATTATTATGCTGTCGGCGTAGGCAAGTTTCTTAGAGCTTAGCCCCACGGTTTCGGGTATAGCGCGTTCGAGCTTCTGTGCATTGGCCGAAACGCAAAACATTATTACGCTAAATAATGAAAACAGGAATTTAAACATCTTTTTCTATGGAATCGTTTTGCGTGTTGAAAGCATTTATTGCTTTGCTTACAGAACCGTAGGTGAGCAGTAGCGTTCGGGCTTTTTCTGAATCTAAGCCTAATTCGTTTACCAGCATTTTTGTTCCGCGTTTTATGAGCTTTTTGTTGGTGAGCTGCATGTTTACCATGCTGTTTCCTTTTACGCGTCCCATACGTATCATGACCGAAGTGGAAATCATGTTTAGAATCATTTTCTGCGCGGTTCCAGATTTCATTCGCGAGCTTCCGGTTACGTATTCCGGTCCTACAATTACTTCGATAGGAATGTCAGATTCGGCGGCAAGCGGGCTGTGCGGGTTTCCGGTAATGCAGGCTGTCGTAATTCCGCGTTCGCGTGCATGATGTAGCGCGCCTATTACGTAGGGTGTTGTTCCCGAAGCTGCTATTCCTATTAGGGTGTCGTTTTCGGAAATGTTATGGTCTTCCAATTCTTTCCAGCCCTTTTCAGGATCGTCTTCTGCGTTCTCAACCGCATTGCGCAGGGCAAAGTCTCCGCCTGCTATCAGCGCAACGAAAACAGTAGGCGGCATTCCGTAAGTAGGGGGGATTTCCGAGGCGTCCAATACGCCAAGTCTGCCGCTTGTTCCCGCACCTATGTAAAAGATTCGTCCGCCTTTTTTTGCCTTTGGCACAATCGAGTTTACTAGCTTTTCAATCTGCGGGATAACTTTTTTAACGGCTATCGCGATTTTCTGGTCTTCGCTGTTGATTTCTTCCAGGATGTCGATGACCGGCTTTTTCTCTAAATTTTCGTACAGAGATGATTGCTCTGTTATTTTTTCAAATTCCATAATTTATTTTGGAGTTTGTTTTAAGTGTGTTTGTTATATCAAATGGTATGAAGTACGTTTTTTTAACCGTGGCACTGTTTTGCCTTTGAGTGCCCGACGTTTTTGGCAACGGCAATGGAGTGCGAAAGTGCAACGGGTATGTATTCCGAATGCTTCGGGAGGTAAATAAAATTATCTCTGAGATAATTCAAAATATGTCTGAGATATTTTTTTGCATGTCGTTTGGCTGCATAAAAGAAGCGCGACAGACTTATCAGAGATTCTATGTTGTAGCTGTCTTTTTCCTTCCAATGTATTAATCGTGCATTCATCGATACGGTTTATATGTTGTATGTCGATTTTCTGAAAAGTATTTAAGTCGGGGCGGGGGATGTTTTTTTCTGTTTTGCCCGCAGGGCGTTTTATAGCTTGATATATATTTTTCGTTTATAAAGCGGATAGCCTATACACCAGTTTATCAATACGAATAGAATGGCATATATGCACGAGCCTCCGTTGTTGCCGAAAACAGGCGAGAGAACATTATTGTATATTAAACCTATGACATTGGTGGTGCTGCCGTTGTATGAAAATACTATACTTCCGAACAGGATAGCTAGAATGTCGGCCATAACATACATGAAAAGCGGGTTTACGCCGAATGTTCCGAAAAAATTTCCCCACGATTGTATTTTCCTTATGTCTACTATCCAAATGAGTATGGCTAACAGCATGGACGCGAAACCGCATGTGACCAGAGAAAATGTAGGTGTCCATAGTTTTTTGCTGATAGGGCAGGCGTAGCTTAACAGGAAGCCGGCCATTAGCATGGAGGCTCCTGCGAGAAGCAATGTGGTTATTTTTTTGTACATGTCGCCGCTGTTGTCTTGCGTGTCTTGTGCCTCGTTTTGGCGGCTTAGTATTGCGCTTCCCATGCAGAAACCTATCATTACATGACCGACACTCGGAATTGTGCTCAATATTCCTTCAGGGTCTATGCCGTTGTCGTTATACATGTGGGCTGGAGATAAGATTGCGCGGTCTACTATTGAAAGAATGTTCGTCTCGTCATACGAATATCCGTTGCCAAGTTCGAGAATGATAAAGTAGATTATAAAAAGACCTACAATAATCATCGGAAAACGTTTGTGGTTTATGGTAACGGCAAGCACCGCTACAATTCCGTAACAGATAGCCAGACGGTGTAATACTCCCGTAAACCTAAGAGTAGGGAACACATTGGCGGCTTGCAGGAGCTTTTCTCCGAAACTAAGACTCTCGTCCGAATATCCCCAGAAGTAACAGAAATGAGCGAACCAATTTATGAAAATTCCTACTATTATTATTCCGACGGTGCGGGTTATTATCTTTTTGAACACACCGGTTTCCGCCCTGAAACCATAACGCTGCAGCGAAACGAAGGTGGTGATTCCCATTATAAACATGAAAAAAGGGAAAACCAGGTCGGTGGGGGTAAGTCCTATCCATTGGGCGTGTCTGAGCGGAGCGAAACATGCTCCCCAGTTTCCGGGATTGTTAACCAGAATCATGCCTGCTATTGTTATTCCCCGCATGATGTCGAGAGCTAAGATTCGTTTGCTTTGCGTTTTTGTTCCCATATTTTTTAATTCAAATTCCGGTTTTAATAATATCCTTGCAGAAAGGCGTGTTGTTTTTCTTTTTTACCGGTATAGGTAATATTTTTTCGACAGTTCTTTGAATTTCTCTACGTCCTTGTACCAGTAAGCCTTTGCGTCGTTCCAATTGTTTCGCTTGCTGAAAAGTTCTCGAATCTTCGATGTGCCGCAAACATTGTCGAACATGCTGAAACGGTTTTTGTCGGCATTGTCTAACACTGCGCGGTCAGGATAAAGAGCCGCAATCTCCTGCATTACTAAAAATTGTAGGTCTGTGAGCGGGGCTTTCTCGTAGTCGGTTATATGGGCTTGTACTCCTTCTATTCTTTCGCCTTTGTATGAAGCATAGAACGGAGTTGCGTAAATAGGACGGAAGATAATTCCTTCCACATTCAACGCATTCAGTCGCTTTGCTAACTTGTCGGCGTTTATCCACGGAGCAGCAAACATTTCAAAGGGAACGGTGTAGCCTACGCCTATCGACATGTAGCCGAGCTCGCCGAGAATTCCGCTCGCAGGATAGAAGAACGATGTCTCGGCATGGGGAATGTGGGGCGATGAGGGTATCCATTGCAAACCGGTTTCCGTGTAATTCATGTTGCGCTTCCAACCTTTCATTTTGATTACTTTCAGATTGCATTTCTTTCCGCCAGAAAGCATTCTTTCTCCGTTAAGCATTAGCGCAAGTTCGCCGCACGTAAGGCCGTATATGTAAGGAATTCTATATTGGCTTACAAACGAAATGTGACCGTCCTCCACATTGCAGCCTTCTACGCGTTTCCCTCCAAGAGGGTTGGGGCGGTCGAGCACGATGAACTCTTTTCCGTTTTCGGCTGCGGCTTCCATCGCCAGTCCCATTGTACTTATGTATGTGAAAGAGCGGCAGCCGATGTCTTGTATGTCATAAACGAGTACGTCTATGTCTTTGAGCATTTCGGGAGTGGCTTTCCGTGTCTTGCCATAGAGAGAATATACTGGAAGTCCCGTTGTGTGGTCTTTTACATCGGTTACGCTTTGTCCGGCATGGGCATCGCCGCGTACTCCGTGCTCGGGGCCGTATAGCGCCACGAGGTTTACGTTGCCGGCCTCGTGGAGAATGTCGATAGTGCTTTTAAGATTATCGTCTACTCCCGTAGGATTTGTTATCAGTCCCACACGTTTTCCTTCCAGGCACTTGAAGTTTTGTTTTTTCAGAATTTCTATGCCTGTTTTTATCCGGATTTTTTGGGCTAATGCCGTTGTGTTGATGTTTAGTGCGATTATGGCGAAGCACAGGGCGCAGAAAGATATTCTCGACTTCATGTTGCAGATTTATTTTGTGTTCAGAAGTACGATTTTTCCGTCGCTCGAAGTTGCGATTACCTGTTTGCTGCTCAGCGGGAGCACTGTGTTTACGAGCGAGTTGCCTATTTTGTGTTTCCAGATTACTTTTCCTGTTGTACCTTCCAGCGCGTAAATCAGTCCGTCTTTTGTTCCGCCGAATACCACGCCGCCTTTTTCCTGTGGCATGGAAGGTGCGTGTTCGTATCCGAATCCTACATTCGATGCCCATATCTCTTTTGGCGTTTCCGACGCGGTAGAATAGCATACCACGCTGTCGTTCATGGTCTTGGCGTACAGGCGCTCGCCGTCGTCCGACAATCCTACGCTCTCGCGTACTTTCGAGGCGAATGTTCTCCAAATGGTTTTTCCTGTGTTCAGGTCTATGGCGGTAAGCGCACGTTCGGGGTCGGCAATGAATACTTTGCCGTGTGATGTTACGGGCCATACGGAAGCGGGGGAGTAGTGCATTCCGCTTTTGCCGCTTTGCCATTTCCATTTCTCAGTGCCGTCGCTCAGGTTGAGTGCGTAGAGTGTGTTGTCCCATGCTCCGAAGATTATTTTGTCGCCGGCAATCAGCGGGCGGGCAACCACATATCCTTTCACTCCGTCGTAATTCCACACCACGTTTCCGGTTTTTATGTCGATTGCGCGGAAACGGTTATCGCTGGCTCCTATGTAGGCAATGCCGTCTTTTATTGTTACGGCTCCGAGTACGGCTTTGTCGGCCTTAATGCGCCAAAGTTCCTTGCCTGTCTTGCTGTCGAGGCCGTAGATGTTGCAGTCGGCACTGCCGAATACCACTACGCCGTCGGCTGCGGCGGGATCGCCGATGATACGTTTGCCGCTATTGAAGCTCCAAAGCAGTTTACCGTTTTTCACGCCGTAGGCCGAGAGACGTCCCATGTCGTCGCCTACGAACACGTGCCCGTCGTCGTATGCTGCCGAGCAGTAAATGCCGGCTCCTCCCTGTACGTTCCATTTCTCTTTTACGTTGGTGTATTCTTCGTTTACGGAAAAGTCGGGATATTTTTCGGCTTTGCCGTTATGGTCGAAATATTGTTCCGTGAGCGAGAAGGCTGCCCATTGCTGTTCGGGTTCGCCTATGCGTCGTGTGAATACTTTTATCGAGTCTTCGGTTACTTCGTATATTCCATAGCCGGATTTCCCGTCGTTGTCGCGCAGATTTGAGCGCATTATTATTCCGGGAATTCCGTCGTATCTGAAATTGTTGTTTACGTGGTAATGGCCGCCTATGAACATGCGTATGTTGTACGGACGTACGGCGTCGGTCAGGTCGTACCAGTTGTCCACGTCGCCTTCGAGTATGGGATAGTGTGTTACGAGTATAACGGGTTGTTCTTTCCCGTATTTATCCATGTTGCTTTTTAGCCATTCTATGTCCTGCGGCACTACATGGCCGAATGCCATGCGCATGAACGGGCCGGTATTGAAACCGAGAAACAGTATGCCGTTGTGCATGAAGTCGAACCGCTCGCTTCCGAATATGTCTCCGAATGCCGTGCAGCCGCTGTCGCTCCAGGTGGTTTCGTGGTTGCCGAGAATGATGTAATATTTGTATCTCAGCAGGTCGAGATTCCTTTTTACCTCGAGAAGTGTTTCGCGGTCGCCCTCGTCTGCGATGTCGCCGGTAACGAGTACGAAGTCCAGGCCGTCGGTGGCGTTGATTTGGGCAATGGTGCGCAGCAGGTCGTTGGTAGGTTTGGGGTCATTGGCCTTTAAATGGATGTCGGTAATCTGTGCAAAGCGGAACGGACGCACCTGCGCGCTTGCTAATACCGCAACCATTATAAAAAAGATAGAAATTTTTATTTTTTTTATGTTCATAAACGTTATTTTGGGTATTCAACCTTCTGAGTTTCGGAGCAAAAGTACTCATTTTTAAACGATAAGCCAATTTAACGCATAAAAAATCCATAAAACATTTAAAAACGTGACGAATTTATAATTCACATGTTTTTAAATGGAAAATGGCTTGGTACTGTAATAATGTTTACGGCTTTAAATTTTCATTGCCGCATTTTTTGCGGGACTGAAAATGGTATTGTAAAAATTCGGCGTGGTTGAGTTTTCTGTTCGCTTATTATTCTTTGTAGAAATTTTTCATGACAGTAAAAAAGATTGTTTCATTATGAAAATTGCGCTGCCTTGCCGCAGGGTTTTGCAGACAAAAACGGTCAGCGGCCAAGCACTTGAAAATCAG
>CAJKQZ010000052.1 GCA_905202115.1 uncultured Prevotellaceae bacterium | reverse complement strand
ATATCTCAGACATATTTTTTGCTACATATACACATGCTGATTTTCAAGTGCTTGGTGGGTGACCGTTTTTGTCTGTTTCGGCCGTGCATGCGGTGTGGAAATGTTGTGTTCGTAGGCATAGGCCGGATTACGAAGCCGGAACTGTTTTATAATTCGGGAGCAGGGTATGGGCTTCTTCTTTTAATCTGTATTTTTCCCGGTTCAGACGACTGTCGTACGCAATGGATTTATGGTTCGGGCTACCGATTTTGCTTTAACGAAATATGTGAAAAAGAAATGCCGCAAAAGGAGGCTGTGTATATGTATTTTTCTTAATTTTGCGGAAAGGTGATAAATAAGAATTAAATATCAAACAGTAACTTTAAATAAAAACATTATAAACATGAAAACAAGCAGAAGAACTTTTCTGAAAACTGTGGGTGGAATCGGTTTGTTTACCATTTTGCCGCGCAAGGTGCTTGGCGGAAACGGGTATATCGCTCCGAGCGACCAGCTTACAAAAGGTATCATAGGCGTTGGCGGAATGGGACGCTCCGGAAGTCATTTTACCAGCGACGAGCGCTGCCGCCTGGTTGCTGTCTGCGATGTTGACCGGAACCACCTTGACGGAGCCGTGAAGCAGGCAAAGGAAAAACTTAACGAAACCGTCAAGGCTTATCACGATTTCCGCGATCTTATAAACGACCCTGGCGTAGATGTGGTGCACATAGCAACTCCTCCTCACTGGCACGCGCTTATGGCGATTGCCGCGGCAAAGGCGGGAAAGGACATCTGGTGCGAGAAACCCATGACCCGCACTATCGGCGAGGGCAAGGCCGTTATGGAAGCCGTGAAACGCTATAACAGAGTGTTCCGCCTTAATACGTGGTTCCGGTTTACCGATACGTTCTACGGCTTGGGCACAACGGTGAGCCCGCTGAAGAAACTCGTGGACAGCGGATTGCTCGGCTGGCCGCTGAAAGTCGTGGTTTCGGGCACAACCGGTTTTACATGGAAGTTCTTCTGGGTGGGAAAAACCAACCTCGAGCCGCAGGCAGTGCCTTCCACGCTCGATTACGACATGTGGCTCGGTCCGGCTCCCTACAAGCCTTATAACGCTCACCGTACTCATCAGACTTTCCGCGGATACTGGGATTACGACGGCGGAGGCCTTACCGATATGGGGCAGCACTATCTCGACCCGATACAGTATCTTTTGGGCAAGGACGGAACTTCGCCCGTGAAAGTGGAGGTCGAGGCTCCGCAGCAGCACCCCGATGCCGTGGGAATATGGAAGAAGATAACTTATACTTATGACGACGGCTGTCAGATAGTACTCGAAGGCGAAGGATACGAAAGCAGCGGCAAGACTGCTTATATCGAGGGCCCGAAAGGCAAAGTCTATAAAGGTTTCGAGTGCACCATACCCGATATAATGAACAAACTTGCAGAATTTCCCGATCCCGAGCCCCAGCGCACCGATTTCATCGACTGCATTCACACACGTCAGAAATTCGCGCTCAACGAAGTGAACGGACATCGCAGCTGCACGCTCGTAAATATGGCGGCCGTGGCTCTGCGTCTCAACCGAAAGGAACTGAAATTCGATCCCGTAACACAAATGTTCGTAGGCGACGACGCGGCAAACGCACTCGTGAACCAGCCAATGCGCGGCGACTGGTCGCTTTGAGGCGGAACGGATAAAATCAGAAGGATTTCATAAGAATGATTCAATGAATTTTCATAAAAGCAAATGACATGAAAAAATATATATTACCGATTCTTGCCGCATTGTTGCTTTGCGGTGCAAAAACATCAGCGCAGACCGACAGCCGTAACCGTACAGTCGAGACAATAGTTGTTGACGGGCTTGCGCAGCTTCCTACGAAATCGTCGGCCGCTTTTGCAGCCGTTATAGGCGAGCTTGCCTCTACGGGCGATAAGGGAATAATTCAGATTGCCTCGCGGCTGGTTCCGCCCGCAAATGGTAAAAACGCCGTGTTCGAGTATGCGATAGGCGGAATAACCGACTATGTGACGACCGCCGACGGAGAAAAATACCGCGCGTCGGTTCGCAAAGGCCTTGCCGAGGCTATAGAGAAATCCGGCGACGTGGACAACAAGGCTTTTCTTATACAACAGCTCGCCAAGTGCGCTACAAAAGACGACATGGCGGTGTTCTCGAAATATTTGCAGGACGAGAAACTGAGCAAGTACGCTTTTGCTGCCATTACGTCGATAGCCGGAAACGATACCGAACTGATATACCTTGTGAAGAATGCGAACCTGCCGCACATAGAGCTTGCTAAAATCGTTACAATGCGAAAACTGCAGGGATTGGAGGAAGTGCTTCTTTCCTGGACTAACACCAACGATGTAAATACGCTTAACGAGGTTTACAACGCTCTTGCAACTGTGGGCACATGGAACTCAGTAAAGACGCTCGCCGCGGCCGCAAAGAAAGTAAATTATCTTCCCGATCCTACGGGGGCTACCAACTCTTACGCCAAGTTGCTCGGAAGTCTTGAAAGAGACAACAAAAACATTCAGAAATACGCAAAACCGCTTATGTCGTCCGCAAATCCGGCTGTTCGCTGTGCCGGACTTGGCTTGTGGCTGAAAGCCGCAGGCAGCGACGGAACAAAAGACGTTATCTCTGCGCTGAAAGATAAAGATATTCAATATCGAAACACCGCGCTTGCTTTAGCGCCCGAATACTGCGGCGAAGGAATTTTCGCGTCGGTTGCAGCCGGTTTCGGTAAGCTTTCCGCGCCGGCAAAGATAGATGTAATCCGTTGGATTGGCAACAACCATGCGAAAGCAGGCGAGAACATCGTTGCCGAGTCGTTTGCTTCGGGCGACACGACGCTTGCCCGCGAGGCTATCGCCGCTGCTTCCAAGATTGGAGGCGAGAAAATGCTTGCGGCTTTGGTGAAAGAAATCAGCGGCACCAATGCAAACGAAGCTAAAGCCGCTTTGCTTTCGTTCAACGGCAATATAAACGGTGAGATAATAAAGACACTCAATGCCGCAAGCGATGCAAAAACCATTATTCCTGCTCTTGAGATAGCCGGAACGCGCCACATTCACGACGCATACCAGAAGGTTGCTTCGCTCACGCAGTCGGCCGACGCCACAGTGAGCAACGCGGCGTTCAGCGCACTCGGAGGCGTTGCTTCGCCTGCCGTTTACAATGACGTGTGCCTTATGCTCGACAAGTCGCAGGGCGAATCCACGGCCAAGTTGCAGAAAGCTGCCGCGGCAGCTATTGCAGCGCAGAGCGGCGACAAGCAATTCGAACTTGTATCGGCCAGCATGAAGAAATCCTCTCATCCCGAATATTATTATCCTCTTCTTGCTCAGGCGGCAACCGACGGAGCCATTGCCGAAATAGAGAAAGGCATGGCCCAGGGCAACACTTCGAAGGCCGCTTCGGACGCAATGCTGAAAGTCAACAATCCCGCGGTGCTTCCCATACTCATAAAAATGGCGCGTAAGGCGCAGGGCGACGAGAAGGACAATATTCTCGGCCGTTACCTCACTCTCACGGAAAAGAACAACGTGAATGCGGTGCGCAAGTATCAGTTGCTGCGCGATGCTTTGGATTTGAAACCGTCGGACAAGCTGACAAACCGTATACTTTCCGACCTCGGAAATACAAGAACCGTTCAGGCGCTGACCGTTGTGCCTAATTATCTCGATGTTCCCGCTTGCGCGAGGGCGGCTGCCGAGGCTGTGAGAGCCATTATCTCGCAGAACGGCGCCCTTAACGGCGGAAAAGACGTGCGCGCCGCATTGCAGAAAGCCAAAGACGTGTTTGCAAAAGACAAGGCTAACGGCGACGCCGACGCAGGCTATGCAATGGACGACGTGAACGGTATGCTCGCCAAGACTGCCGAGAACGGTCCGTCGCTTTCCTCGAAAGTTGCAACGGGTGCCGACGCAGAGGTGAAGGGCGACAAGCAATATGAGAATTTCTCCATGACTTTCGATTGGAAAACCGATGATGCCGCTTCGTTAGTGCTTCGTGGCACTCCTATGTTTGCACTTTATAAGAAAGGTGTTTGTGCAGTGGGCTCCAAAGAGGAGAAAGCCTGCAATGCAGAAGGCGAATGGAACACACTTGAAGTGAAAGTTGTAGACGATCGTATATTCGCAGTTCTCAACGGTGAGAACATTGCGGTAAATGCATTGCTGCCCGAGGTTTCCGGTGCTCAGAGCGTGCCTGCCACAGGTAAGATTCAGCTCCTGTCGAAGGACGGAAATCTTTCGGTAAGAGACTTTAATATTACCGAATTGCCTTCTACGCCGGTTTATGAACTTTCCGACGAGGAGAAGAAGGCCGGATTCGAAGTGCTGTTCGACGGACGCTCGCTCGAGAAGTGGCAGGGAAATACCTCGAATTATGTTCCGCAGGAGGGCAACATATTTGTTTCGGCCAACTATGGCGGCAGCGGCAACCTGTATACAAAGAAGAAATATTCCGACTTCGTTTACCGCTTCGAGTTCTGTTTCGTACAGCCTGGGGTTAACAACGGTATCGGCATCCGCACTAATATCGGAAGCGACGCTGCATACGACGGCATGGAAATTCAGGTGCTCGATCACGACGACCCGATTTATGAAGGGCTTCACGAGTATCAGCAGCATGGAGCGGTTTATGGAATCATTGTTCCCAAGCATGTTACTTTCGGCAAGCCCGGAACGTGGAATGTTGAGGAGATTCGTGCTGTTGGCGACCGCATAACGGTTACCGTTAACGGCGAAGTGATTCTCGACGGCAACATCCGCGAGGCATGCCAGGGACATAATGTGGCTCCCGACGGTTCGGGCAATAATCCTTATACGGTTGACCACAAGAATCATCCGGGACTTTTCAACAAGGAAGGTTATATAAGTTTCTGCGGTCACGGTCCCGGCATCAAGTTCCGCAACGTGCGCATTCTCGACTTGAGCAAAAACAATAAGAAACGGCGCTGAAATAACGGGCCGTATAAAGATACAGAATTTCCGTGCCGGATGCAACAATGTTTCCGGCACGGATTTTTTATGCCTCCCGTATGTGGAAAATATGTTCGGTGTAAATTTATTTTTGCAGCCCGAGCCGAATGTACAATTGGCAGTGCATTCATTAGTTTCCAATTGTTCTCTCGGATATGCCGGTGCTGTATGGCGGCGGTAAGCCTTCGGAATTCTTTGTATAGCAAGGCCGTATTTTCGTTCCGGACGAAAAACGGGCGAGAGAGAGTTTTTGAAAAAAACACTTCCTGCGAAAAAAATATTTTTTTTTGCATGGTAAAAAACTTCCCGCAGGAAATTGAAAATACAAGGGAGATAATCGAAAATATGTCTGAGATAATTTAAAATATCTCAGACATATTTTTCACTATATATACACCTGCTGATTTTCAAGTGTTTGGCCGCTGACCGTTTTTGTCTGTAAAACCCTTTGAAAAGAGGCCTACGAGTTTATGTCGGACAATTTTTCATGATTCCATACCGGTTATACTTGTTTTCCGGTGTTGTACGTGGCGGAGAATCCGGATGACAGCTTCGAATGCATTATGCCGTCTGCATTTGCCGCAACCGTTACGTAAGTAAAAAGTAAGTCAGTGCCGTAGAGCGTGATGTTGCAAGGTGCGGTTGCGATATGGATATGGTTGTTGCGCTGTGGCGAACGAAAAATATGCAGGCGGTTTTGCCTTGCACATAGCTTTGAGTAATTTTGCGTGCGAAAAACAGTTTTTATTATGATAGACGATCGAAGACTTTCCGAGCTGGGTGAAAAACCGGTGCTGAAGCTGCTGATGCAGTACGCCGTTCCCGCCATAGTTGCAATGGTTGCCTCGTCTTTATACAACATCATCGACGGCATTTTCATCGGGCAGGGCGTTGGTCCGCAGGCCATTATGGGCTTGGCCCTCACGCTCCCCGTAATGAATATATCTGCTGCTTTCGGCGCTATGGTAGGTGTGGGAGGAAGTACGCTGCTCTCGGTAAAGCTCGGTGAAAAGAATTACGATTTTGCGCGCAACATTCTGGGAAACGTCGTGACCATGAACATTATCGTGGGCGCGGGCCTCGGGCTGTTCATGATAGTTTTTATCAATCCGATTCTGAGGTTTTTCGGGGCCAGTGAAAATACGTTGCCCTATGCGCGCGATTTTCTTATTATAATTCTGTCGGGAAACGTGTTTACGCATCTTTATCTCGGACTGAACGCCATACTCCGTTCGGCGGGGAAACCGCAGAAGGCCATGCAGGCCACCATTATGACCGTGCTTATAAATGCCGCTCTCGCGCCGGTGTTCATCTTTTTCTTCGACTGGGGCATTCAGGGGGCGGCTTTGGCTACGGTTGTGGCGCAGGTCTCTGTTCTTATATGGCAGTTTCACCTTTTGTCCAATCCCAACGAGTTTATCCACCTGCGCCGCGGCACATACAGGCTGCGCAGGCGCATTGTAACGGGAAGCCTTTCGATAGGAATGTCGCCGTTTCTGATAAACCTTTGTGCCTGCCTCGTGGTGATAATCACAAATCGCAGTCTCGTGGCTTATGGCGGCGATATGGCCGTTGGAGCCTTCGGCATAGCCAACCGTATTATATTTTTCTTCGTTATGGTGGTTATCGGTATAAACCAGGGAATGCAGCCTATTGCGGGATACAATTACGGAGCCCGAAACTTCGGCCGTCTTATCGAGGTCTTCAGATATGCGGCGACTTCAGCCACGATTGTAGTGGTGGTGGCTTTCCTTCTGGCAATGTTCGGGGCAGAGACATGCGTCAGGGCATTCACTAAAGACGAGGAACTGCTGAGAGAGTCGGCGCGCGCTTTCCGGCTTATCATGCTGATGTGCCCGCTGATAGGCGTGCAGATGATTGCCGCCGGCTTCTTTCAGAGCATAGGCAAGGCTTCGAAGAGCATATTCCTTTCGCTTACGCGGCAGCTGCTTTTCCTTATCCCCGCATTGCTTGTGCTGCCGCATTTTCTCGGACTCGACGGCGTATGGCTCTCTATGCCTTTGTCCGATTTGGTATCGTCGGTTGTGGCTATAGTAATGCTTGTGCAGCAGATACGGAAGTTCAAGGAATACAGGAAAGACAGTCCTGTCGCTGTATGATATGTCGGAATAAAAGAACTAAATGCAATAAAGACAAATGGAAGAAAAAACTTTCGTAATCAACGTAGGCCGCCAGCTGGGCAGCGGAGGAAAGGAAATAGGGCTGCGCCTGGCCGAGATATTCGGTATTGCGTGCTACGACAACGAGCTTCTCGTGAGAGCGGCTAAGGACAGCGGTATAGATACCGGTAATTTCGAAAGCTCGGACGAAAGGAAAAAAGGTTTCCGCTCGTTTTTCTCTAATTTCATCCCCCTCGTGGGCAGCGGCGACTTCTACGGAAACCCTATAAGCGAGGAAACACTTTTCAGAATCCAAAGCAACGCCATAATGGACATTGCAAAAGAGCGTTCGTGCATTTTCATAGGCCGCTGTGCCGATTATGTGCTGCGAAACAAGCAGCGTTGCGCCAACATATTCATCTCGGCCGATAAAGCCGACCGCATAGAACGTCTGTGCCGCAAGAGAAACATTCCCGTTCATGCCGCCGAAAAGCTTATCGACCAGGGCGACGAGCAGAGAGCGGAGTATTACAATTTTTATAGTGACGGCACATGGGGCGCGGCCGACACTTATCACCTTTGTATCAACTCGAGCGTTCTCGGAATAGAGGGAACCACGCGGTTCGTGGCCGAATTTGTGGAAAGAAAGCTCGGTGTCTCTCCCGTTACGTCCGGCGGCGGAGAGAATAAGGAATAATAATGTAGAAAAACCTGCATTTGCAGAAAAACATCAGCTTATGAAACGTATAGGTTTGCTTTCCGACACCCACGGATATTGGGATGAGCGTTACAAGGAGTATTTTGCCGAATGCGATGAAATCTGGCACGCCGGCGACATAGGAACTACCGAGGTTGCCGAGCGTCTGGCGGAGCTGAAACCGTTTCGCGCCGTGTGCGGAAACTGCGACGGAGGAGACCTTAGGCTGATGTATCCCGAAATATTGCGCTGGAAATGCGAGGAAGCCGATGTGCTGATGAAACATATAGGAGGTCACCCCGGCGCATACGACCGCAGCATACGCAATTCGCTGTACGAACGGCCGCCAAAGCTCTTTATAAGCGGGCATTCGCATATCCTCAAAGTGGAATACGACAAGACGCTGGGACTTCTTCACATAAATCCCGGAGCGGCGGGATTGCAGGGCTGGCAGACCGTGCGGACGCTTGTTAGGTTTACAGCCGACGCGGGAACGTTCAGAGATCTTGAAGTGATAGAGCTTCCGCGATGAAGCGGTAACCCGTACCGGTATGAAAATGAACGGCGTGCGAGAAAGCATGTCGTTTGTCAGAATGGAAACTGGTGCGGTAGGTAATAGCCGGTGTCGGAAGCGTACTTTTTTTATAGACCTGACATTTTTGTCATGCGGTTTTGAAAAGCCGTGAAAAGAGTCCCGAAAAAATATCTCAGACATATTTTGAATTATCTCTGAGATATTTTAAAATATGTCTGAGATAATTTTTTTTACAAGCGGGAGGCTATTTCCCCAATACCGGCGGGAGGTTCGGACACCTGACAAAAATGTCATGTTCTGAAAAGTTCACTGCCTGTTTTCCATTATATATTTTCGGCGGGGCACGTGTAGTTGCAATGTAAGCAATGCGACTGCAACAAAAAGGTCGGAGTGTATGATTTTTTTTTCGTATTTGTAGGGCAGATTGCCCGTGCCCGTTTGTTTATTTTGAACTGCTTTGTGTTTTGTTTCTTATAATCCGTAAAAGTTGTACGTCAATCCGTAATCTTTATAATATCCTGCCGGCGTTTGTGCGATAATTTTGCACCGTGAGATAATGACAGATAAAAGATAAGAAGACAATGAATAAAGTATTAATCATCGTGTCGGTTGTGGCGATAGCCATGTGCGGCACATCAAACGCTCATAAAAGAATGGAAACTTCAAAGAAAAACATTGCATTCACAAACGTGGAAACGAAGGACATCAAAAGTCACAACGATAATCCGTGGGGGCTGGTGTATGACGGAGCCATTAAAGAAAACGTGGAGGGAAAGGTAAATATTCATCCCATTGCATATATGCTTGACGGGATTAAGATTGCTGCCAACGTTTATACTCCTGCAGGTTATGCTGCCAATAAAAAATACCCTGCCGTTGTTGTGGCTCACCCCAACGGAGGCGTCAAGGAGCAGGTGGCAGGTCTTTACAGCCAGCGCCTGGCCGAGAAAGGCTATATATGCCTGGCTTTCGACGCTGCCTATCAGGGAGCGAGCGGGGGAGAACCCCGTAACACCGACAAGCCGGCAAACAGAGTGGAGGATATTCACCGCGCGGCCGACATACTGCTGCAATATCCCGGGGTGGATGCTTCGAGGCTCGGAGTGCTCGGCATTTGCGGCGGAGGCGGATATACGCTCAAAGCAGCACAGACCGACAAACGCTTCGGAGCCGTTGCCACACTGAGCATGTTCAACACCGGATTGGTGCGCCGCAACGGTTTTCTCGATTCTCAGATAAACAGCGTTCAGGAACGCCTGTCGGATGCCTGTGCCGCGCGTCAACGTGAGGCTGAGGGAGGCGAAATAGAGTACGTTGGCGATATGAGCGGCGTAACTCCCGAAGACGCAGCCCGACTGCCTTTCGATCTTTACAGGGACGGATACGAATATTATATACAGAGCCATGCACATCCCAACTCTACGTTTAAATATACCAAGAGCAGTCTGATAGATTTGTTCGCTTTCGACGCCTCGGAAGGCATGTATCTTATAAACCGGCCTTTGCTGATGATTGCAGGAAGCATTGCCGATACGTTTTATATGACGGAACAGTGCTTTAGCCGCGCCACGGGGACGAACGACAAGGAAATGTTTCTTATTCCCGGGGCCACGCATATAAAAACTTACTATGTGCTCGAATATGTTGATAAGGCGGTGAATAAGCTGACGGAGTTTTTTGGAGAAAAATTAAAATAGCGGACTATGAAAAGAATTGTTCTTGCAATTTTCTGCTGCATTGTTGTGTGTGCGGGCCTTATGGCGCAGAGCGCACCGCCCGACGGCGGGCTCGACAGCCGCAGGCGGCACATTGTGGAGGTTGCGGCTTTTACGGCAAAGGGCGATTTGGAAAATCTTAAAGGTGCGCTGACTGCCGCACTCGACGACGGACTTACCGTAAACGAGCTTCGCGAGGTTATAATCCACACATACGCTTATTGCGGCTTTCCCCGCAGCATAAGAGGCCTCCAGACTTTTATCGCCGTGCTGGACGAAAGAAAGGCAAAAGGCATAAACGACACGGTCGGGCGCGACGTTACTCCCGTTGAAAGCAAACTCAGCCGTTATGAGCGCGGCCGCGACATTCTTGCCGAGATTTCCGGCGTTTCCGCCGACACTCCTAAGGCTGCCTATGCCGAATTCGCCCCCGCAATAGAGCAATTTCTGAAAGAACACCTGTTTGCTGACCTTTTCGAGCGCGATATTCTTACTTACCCCGAGCGGGAACTCGCCACAGTTGCCGTGATAGCGTCGATAGGGAAGGCCGAGCCTATGCTCAACTCGCACATGCGCATTTGCCGCAACCTCGGAATTACCGACGAACAGTTGCGTCAGGTTGTGGGCATTGCCGTGCTGGACAGCGCGGATAACGTTGCATGCGGCAAGAAAGGCGAGCTGATAGAGAGCGATAATTTCAAGGGCAAAGCCTGGTTAAGCCGTCTTATGACCGATACGGAAAATTTCGATGTCACGGTGTCGGATGTGGTGTTCGAGCCCGAAGCCCGCAACAGCTGGCATTCTCATCCCGGCGGGCAGATTCTGATAGCCACTGCCGGTAAAGGTTATTATCAGGAAAAGGGAAAAGACATACAGGTGCTCCGGCCCGGAGATGTCGTGGCTATTCCGGCGAATGTGCTGCATTGGCATGGTGCCGCTCCCGACAGCTGTTTCAGTCACATAGCAATAAATACCAAAGTGCATGCGGGGCCGGCGAAATGGTCCGAACCCGTTACAGACGAAGAATACTATGGCAAGACGCAAGCCGAATGAAATCGGCATAGGGCTCTTCGGAATCTGATGTCTTGTCAGGTTTTTGCACCTAATGCGGGCGTGGAAAAAAATGCCTCCCGCACGTAGAAAAAAATATGTCTGAGATAATTTAAAATATCTCAGACATATTTCAAAATATCTCAGAGATAATTTTTCTTACCTCCCGAAGCGTTTCGAAAAATCCGTGTGCTTTGCAGACAATAGCCGTTGCCGGTGTTCAGGAAAGAAGTACCCCCGCCGAGAGAAGCATTGCGAATACCGACATGTTGCGGGACGTCATTCCTAAAACGGCATTCAGTTCCCGTCCGCGGTTTATTTTTATCATGGTTCTCCAGGTTTTTACGTGTATTATGATGTAAGGCAACGGCAACAAGGCCGCCGGCCACATTCCGCGGCAGGCAAGCGACAGAGTGAGCGTGCACGCCGCTATTCCGAGCCACAGGTAAAGGTTTCTGCCGAATCTTTCGCCCAGCATAACTATCAGCGTGCGTTTTCCCGTGCGGCGGTCGGTGTCTCTGTCGCGGAAATTGTTGAGCACAAGCAGTGTGTCGCTCACTATTCCGCATGAAAACGCGCAAATGAGCAGTTCGGGGGTGATTTTCTCGGCCTGTATATAATATGTGGCGGTCACCGGTACGATTCCGAAGAATATTATAACGAGTATGTCGCCGAAGCCGTAATAAGAAAGGAACGTGGTGTAAAGAAATGCGAATACTACGCATGCCGCGCCCAATGCCACGAGCCACAGTCCGCTTTGGGAAATCAGAAGGCAGCCGAATGCGCACGCAGTTATCAATGTTATCATTATTCCGGCCTGCATGGCTTTAGGAGTAATCCACCCCTGGGCCGTGGCGCGCTTGGGGCCGAGCCGGTCGTCGCCGTCGGTTCCTTTCTTGAAGTCGTAAAGGTCGTTTATAAGGTTGGAAGCTATTTGCATTAGTGAGGCGAACGCCATGCAAACCGTTGCGGCGTATAAGTTGAAGGCGGAGTCTTTCCACGCCAGGGCGCAGGCCGTGACTACGGGTATGAGTGCTGCCGTAAGAGTCTTGGGTCGCGCTGCAAGAATCCATGCCTTTAATGAATTCTGCCTTACGTTTTCTTCGTTCATTGCAGTTTCTGTTGCAAAACTTTTGTTTTTATAAACGTTCAAGGGTTACGACTGTAACCCTTGAACGTTTATCTGCCATATCGAGACTGTTGTGCTTTCTTTTTTATGCCTTTTTGCGGCGGCGCTTCGGCTGTGTCTCTTCCGGAGACTTTGCCGTTTCAACGCCTGCGAGTTCGGGGTCGATCAGAATTCGGCCGCAGTATTCGCATACGATGACTTTTTTGCGCATGCGTATGTCGAGCTGGCGCTGGGGCGGTATTTTGTTGAAGCAGCCTCCGCAGGCGTCGCGCTGCACGTAGACGATTCCGAGGCCGTTGCGGCTGTTCTTGCGTATGCGCTTGAACGAATTGAGCAAACGCGGCTCGATAGTCTCTTCCACTTCCTTTGCCTGCGTGCGGAGTGTCTCTTCCTGCGCCTTTGTCTCGGCAACGATTTCGTCGAGCTCCGATTTTTTGCTGTCCAAGTGGGAGCTGCGCTCTGCTATTACGTCGTTGTTTTTCCTGATGTTCTCCTGCAGGTCTTCAACGCGCTTTGTGGCTTCGTTTATTTTCTTTTCGGAGAGTTCTATCTCGAGTGTCTGGAATTCTATCTCCTTGCTCAGCGTGTCGTACTCGCGGTTGTTGCGCACGTTGTCTATCTGTTCCTTGTAGCGCGCTATCGAAGATTTAGCTTTCTCGATGTTGTTGCGCTGGGCCGATATGTTGCGGCTCACTTCCATGATTTCGTCGTCGAGCTTCTGGTTGCGTGAGCGCAGGCCTTCTATTTCGTCTTCAAGGTCTTGCACTTCGAGCGGCAGCTCGCCGCGCAGTATGCGGATCTTGTCTATTTCCGAAAGCAGGGTCTGGAGTTTGTAGAGTGCTCCTAACTTCTCTTCGACGGTCATTTCGTTAATGTCCTTCTTGATTTCTTTTGCCATTTGTCAAAGGTATTTTATAGGATTTGTTTCTATGGTTGTTGTATGGATGTCGAGTGTGTTGATTTTCTTTTCCAGCAGTTCGCGGAATATTTCGACGGTGAATTTCTCGCTTTGATAGTGTCCTGTCACGGCTATCTGTATTTCCTGTTCGTGGCCGAAGTAGGTATGATAGTGCATTTCGCCGGTGATGAATGCGTCGGCGTGCATGGCTATTGCGTTTTTGAACAGAAAGTCGCCTGCTCCTCCGCAAAGCGCTACGGTTTCTATGGGGCGGCCCATCGGTTCGTTGTGCATGAGGCATTCCACGCCGAAAGTCTGTTTTACGTGCTTCAGAAAATCTGCGGCTTTCATTGCGCGCGGGAACGTTCCGATTATTCCGCTCCCGCTGTCTTCGCCGTTGGGCTGCAGGAATCCTTTGACGTCGAGACCCAGCTTTTCGGCTATTTTGTAGTTCACTCCGCCGCGTGCGTTGTCTAAGTTTGTATGTGCGGCGTATATCGTGATGTCGTTCTTTACCGCGAAACGGGCGCACCTTTGCACTGTGTCGCTGTCTGAAAGGCACGACACGGGACGAAAGAGCAAAGGGTGGTGGGCTATAACGAGATTCGCACCCAATTCCGCGGCCTGTTCAAGCACTTGCTCGGTCACGTCTAAACACAACAAGACCCCTGAAACATCCGCCTCTGTCAATCCTACCTGCAGGCCTGCGTTATCGTAGCTGTCCTGCAGAGGCAAAGGCGCAAAACGCTCAAGGGTCGCAATGACATCCTTAATTTTCACGCTGATATAGCTTTATGTGTGTGCAAAGATAGGCATTTTTTTATATTCGTAGGATTCCGAAGGCTTTTAAATGTTGATTTATTTATATGTTTGGCAATTTTTTTCGAATGCTTCCGTGGGTGAAAAATATACGTCTAAGATGTTTTCGTTTCTCTTCGATGTTTGATGTGGGTATGATTATTATCGGCCGTTAAACCGGTATGGCATAAAATTAGTGCCGCTTTGCCGTAGGGTTTTGCAGACAAAAACGGTCAGCGGCCAAGCACTTGAAAATCAGCAG
>CAJKQZ010000051.1 GCA_905202115.1 uncultured Prevotellaceae bacterium | reverse complement strand
GCGAAAGGCTCCGGAACAAGCATTCAGGAGGTGAACAGAATCTTGAAGCAGTTTGACCAGACGCGCAAGATGATGCACCAGATGTCGGGCAATCGCATGCAGCAATTAATGCGCAACGCGAAAATGCCGAGAAGATAAAAGCAAAACAACATTTTATTCAGATACAATGCAACTTATAGACGGAAAAGCGACAGCTGCAAGCATTAAACTTGAAATTGCGGCTCAGGTGGAACAAATCGTAAGCGCCGGCGGTCGTCGTCCTCACCTTGTGGCGGTTCTTGTGGGCCACGACGGAGGTAGCGAAACCTATGTGGCGAATAAAGTGAAGGCTTGCGAGGTTTGCGGTTTCAAATCTACGCTCGTAAGATACGAGGATGATGTTACCGAAGCCGAACTTCTTGAAAAAGTGGCGGAACTTAATGCCGACGACGATGTTGACGGAATGATAGTTCAGCTGCCTCTTCCCAAGCATATTTCAGAACAGAAAATCATAGAGGCGATAGACTACCGCAAAGACGTTGACGGTTTTCATCCTGTCAATGTAGGACGCCTTGCCATAGGGCTTTCCACGTTTATTTCGGCCACGCCGCGCGGTATTCTCGAACTTCTTCGTCGTTATGATATTGAAACGAGCGGAAAGAAGTGCGTGATTCTCGGGCGCAGCAACATTGTGGGCAAGCCTATGGCCCAGCTTATGATGCAGAAGTGCTATGGCGATGCCACGGTTACGGTTTGCCACAGTCATTCGAAGAATCTGAAAGAAGAATGCCGCAGTGCGGACATCATAATAGCCGCTATCGGCAAGCCCGACTTTGTTACGGCCGATATGGTGAAGCCTGGTGCGGTGGTGATAGATGTAGGTACAACCCGTGTACCCGATTCTACCAAGAAGAACGGTTTCCGTCTGAATGGTGACGTTAAATTCGACGAGGTGGCTCCCTTGTGTTCGTATATAACTCCCGTTCCCGGCGGCGTAGGCCCCATGACAATCTGTTCGCTTATGCAGAACACTCTCTTGGCAGCTACGCAAAGAAATAAGTAACAGGAACGGGAAAACGGATTTTTTATGAAATAAAGTATCCCGCGGGCATATTATAGTGCTTGCGGGATACTTTTTATATGAATATTGTTCAACTCGGAACCGGTTCGGTTGAAAATAGGGCAACGAAGATTTGATAAAAAAACTACCACGTGAAAAAATATTTTATTTTTTCACGTAGTAAAAAACCTTCCCGCAGGAAATTTAAAAAACAAGGGAGATAATCGAAAATATGTCTGAGATAATTCAAAATATCTCAGACATATTTTTTGCTACATATACACCTGTTGATTTTCAAGTACTTGACAGGTGACCGTTTTTGTCTGTAAAATCGGATGAAAAATGGGTCTGTACGCCTTGTTGCCTTGTGCCTTATTTTCGGAAAGCAGCTACCTGTTCAGAATTGTATCTCGGCGTGTTCGGCGATAGATTGGATTTCAGCAAGTTCGTTGTCCGAGAATCCCTGTCCGTTGATTGATTCGATATTGGCCTTGAGCTGGCTTACGCTCGACGCACCTATGATTATCGATGTCACGCGCTTGTCGGCCAATATCCAGTTCAAAGCCATAGAGGCAAGGGATTCACCGCGTTTTTCGGCGATAGCGTTCAGCTTCCTGGCGGCTTCTATGCGTTCGGGAGTGACTTGCGAAGTTTTTAGAAAGCCGGTGGCTTTTGCAGCCCTGCTGTTTTCGGGAATTCCGTTGAGATATTTGTCTGTCAGTAATCCCTGGGCAAGCGGAGAGAAGCAAACGATTCCTGAACCGTTCGCAACGGCTGCATTAAAGTTCTGGCTGCGCGCTTTTGTGTCGAATATCGAACAGCGGTACTGGCTTACAAGGCAAGGCACATGGGCTTCCCGTAAAATCCTGTAGCAATGCGGCTGCAGCTCGGGCGGATATTTTGAAATTCCGGCATAGAGCGCCTTTCCGCTCCGAACAATGTCGATGAGAGCCTGCATGGTCTCTTCTACGGGCGTTGTTCCGTCGTAACGATGTGAGTAGAATACGTCGAAATAATCGAGCCCCGTGCGACGGAGCGACTGATCGCAGGACGCGATGAGGTTCTTTCGCGACGACCCTGTGCCGTATATTCCCTGCCACATATCATGACCGGCTTTGGAGGAAATGAATAGTTCGTCACGATGAGGGAGCTGGCCGGATTTCAGTACCCTGCCGAAATTTTTCTCGGCCGAGCCGGCGGGCGTACCGTAGTTGTTGGCCAAATCGAAATGGCAAATGCCGTTTTCAAAAGCCGTGAGAATCATTCTGCGCGCCTCGTCGAAATCGTCGGTATCGCCGAAATTATGCCATAATCCCAACGAAAGTTCCGGCAGGAAGATTCCGCTTTCTCCGCATTTTCGATATTTCATAGAATAGTCCTTTGTTGATTATTGATTTACTTTCCAAAAGTAATGAATTTCAACCACAATTTTTGTTTTCTGCCGAAAGATGAGAATTTCAGACTATGCGGAAAATAAAAAAGTTTCTTTAAGCGTTTTTAGCGTAAAGAAACTTTTATTTGTTTTATAAGGAAATCCTTTTATTGTTCGGCAAGTGTGTCTCCTAAATACTTATAGGTGAAATTTTTTCCTTTGGCCGAGGGAAACTGGCTTCGCTGGTCAATGTCCTGACGGCCGCGAAGGTGTTGTACTATGCGTTCGTAGCAATGTAACGGGCTGTTGGCCTTGCAACGTGCGGCGAAAGTTGTGTCGCGGTATTGGAATTTGCCCGTTCCTTGTATTGGAATTACCCGTTTAAAGAGGATAGAGCCTTCGTACCAGCCTGTTTTTTCTTCAGCCAGTTCGGCCTGTCTGTCTGTTCTGTGCTGCAACGCCATGTCGTCGTTGCCGATAGCCTGTGCCGAGTTCTTTTTGTTGTTGGCCTTGAACTCCGCCATAGTATTTGCGGTGGTTTTTATTACTATGAAATATACTCTCGGCCTGATTTTGTATCGTTTTGGATAGGATACGGAACTTTCGGCAAATTGCCTGAGATCGTTGACCATGTCTTCGTCTACCCTGAAGTCGGAGAGAGAAGTCAAGAAATTTACTGCCTCATCTACGCTGTGCACAAGCGTTTCCTCGCTGAAATAGCGCAAGTATAAATTCATATAGAAATGAAAATTTTAAAGGTATCAAGTCTCGGAACAAAGGAAAAACGAGTAGTTCCACAAGACAATATCGAGCGGCAAACGAGACTCGGACTCGCGACCTCAACCTTGGCAAGGTTGCGCTCTACCAACTGAGCTATTGCCGCATTCTCGCGCACTTCTCTAAATGCGTTGCAAAAGTAATGCTTTTTAGATTACACACAAAATATTCTCTGCTTTTTTTGTGAATAAATGCGCCTTTTTTGCCTGCATTAGCCCCGAATGTGCGATACAAAGGGCCTTTTTGCCGCTTTTGCGGGATAAAACAGGAGTTTCGGTCTTTTTGTGACAGGGTTTGCAGGCTTTTTTAAAATTGACGGGAAGGGTGATTTTCAACTTGGGGATGATTTTATGTAAGAACGCTTTTAGACTGAAAAAATATTGTTTTCTGTAAAAAAAACGCGGCGCTTTGCCGTAAGGTTTTGCAGACAAAAACGGTCAGCGGCCAAGCACTTGAAAATCAGCGTGTGTATATGTAGCAAAAAATATGTCTGAGATATTTTAAAATATCTCAGACATATTTTCGATTATCTCCCTTGTATTTTCAATTTGCTGCGGGAAGTTTTTTACCGTGCAAAAAAAATATTTTTTTTCGTGCGGAGTATGGTTCGGAATAAATCTTAGCTTATGGATTTTCTACGGAACCGTTTTTTGTTTATACCGGATTGTTATTGAAATGCCTTGAATTTGATTTTTTTATTGCGGTAGATTTTTTGTGTGTTCATTTGCCGTCTATTCCCCGTGAGGCAAAAACTATTTTTATTTCGCCGAAAGAGAAATCCTGGCCCGAAAGCTTTTTTATTTCATTGAGAGTTACAGAGGTTTTGTCGGAACTGTCGATAAGTTTGTTTATATGGTCTATTCTTGCAGGCGGCATGAGCTTTTCGGCGGAAATGAGATTGTCGCGGACATACTCTGACAGGTGGGCTTGTATGGTTCCGATCGAAAGGTTGCGCTCTACGGCAATTTCCGGAATGCTTTTGCCTTGTTTGTAGAGCTCGTAGCTTACGGTTGCCGTTCTTATTCTGGGTTGTTTCGGCGTTTTTTCTTTTTTCGTCTTTGTTTTGAGTGTGCGTGTGGCTGCAGGCGGGGCTGCGGCGTTGTCGTAAGTCTGTGCGGCGCGGGCTTTGGCATTCATATAGTCGTCGGCCGAGAATATAGTGTCGTCGGCGGCTTCGTGGCGGAATACTTCGCTTTTCGTGAATACTGTTTTGCGCAGTGTCGCGAGGTACTCGTTAATGCGTTTGGCCGTTGCTTTGTTCGTCGTTTCGGGGTTCGCGCCCGTTGTGAGTGAGAGCAGCGGTTTGATTTGCGAGCCGAAGTATGCGGCGGCCTTGCGAATGCGTTCCGTGAACGGGCTCGATGTCAGGTCGTGCGACTGCTCGGCACGTGCGGTGTATTCGTTCCTGAATCTTTTTGCTATGTCTGTAAGACCGGCTATTACCGTTTCTTCTTTCAGGCAGGCGGAATAGAGTTCGGCGTTGAGGCTGGCTGCGTTTCCTTCAAGTTGTCTCGTAAACAGCCGTAGGGCTTGCAGAACGGACGATAGGTCGAACATTTCGTCGATCATGCGTATCGTATATTCGCGCTCGAGTTCGTTTATGCGTTCGGGGCTTGTGTCGCAGTTGTCGACGGTTTCTATGAATTGCTCCACGTTTTTGTCGCTCAGTATGTCGCTTGTTCTGATAGGGGAGCGCAGCACCATTCCTTCGAGCGTTTTGCAGCGGCTCAGGGCTACGTATGCCTGTCCCGGTGCGAAAGATGACGAGGTGTCGATTATGGCGTGCTCGAAAGTCAGTCCCTGGCTTTTGTGTATGGTTATGGCCCATGCCAGTTTCAGAGGATACTGTCTGAATGTACCTTCTACCTCCTCTGTTATCTCACGGGTGTCGGGATTGAGCGTGTATTTGATGTTTTTCCATTCTTCCTTTTCAACGAAAAACTCACTGCCGCTGTCGTCATTGCGCACTTTCACGGTGTTTTCGCCGAGCGAGACTATCGTTCCTATCATGCCGTTGTAATAATTCCGGCCGGAGGTGTCGTTTTTTATGAATATTACCTGCGCTTCCTGTTTGAGAGTGAGAAACATGTCGGTAGGAAGCGATGTTTCGGGGAAATCTCCGTTAATGTCGGCTCGGAATGTGAACGGCTTCTCGTTTATTACGGCCAGTTGTTGCTCGTTGTAATGTTTGGCGGTGCGGTTGAGGGCCGTAAGCATTATGTAGCTTTTTCCTGCAGGCGGTGTGAAGTCGGGGATGTACCGCCTGTTGAGCGCCGCGAGTGTAAGTTCGTCGGCTTTGTTATCGCGTATGTTGTTGAGCAGGCCCAAAAAGTCATCGTCTTGCTGGCGGTATACTTTTTTTAGTTCGACGGTGATATAACTTGTGGATTTCAGCGCTTTGCTGCTGAAGAAAAAAGGTGTTTCATAATAGGCCGACAGGATTTCTTTTTCGCGGTCGGTTATTACGGGGGCGAGCTGCCTCACATCGCCAATCATCATAAGCTGTACACCTCCGAACGGATTGCTGTTGCGGCGTAGCCGTCGCAGAACTGCGTCGACAGCGTCGAGCACATCGGCGCGTACCATGCTTATCTCGTCGATTACGAGTAAATCAATGGAGTTTATGAGCTCGCGTTTATGCTTGCTGAATATAAAAAGACGCTTGTCGTAGTTAGCGCCGGCGTTGTTTCCCGGAATATAAGGAGCAAGAGGCAGCTGGAAAAAGGAATGGATTGTTACGCCTTCGGCATTGATTGCCGAAACGCCCGTGGGAGCGAGTACAACCATGCGTTTGGGTGAAAGTTGTTTCAGCTTTTTAAGAAAAGTTGTCTTGCCTGTGCCGGCTTTTCCTGTGAGGAATATGCTCGTTCCCGTTCTCGTTACGAGTTGCCAGGCTTTGTTCATTTCCGTATTAGGCATGGTGTGGCTCGTTTCTGGTGTTTGGTCTGTGATTGTTATGAAAATTTATTCTATTGCGGGAAAGTGTATGCGAATGAACGGAGGCTTTCGGCTTCAGTCCATTCTGTCTCTGTAGTCTTCGTATGTGTATTTACGCAGCTCTTCTATAGTGCCGTTTGTTCGGCGAAAGAGTATCGAAGGGTGGTTTATGCCGTTGAACATGTTTGTCTTTACTGTCGTATAGTGAATCATGTCGAGAAATACAATACGGTCGCCCGTGTGCAAAGGGCTTTCGAACTTCCAGAAACCCATGAAATCTCCGCTTAAACAGCTGTTGCCTCCCAGGCGGTAGGTCGAGGCGTCTGTTTTTTCGGTTTCCGACAGTTCTCTGTCAATAGTCTCCGCTCCCACAACGTTAGGATGATAGGGCATTTCGAGGCAGTCGGGCATATGGCAGGTGAAGCTTACGTTGAGAATAGCCGTCTTTATACCGTTGTCTTCTACAATGTCTACAACACTTGCTACCAATTCTCCGGTTTGCCATGCGAATGCCGACCCCGGTTCCATGATTATTTTTAGGTTTGGGTGGCGTGTCTTGAATTCGAGCAAAATTTCTGTCAGGTGGTCGATGTCGTAGTCTTTGTGCGTCATCAGGTGCCCTCCGCCTAAGTTGAGCCATTTTAGGTCGGGAAGCCACCGGCCGAATTTCTTTTCAATCTGTGCGAGTGTTCTTTCGAGCGCGTATGAGTCGTTTTCGCAATGGCAATGGCAGTGGAAACCGTCTATTCCGTTCGGGAGGATTTCCGGCAGCTTGTCGGCCGAAATGCCGAAGCGCGTTCCCGGGGCGCACGGATTGTAGATGTCGGTCGAAATTTCCGAACGTTCCGGATTAATTCGTAGTCCTGCCGAGATTTTATGACTTTTGTCAGAAGAATTCCAGGCTTCAACCTGGGAATAGAAATGATTGAATTGTTGGAGAGAGTTGAAAGTAATGCTTTTTGAGCATTCCATTATCGTATTGAAAGCACAGTCTTCGTAGGCAGGAGAATATGTGTGTGCTAGGCTGCCGAATTCTTCTTTTGCCAGGCGTGCCTCGTATGGGGAACTCGCGGTTGTGAATCCTATGTACTCCTTGAAAACAGGAAATGTTTTCCAAAGTGCGTATGCTTTGAAAGCAAGGATTATTTCAACTCCGGTGCGGGATGAGACATCGCTTATGAGTTTGAGATTCCGTCGCAGACGTTGTTCGTCTAATATATAATAAGGTGTATTTTCTTCAGAGCGCATATTGTGAGTGGCGTGAATGGTTTCGGTAAAAAATAAAAGTTCCACAAGAGATTCAGACACTTCTTACGTTGCCGGCTCCGTGGAACTTTCTATGTTTGTCAGTGTAGGCTTTTTATGGCCTTGCTGTATGTTTTTATCGGATATTTTGCATTACATAATGCCGAGTTCGCGTAGGTGTACCTGCCATTTCCATGCAGAGCTGAGTGCCTCCTCAAGAGTGTGCTCGGCTTTCCAACCCAATACGTTGTTGGCTTTGTCTACGTTGCCCCATATTTTCTCGATATCGCCGGCACGACGCCCTACAACTTTGTAGTTGAGTTTTACGCCCGTGCAGCTCTCGAATGTGTCGATAAGTTCTTTTACCGAAGCGCCGCTGCCTGTTCCCACATTGAATATCTCTATGTCTTCTTCGCTTTTTCCGTCGAGAATGCGAGCCATAGCACATACATGAGCCTTTGCAAGGTCAACGACATAGATAAAGTCGCGTATACATGTTCCGTCGGGGGTATTGTAGTCGTTGCCGAATACGCTTAACTGCGGGCGGATACCGATAGCGGTCTGGGTGATATACGGTATGAGATTGGCGGGAACGCCGTTAGGCATTTCGCCGATTATTGCCGTGGGGTGCGAACCGATAGGATTGAAATAGCGTAAAATAACAGCCTTTATGGGAGAACCGCTCTTGATAGTGTCGGCGATTATTTCCTCGTTGATTTGCTTTGTGTTTCCGTAAGGGCTTTCGGCTTTCTTTATTGGAGCTTTTTCGGTTACGGGAAGATTTTCTGGATCGGGCTGGCCATATACGGTGCAAGAAGAAGAGAATATAATGCCCTTTACGTCGTATTTGGGCATAAGTTCGAGAATGTTGATTAGCGATACAAGATTGTTGCGGTAGTAAAGCAGTGGCTTCTCAACCGACTCGCCTACGGCTTTGCTTGCAGCAAAGTGAATTATTCCCGAGATTGCGGGATATTTTTTGAAAACACCTTCAAGCGCTTCTTTGTCAAGGCAGTCTACCTTTTCGAAAGCGGGACGTATACCTGTTATCTTTTCAATGCCGTCTACTACGTCGGCCTGGGAGTTTGAGAGGTTGTCGATAATCACGACATCATAACCTGCCTGTTGAAGTTCTACCGTTGTGTGAGAGCCGATGAATCCGGTTCCGCCGGTAACTAAAATTGTTTGTTTCATGTTATTATATGAAGTTTAGAATGTTTTTATCAGAGTTGTGATTGTTTCATAGTCCTTCGCACTCTTCAATCCATGCCGATGCGTCCGCGTCTGACGGCATACGCCAATCTCCCCTCGGACTTAAAGAACAACTTCCCACTTTTGGGCCGTCGGGCAAACAGCTGCGTTTGAATTGTTGTGCGAAAAAGCGTTTGAAGAAAATTTTCAACCAATGTTTGATTGTTTCGTTGTCGTAATAGTTTCTTACTTCTTCCTCGGGAAATGTTTTGTCGCATTTACAATCGCATTCTTTTATGGAGTTTTTTTCAAAAGCGTTTTGCGCAAGAAAGTATATTTTGGCGGGGCTGAAACCATAACGCAGGGTATAATAAATAAAGAAATCGTGCAATTCGTATGGCCCTATGGTGTCTTCCGTCTTTTGGGCAATTTCACCATTTTGATTAGTAGGAATAAGTTCGGGGCTTATAGGCGTATTTATTATGTCGATGAGGGTTTGCTGTTCTTTTATATTCGTTGTGTTATCGGAAATCCATTTTATAAGATGTCTTATAAGGGTTTTCGGAATAGAACAGTTTACTCCGTACATACTCATGTGGTCGCCGTTGTAAGTGGCCCAGCCGAGAGCAAGCTCGCTCAGGTCTCCGGTTCCTATGACAAGTCCGTTTGTTTGATTGGCAACGTCCATTAATATTTGAGTGCGTTCGCGGGCCTGGCTATTTTCGTATGTTGTGTCGTGAATCTCCGGATTATGCCCGATGTCTTTGAAATGTTGCGTGCAGGCAGCGTTTATAGGTATTTCTCTGATAGTAATTCCTAATTCAGCCATCAGATCTAACGCATTGGAGTGAGTTCCTCTGCTCGTTCCAAACCCAGGCATTGTTACTCCTATTATATTTTTGCGGTCGATGTTTATTTTATCGAATGTAAAGGCACAAATTAAAAGGGCTAATGTCGAGTCGAGACCGCCGCTAACGCCGATTACAGCCGTCTTAGCTTTTGTATGTACAAATCTTTTTGCTAATCCTTCTATTTGAATATTTATTATTTCTCTGCAACGATCTTCCAAATCTTTTCCTTTGGGGATGAATGGACTTGAGGATATATAACGGCTTAGATTTGTGTCGGAATTTGTTTCGTGGTCTTTAATGTATATTGTTGTAAAATTCTCGAGATCTTTTTCTGAGGCCGCACAACTGCCGAATGTTGTATTCATTCTGCGTTCGTGGCGTAATAATTCTACGTCGATTTCACTGTAAACCAACTTTTCTTCAAAGCAAAAACGTTCATTTGCGGATAAAAGGTTGCCGTTTTCACAAATAATTGCATTCCCTGCAAAAACCACGTCCTGCGTGCTTTCTCCGAAACCACAACTTGAAAAAACATATCCGGACAGAGTACGTGCACTTTGCCCTGAAATCATTGATTGTAGGTAAGTGTTTTTTCCAACGCATTCGTTGTCGGCGCTTAGATTGAAGATTATTTCGGCTCCGGCTAATGCAAGTCTGGAACTTCTTGGAATCGGCGCCCAAAGATCTTCGCATATTTCTATTCCAAACGTTGCTTTTGAGGTTTTAAAGATTAAATCGGAGCTGAAAGGTATAATCTTACCGCATAGCTCTATCTCTTTTTTCTTAACATTACGGGCTGAAGCAAACCAACGTCTTTCGTAGAATTCTTTATAGTTAGGCAAAAATGTTTTAGGAACTATTCCCATTATCTCGCCTTTGTATAAAACTGCAGCACAGTTCATGAGAACACCGCTAACTGTAACCGGTAAACCGACTATGGCAATGGTTTTTATGCTGCGTGTTTCTTCGCAAAGTTTTTTTAGTGAATTTTCGGCTCCTTTGAGCAGAGTTTCGCTTTCAAACAAGTCCTGGCAAGTATATCCCGTTATACATAATTCAGGAAAGCATACAATATCCACATGTTTCTTTTCTGCTCGTTGCAGAAGGTTTATAATGCGTTCTGTATTGTATTTGCAATTTCCAGGGTGTACATTTGGTATTGCACTTGCTACTCTTATGAAGCCGTAATTCATGACGATTTTTTTTGTAATTATAAAAAATCGTGTTATTCTTTGTTGTTTGCTTTGTAGCGTTTGTTCAAACCTTTGAGCACGTCTTGCGTTATGTTCATTGGCTTGTCGGCATATAATATATTGCTTTCTATTTTGCTTAGTATTATTGAATATTTGTGCGTCTTATTGTAATCTTGCAGGAAATTCTCGATAGAATCACGCATTTCGTCATTGTATTTTTGACGTTCTTCTTCGAATTCGCGGCTTAGCTTTTCCTGTAAAATTTGCAACTCTTCCTGACGTTTTTGTAAAGAAGCCTGTGCCTGCATGGCTTGTTCCTGTGAAGTGTATGCTCCTTGCTGTACTTTTTGCTGGAAGCTTTCCGCTGCATTTTGTAAGGCTTTCCCTTTTGAGTTTAGCGTAGCCTGAATATTTGCGCCTCTTTTTTCGAGAAGTTTTGAGTGGTCTATGCAGAATTGATAGTTTGTCAGAATCGAATCAACTTCGACGAATGCAATTTTAGGAACGGAGGTATTTTTTTCATCAGAGCCTATGGAGGCTTTTACTTCTATAGATTTGTCATCTTTGGACATTTTGCACGAAGTAAGATATGTTGTTCCTGTCAAAAGAATTGCCGATATAAAAATTTTACTGATAGTTTTCATGCCTTTACTTTATTTAATTATGAATGTCTTGTTTAACTATTACTTTGTATCGCTAATTTCGTTATTTTTGTCTGTGCAAAGATAATCAATTACAATGATTAAGACGGATAAACAAGAAAAACTTGATAAAATGGAAAATGTAAAGTTAGAGCCACGCGAAGTGTTTGAGTGCTTCTCTCTTGTCAATAAGGTTCCTCGCCCATCTAAAAAGGAGGAGAAAATGATAGATTTCTTGAAAGACTTCGGCGAGAAGTTAGGACTTGAAACTAAAGTGGATGAGGTAGGCAATGTAATCATACGCAAGCCGGCGACAAAAGGCTTCGAGGATTGTGCTACGACTATAATTCAAAGTCACATGGATATGGTTTGCGAAAAAAATTCGAACGTAGAGTTTGATTTTATGAACGACGCCATACAAACGGAAATCGACGGCGAATGGATGCGTGCAAAGGGTACAACATTGGGTGCAGACGACGGGATAGGCGTGGCAATGGAATTGGCTCTACTAAAAGATAATACAATAGAGCATGGTCCTATAGAGTGCGTGTTCACGCGCGACGAGGAGACGGGCCTTACGGGAGCGCAAGGCATGAAGTCGGGCTTTATGAGCGGTAAGTATCTTTTGAATCTGGACAGCGAGGATGAAGGACAGATTTTTGTAAGTTGTGCCGGAGGTGCTCGCACCGAAGTGACGTTCCGTTTCAAGAACGAGCCTGCACCTGAAGGTTATTTCTTTTTTAATGTGTGTGTGAAAGGGCTTACCGGCGGTCACTCGGGTGACGATATAAACAAAAAGCGTGCGAATGCCAATAAATTGTTGGTTCGTTTTCTTTACAATGAGATGAAGAAGTACGATTTGCGTATCTCCGACATTCAAAGCGGCGGCCTGCACAACGCTATTCCGCGTGAAGGCTGGGCGGTTTGTGCCGTTCCAGCAAAATACAAGGAAAACATACGTGTCGATTTCAACGTATACGCTTCTGAAGTGGAAGAAGAGTATTCTCATACCGAAAAAACGATGAAGTTTCTGCTCGAGAGTGCCGAACCTGCCGATGTTATAGAAAAATCGGTTGCCGACAAGATGATAATTGCATTGCAGGCGGTTCATAACGGAGTTTTTGCCATGAGCCAGGATTTGGATTGGCTTGTTGAGACTTCGTCAAACCTTGCAAGTATACATAAAGTCGGAGATTCTGTGGTAATTAATTCATCCCAGCGTTCCAGCGTCGGCAGTGCCCGCAAGAATATGAGCGATACTTTTGCCGCTCCTTTTGAACTTGCCGGTGCGGAAGTGAATATCGGAGAGGGTTATCCTGGCTGGAAAATGAATCCCGACAGCAAAATTTTGAAGATTACCCAAGAGGCTTACAGACGTCTGTTCGGCAAGGATTGTAAAGTGCTTGCCATACACGCTGGTTTGGAATGCGGGCTGTTCAGCGAGAAATATCCCGAACTCGACATGGTTTCTTTCGGGCCTACGTTACGTGGAGTGCATTCACCAGACGAAAAACTATTGATTCCTACCGTTAAAATGGTTTGGGACTTGCTTCTTGAGATTCTCAGAAATATTCCGAAAGCCTGAACATAAAATAATAGGGTTTCATTGCGACGATAAATAAGTCCCGCAATGGAACCTTTCTGCTTTTTTGCTTCAGTTTTTTATATATACCTTATTTATATATGATGAATTTCCTTTTTTGTGCACTTTGCCGGATTGTTCGTATTAAGCTGCCGTATCTGCCGTTTGTTGCATTGTTTTTTACGGCCGTAGGTTTTGCGTCGTGCGACGATGGCGAAGATTTTACGAAGTCTGTGTCGGCCAGGCTTACGTTTCCCTCTGATACGATTGTGCTCGATACGGCGCTTAGCATGGTCAGCACGCCTACTTATTCTTTTACAGTACACAATCGCACTAATAAAGGAATCAGAATTGTCGGAGTGTCGCTTGCCGATGCAACCGGTTCGGGTTTCCGCGTGAATGTTGACGGCACTTTTATAAATGAGTCTTACGATTATCCTATCGAAGTGCGAAGTCACGACAGCATATATGTGTGGGTTGATATGACTCCCCGCTTCCACGACAGCGACGAGCCTGTGCTTGTAAGTGACAAGCTTGTTTTTACGCTTGAAAGCGGCGTGGTGCAGCAGATTGTACTGAATGCATATACGCAGGACGTCAATACGCTTGAAGGATTGACTGTTAATGCCGATACATGCTTTTCTTCCCGCCGTCCTTATTTTGTAAAAGATACGCTACGGGTGGCTAACGGCGTTACTCTCACGCTTTCATCGGGCGTAAGAATGCTTTTTGCCCCGAAAGCAGAGATGATCGTCGACGGTACGCTTGTGGCGCGTGGCGAACAGGACGGATTCGTTACGTTCCGAGGCGCGCGAATGGACTACATGTTTTCCAACCAGCCTTACGACCGAATTCCCGGACAGTGGGGCGGCATAAGATTCTCCGCTTCGAGCTACGGGAATGAGATGTCCTATTGCGACGTTCACAGCGGTACGAGCGGATTGCGTTGCGACTCTTCCGATTTGTCGCGCCGCAAGTTGACAATAGAAAATTCTGTGGTTTATAATATGAAAGGCGACTGTATGACCCTGGTATACAGCGATGTCTTTGCGGGAAATTCGCAAATTACCAATGCTATGGGAAATTCTGTGACGCTGCATGGAGGAAAAAATCATTTCGTGCATTGTACTATAGCCAATTTCTATCCTTTTACAGGCGGCCGCGGAAAAGCTTTGTATATTTATAATTTCTTAGGAGGCACGCCGCTGCCTCTTGATGAGGCTTTGTTCGAAAATTGCATTCTTTCGGGCTGGGGAACCGATGAAGTGGGGATACTTTTTCTCGATGAGCCGTCTGTTGCCAAGAACTATCGTTTTTCTTCGTGCCTTATCACGTCCGAGCCTTCTGAAGACGCGCAGCATTACACCGGCAATGT
>CAJKQZ010000050.1 GCA_905202115.1 uncultured Prevotellaceae bacterium | reverse complement strand
TCAGCACGTGTATATATAGCGAAAATTATGTCTGAGATATTTTGAATTATCTCGGACATATTTCAGATTATGTGCCTTGTATTTTCAATTATCTGCGGGATGTTTTTTACCTCATACTTTTTCTAAAAAATAAATTATAATATAAAGTTGTCCTTGGCCGAGATATATTTCATAAAGATTGCTGTGGCTTGCTTAAAGATCCGTTTATACAGACCGGCAAAGGGAATAAAATATTCTTTCTCGGAATAGAAGAGGAGTTTTTCAGTTATGGGATTTAAGGGCGCGTTAATTTGGAATTTTATTTCGCAATTAGGCCAAAATGGAGTCAACTTCTTGTCGATAATTATTTTGGCAAGAATACTGACACCTGCCGATTTCGGAATAATCGGCATGGTTTCCATTTTTATCGCTTTTTCGCAAATGCTTGTCGATTCCGAATTTGGAGGAGCTTTATTGCGGAAACCGGACATAAGCCGGCTGGATTATTCAACGTTGTTTGTATACAATATAATAGTAAGTATAATTCTGTATGCGATACTGTTTTCGATCGCTCCTCTCGTAGCCGGTTTTTACGATAAGCCGCAGTTGGTGGAAATTATTCGCGTATTGAGTGTTACCGTCGTATTACATTCTTTTCGTGTGGTACAGCGCGTGATAGTATTCCGCAATATGCAATTCAAACAAGTAGCGGTTGTTAGTATTATCAGCGGTCTTATTTCTCTTGGTACAGCAATATGGATGGCTTTGCAAGGGTTTGGTTATTGGTCTCTGATATGGCAACAAATAGTCGGAATCACATTGTCGGTAGTTCTGTTAGGTATTGTAAACAGATATATTCCGGCTATACGGTTTTCGTATGAATCGTTCAAATATCAGTTTTCGTTTGGAATAGGATTGCTCGGAGCCGATACTTTACGTACCATAGCAAATAATATCAATACAAATGTCATTGCGAAGATTATGCCTATTGCAGATGTGGGGTATTTTGTGCAATCGAATAGAATTTCAAACTTTGCAGTGTCGTTTGTGGGCTCAATTACAGACCAAACAGTTTTTCCTGTTCTTGCCCGACTTCAAAATAAAGACGAGGTGCAGGCTAAATACATGCTGTTTTATCAACTTTCTGTTGCTTTGTTGAGCGTTATGACAGTATGGATAATCCTTTTAAGCAGACCTATAGTGTTGTTGCTGCTGGGAGAGCAATGGATTGGTGCGTGCTGGATGATCGCAGCCCTATCAATGAGCGTATTACCTAATATGATTCAGATGCTTTGCCGTAATTTGCTAAAAATAGTGGCAAAAACGAAGAAAATGTTTTTTCTGGAAATCGTAAAGTCGGTAGCTGTCATTGCTGCGCTTGTCTTATCTGCTTATTGGGGTATTTATGTTATTGTCTGGGGGTTTGTAATTGCGCAATGGATTGTGGCGATATATTATGTTTATGCAACGAAAGGATATTTGAAAATTAAGTTTTCCACACAAATGCTCGTAGTTGCCAAGAATGTTCTGCGCTGTATTTTGATTGGTGTTGTAGACAAAGGCATACTTTTTTTATTTCCTCAGATGAATATATTGGTGGAGATTCTTCTTGTCACAGTTGTGACGACGGTTCTCTTTGCAATAACGATGTATATGTTTAGAGAAAAAGAAATGATAGCACTTGCTAAGAATGTTATCCGTTTCAAACACGGCTAATCATGAATATAGTTATTCAGATATTTATTGTTTTGGTAGTTTTGGGGCTGATTTTTCAGCGTTCCAAGCTCCTTACGGTCGCTGTCTTTTTCTTTATCTGGACTTTGTCGTGGAATAATAGTTTGCCGGACTATGTTAATTATGAGGCGGGATATTTAATGGGGTCTTTCCATGATAAAGGATATGAATTTCTATCCAAAATTTTCAATGAAGCTGGAGCAGATTATTATTTATTCCGCAGGTGTTTCATCGGTTTCGGCTTATTAATATATCTGTTTTTTACTTTGCGATACGCAAAGAGATGTTCTTTAGTATCGGTTCTTTATATGTGTACTATGTCGTTTTACGACATAGTACAAAACCGAAATTTTCTCGGTTTTGTTCTATGTTTGATAGGAATATCTCTGATAATTTCTCACGACACAAGGAAGTGTAAGATATTATATGCCGCGATTGTAACGTTTGCTGCGACAATACATATTACGACTATCTTTTATATGTTGTTTCTTTTGATAAACAAGAAAACGATAGAGAAATGTCCTAAGATAGTATTGGTGCTAATGGGACTCGTAATAGTTTTTATTATTCAGAATGCCTTTTCACAGGAATATGATTTGATGATGGAAAGGTATGATGTAGGTGTTTCTAATTTGACAAGATCATTGTTGTTGGTATTGTTTACAGGTAATTTTCTTTTTGTTCGGTATTGGAATAAGAGAGAACCGTCTGGTTCAATGACACGTCCGCAAAGATTGTATACTTTAAACACCAATGAAACTGTATTTTATTTCAATATAGCCATACTTCTGTTATTGCCGGCCGCATTCATGTCTTTGAATGCTCTGAGGCTGTATAAATATCTTGCGCTATTGAATTACATTTTTGTTTCGAATAAATTTTCTATGTCGTTCGGCTTCTCATATATCGCACAAACGCTGGTTATAGTTCTATATGCCATGACGTATGGTATTGTGGGGTATTTAATGCATTCAACTACGTATTTCGACATAGTAGAATCAATCTTTTATCAAAATCTTTTCTATAATTAAATAATGAAACTGTTTACGCTTAACCGCGATATCCTGTTTTACGACAATTATAAGGCTGCTTGCCCAACGGCCAGCATATATCCGCGGTTGGGCATGGTATTGAAATTTTTTCGCGCGATAATAAATAAATACATTCCGCGGCTGGGACCGGCGTTTTACACCCGTGAGTTCCGCCGTTGCGGGAAACATGAGGACTGTATTATTATATTTGATTCGTCTCTGACAGTAGCTGCTGCGAATTACATTAAGAAAAAGTATCCAAGCCTGAGAGTAATATATTGGTTTTGGAATCATATATACGATTCTTCGATATTTGAAAAATTAGACTCGTCGGTAGAAAAATGGACATACGATCCGGTGGATAGTGCTAAGTTTGAATTGAAATTGAACACGCAGTTTTATTTTCCAGAGCTTGTTGATGAAACAAATGGAGCGTATGTAGAAAGTTATGATTGTGTTTTTGCAGGAGCGGTCAAGGGGAGGCAGCGCGAGATTGAAGATTGTCAGAAAATGGTTAATGCAGCTGAGTTGTCGAACTACTTTTTTATAGCAACCGGATTTAAGCACGGACATTACAAAAAGTGGCTTCCTTACCTTGAGCTTATTAAATACGTAAGAAATTCCAGGTGTGTTATAGATTTGCTTCCTGCTACTCAAAACGGAATGTCGCTTCGGCCTTTGGAAGCGCTCTTTTTTGAGAAAAAGCTGATTACTAACTATAAAAGAATAAAAGAGTCGAAATTTTATAATCCTTCGAATATTTTTATAATAGGAGAGGACGCTCCCGATACACTGCATGAATTTGTGAATACTCCAGTTGAACCGGTGAATTTGGCCGATAAAGAATATTATACTTTCCAGAGTTGGCTGAAGCGCTTTTGAGATAATAGATAAATGACTGTAAATAGCTTTTATGCTGAAACAAAATTCGGGGGTAGGGATTTCTATCGAACGCAGTGGAGAGATATGGTAACGAGTTATAGTTCTCTGCATAAAGTATACCAAACATAAAAACCGTGCTTCGTTGCAGCAAAGCAATACAGACAAAAACGGTCACCCGACAAGTACTTGAAAATCAGTATATGTATATGTAGTAAAAAATATCTCTGAGATATTTTGAATTATGTCTGAGATATTTTTGATTATCTCCGATGTATTTTGAATTATCTGCGGGAAGTTTTTTACCTCGAAAAAAATAAAAAATATTTTTTTGAGGCGCTTTGAACAAAACAGCTTTGTCTCTCCATTTTTATAAGGAAAGCCTTTTCATTTAAGTTGCGTGGAACGTAACAAACTTGTTTGTTGTTTCTCTGCATGTAATTCTTTTATTCATCGACAAAGTAACAGGGTTTTCCATAGTGAACATTCTTCATGAACATTATTTGATACATGATTAAAATATTTCATTTATGAATATTCTGCTTATAATAAGTGCTTACAGATTGCCATATGCCAATGGGCAATACTATTATATGGAAGGTCTTGCTCATCTTGATCGCTACCGTCCTTATGGCAACATAACATTTTGCTGCCCGATAGTAGATAAAAACGAATCGAAACGCCCCGTCGATTTATCGGATATCCGAATAAGTCCCATTCATACAATCAATACTGTAAGAAGTTTGATTTTTGATATGCCAAAGAACAAAAAGGTTATTCGGGAGGAAGTTACAAAAGCCGACGCAGTTATTGCTTATGTTCCGTCAAGAGTGGCCTACTACGCGCAAAAAGTTGCGAAGCAGCAGGGTAAGCCATGCTTGCTCACGGCAATAGGTTGTCCGTGGGATGGAATGTGGAATCACAGCTGGCGCGGAAAATTTATGGCCCCGTGGGAATATTTTGCCATGAAGAGGGCCATGCGTAAGGCCGATTATGCAATTTATGTAACACAGAAATTTTTACAGAAACGCTACCCTGTAGCCGTCGGAAATTCCAACTGTGTTGGAATTTCCGACGTGATTCTTGAAAAGAATCACGTCGGAGTGAAAGAAACGCGAATGGCTAAAATAGAGGCGTTTAACCCTGAAAAAGAAATCAAGATAGCCACGTGCGCAGCGATATATGTGCGCTATAAACGGCAGGAAGACGTTATTAAGGCTATTGCGCGGTTGAAGAACGAATATAACATCCATTATTATATGGCGGGCAAGGGTGATTCGTCATACTTGCAATCGATAGCAAATAAATACGGAGTTGGCGACAGAGTTCATTTTGTAGGAATTCTTCCGCATCGCGAAATCTTCGGCTTCCTGGAGTCAATGGATTTGTATATTCAGCCGAGTAAACAGGAAGGACTGCCGCGAAGCGTGGTAGAGGCAATGAGTTATGGCCTACCGGCTCTCGGCTCTGACGTAGCAGGGATTCCTGAACTCCTGACACCTGAATGTATTTTCAAGCGCGGGAACATAAATGATATAGTAGACCACCTGCGCTTTATTTTAAATAAAGAAGAATTAAAGAAACAGGCTGCTGCCAACTTTGAAAAATCAAAAGAATTCGATATCGAAATTCTTAACGAACGGCGTAATGCTTTTTTTAAGAAATTCTTCGATTCATGTAAAGACACTCATAATGATTAAGAATACGTTGATAAAAGCAGCTAAGGCTGTAAGGAAATTATATATCGATACTCGTTGCCGGAAGTATCTAAAACGTCTTGCAGTACAGATACCCGAGGACGCTTCTGTATTTGCAATGAATTGTTTCGGCGGCCATTTCTCGCAAATGCTTCACAGGGAATATACAACTCCTACGGCAGGTTTGTTCTTTTATGCCTCAGATTTTAATCGTATCATAGAAGATATTAATGTTATTAAGCGACCTATCCATTTTATAGAGAAATCAAAATACGGACTTCGGGATTCATCTCAATATCCTATCGGTGTATTCGAAGGAACTGACATAGAGATTCATTTTTTGCACTATCCTTCACCCGAGGTGGCTTTAGAAAAATGGAATAGACGCTTAGCAAGGTTTAATTTCAACAAATGGATTGCCGTGGGTTTCTGTCAGAATTTGTATAACGACAAAACCATTGCAGATTTTGCCGCATTAAAATATCCTCACAGGGTATTATTCACGAACAAAACCTCTTACCCCCCCCATGTCATTGGTTGCAGGGAATTTTCAGGCTTGCACGACAGCCCGAGTGCTTACTTAAAAGGGTTCGTTTACTATAGATATCTTACAGCATACTTAGACAAATATCCATTGACTTAAAAAAATAAAATTATGGACGATGACAAGAAACGCGCTATTCGCGACATGCTGCGGCTTTGTGGCTCTTTGTTGTTTGGTTGGTGGTATCTGCCGCATTTGCTTATGGCTTATGGAAAATTTGATATGATATTTGCAGATGTGGAAGCAATGATGGCGCGGCAATATGTGCGTTGCAATCATTTTGTGGGATTGCTTTTTTTGCTTCATACTAACGGTTTTTTTCGCACATTGTTTTACCACCGTATAGGTGCTGTGCGAGCGTTGTTTGTTTCGTGGATGAGGCGCGGAGACAAATATTTAGTTATTTCGGCCACTACGCGTATTGGACGTGGTTGCCGATTGTCTCACCCTTATTCTACGGTTTTAAATGCCGAAACGATTGGAGAAAATTTCGTTGTGCGACATTGCACAACTATAGGTAAGAAAGATGAAGTTTCTGGGGGACGTCCCAAAATAGGCAACAATGTAACGATCGGTGCGGCGGCAACCATAATAGGCACAGTAAACATAGGCGATAATGCCGTTGTTGGAGCTGGCGCCGTTGTGGTGAAAGATGTGCCGTCTTATGCAGTTGTGGCCGGCAATCCGGCAAGAGTAATTAAATTCTTGAATTCCCGCGAAGATATATCCGATAATTCTGTATCGCAATTAGGGGGGGGTAATTTCTTAATATCTATATATCTGGCTGTTGATTATGACAAGAAAGAATCGGTCGCGCAACGACGTTGCGCATGAGTTCTATTCATTCTGTATGTCATAAATCAATAGCAAATGTTCAATTATAAGAATCTGATAAAAAGTCGTGAACTGAGAATAAGAATACTGAATGCTTTGTCATGGGTGCCTGACGAGCCAATGGTGCGCATACAATATTGGATTCACACAGGAAGGCGGCTTAATTTAAAGAATCCGAAACGCTTTACGGAGAAACTTCAAGTTTATAAACTGAAATATCGGAATCCTTTAATGCTCCGCTGTACCGATAAGTATGAGGTTCGCGAGGTTGTCAAGGAAATGGGATTGGGAGACATCCTGATTCCATTGATCGGTGTTTATAATTCGACAAAAGAGATAAACTTTAACGAACTGCCTAATCAGTTTGTCGCCAAAACGACAGATGGTGGGGGCGGTAATCAGGTGTTGATTTGCCGTAATAAGGCAAAACTGAATGAGGTAGAGTTTATGGCAACCTTGAACAGGTGGTTTGGTATGCCTAAAACAAAGTCTTTGGGTAGAGAGTGGGCTTATGAAAATCATTTCCCGAGGAGGATTGTTATAGAGGATTTAATCTCATATAATTCCAAACAGAAGTATTGTGACACGATAATTGATGGAAACCGTCCTTTGCTGGATTACAAAATTTTCTGTTTTGATGGCAATCCCAAGTTTTTGTACATATCAGACACGTCCAATCATGAAATTGTATTTCTTGATATGGATTGGAATATCCTTCCTTTTGGTAGAACCGATTACAAACCATTGAAAGAGATTCCTCCAAAGCCAGATAACCTTGCTGAAATCATTGATGTTGCACAACGGCTTTCCAAAGGTTTTCCTCATGTTAGAGTAGATTTATACAATGTAGAAAACCATGTATCTTTCGGTGAACTCACTTTCTATACTGCGAGTGGATATATCCCATTTATTCCCGATGAGTTTGATTGTAAAATAGGCGATTTGATGACTTTATCCACGGGGGGGGGTAAAATCTTGATCGGAAGAGCGACGCGGGACGCGACAAGCTTGGTCGATTATAAATTTTTCTGCTTCAACGGTAAGGTGAGAATGGTGTACGGCATTTATGACCGTAAGGTCGGACAAAGTGCAAAGTGCGGAATTTATTCAAAGGATTTTGTGAAACTGAATGTCGTGAGAAATGATGAAGAAGTCAGCGAAGAATCCTTGCCAGTTCCAGTGAATTATGACATGATGTTGCAGATTGCCGAACGACTTTCGAGCAACTTTCCCCATGTTCGCGTTGACCTGTACAACATCGAGGGACGCATATATTTCGGCGAACTTACATTTTACGACGGGTCGGGATATATGAGTTTCACTCCCGATAGTTACGATGTTGAGTTGGGAGCATATTTCGAGACTTCAGATTTTAATAGTTGAAACAATAAGATCGGAGCTTTGAAATAGTTTTTGATAAAAAATGTTTCGCTCTTCCGCCGATCTTTGCAGACAAAAACGGTCACTCCGCAAGCGTTTGAAAATCAGCGGGTGTATATGTGGTGAAAATTATCTCAGAGATAATTTGAAATATGTCTGAGATATTTTTGATTATCTCCTATGTAAATTCAATTATCTGCGGGAGGTTTTTTGCGACGAAAAAAAATAAAGAAAATTTTAGAGAGCTGGTTTGTTATTGAATCTTTATAGCCTTGTTTTAGGGCGGGGCTTTTGTGCAAGTATCGAATTTGCGTTGTTTCAATCTGCTTACATTCTTTAAAATTAAAAGTACTGGAGTTGTCGGAGTTATATGATTTTTACGCTGCAAAATCGTGGAGGCCTTTTCCTGACTTTTTGTTATCAATAATACTTTCGGGCTTAATACCTACGGCCGACCGTCGTTGTTGAACACTATGGTTGGCGAACAGACGACATTAGCGTCAAAATTTACATTCGTGACTTTCCTTTTTTACACAAATTCCATACTATGTCCAAGATATTTATATTAGCCAATAACTGCGGCGGTTTGATTTCCTTTCGAAAAGAAGTTCTCGAAGCTTTCGTAAGGCAAGGTTACGATGTGGTTGTAAGTATTCCGAACGACAAACGCATTCCCGAAGTCGAATCATTAGGCTGTAAAGTGGTTACGGTTAAAAATCTGTCTCGGCGCGGCACTAATTTCATGAAAGACTTTGCTCTTTTTCGAGAGTACGGAAAACTCATGAGGGCAGAGCGTCCTAATGTGGTTCTTACTTATACAATCAAACCGAATGTTTATGGCGGTTCAGCCGCTGCCGGCCTCGGAATTCCTTATGTCTCGAATATAACAGGCCTGGGTACAGCTCTTGAATATCCCGGCTTATTGCAAAAAATAACCACTTTGCTTTATCGGTGGGGCATGAGAAAGGCGCGCTGCTTGTTTTTCCAAAACGAAGGCAATAGAAAGTTCTTCGTTTCGCGCAACATTCGTCCCGAAGTACATAAGTTGATACCCGGTTCGGGCGTGAATCTGTCGCGATATACGCTTTCGGATTATCCGGACGGAAGTGTGATACGCTTTGTTTTCATATCACGCCTTATGAAGCCTAAAGGTATAGAAGAGTATTTCGAGGCAGCCAAACATTTCCGTACCAAGCGAACTGATGTGGAATTTCATATACTCGGAGCAGCCGAGAGTGATTACTCCGTAGAGCTTGAGAGGCTTCAGAAAGAGGGTGTTGTCATATACCACGGTAGGCAAAACGATGTCAGGCCGTATATCAGTCAGTCGCACTGCCTTATACATCCCACATATTATCCCGAAGGCATGTCGAATGTAATTTTAGAGGCGTCAGCCTCTGGCCGTCCAGTAATAACCACGCGTAGACATGGTTGTATGGAAGCTGTCGATGACGGCAAATCGGGATTTTTGTTTGAGGAAAAAGATACGGCAGGTCTGATTTCGTGTATAGAGCGATTCCTATCAATGAAAAACAGTGACCGCGCAAAAATGGGTTTGAATGCCCGAAAAAAAATGGAACAGGAATTTGATCGTAATATAGTCATTAAAGCCTATATAGATGCGATTTCCAATATTATAACTAATTAATTGCATGAATTTGTATCGTAACTTTTTCAAGCGGGTCATTGACGTGATAGTCTCTGGTTGCGCATTGCTTATAATCAGTCCTGTGCTTGCGGCAGTGACGATATGGCTGCACTTTGCCAACAAAGGCGCCGGTGCTTTTTTCCTGCAGGAGCGTCCGGGCAAGAATTCAAAGATATTCCGTGTAATCAAGTTCAAGACGATGACCGACGAGCGCGATGCCAAAGGCGAACTTCTGCCCGACGCACAACGTTTGACAAAGGTAGGCCGCTTTGTCCGCTCAACGTCTATCGATGAATTGCCCCAGCTTTGGAATGTATTCAAAGGAGATATGAGTTTGATAGGTCCACGTCCTTTGCGCACTTATTATCTGCCTCTTTACAGCCCTGAGCAGGCCCGGCGCCATGAAGTGCGTCCCGGCATTACCGGATGGGCCCAGACGCACGGACGGAACTCTATAACGTGGAAGCAGAAGTTTGAATATGACGTGTGGTATGTAGACCATCTTTCCTTTTTAGTGGATTGTAGAATTATATTATTGACAATACAGAAAGTGTTTAAGCGTGAAGGCATTTCTGCCGAGGGACAAGCAACGGCAGAAGCCTTTAACGGGCATAATTGATAGAAACAGGACAGATATTGCAAAAACCGACAAATACGACACGGCGTATCAATGCAATCTGAGTTTTAAGGAATATAACATTTTAGGGTTCCTTTGCAACTATGAATGATTGCAGAACGGTAAAGTCCAAAATCCGTGGTGTTTTTCCGTAGGGTTTTGCAGACAAAAACGGTCACCGGCCAAGTGCTTGATAATCAACAGGTGTATATGTAGCAAAAAATATGTCTGAGATAATTCAAAATATCTCAGACATATTTCCGATTATCTCCCTTGTATTTTCAATTATCTGCGGGAAGTTTTTTACTCGTACAAAAAAATATTTTTTTTCGTGAGAGACCAATTTTATATAGAATCTTCTCCCGCCTGTTTTCGGCGGAACGGTTCCGGTCTACCATTACTCACATTAGAACACGCCGGACACACCTTTACTTATGTCATAAGTATTAATAAAAAAACATGCTCTGAAATAATTAAAACCATAACATCGGAACAAATGAAATCCATAACGCTTAAAATCGCCGCACTGCTAATTGCAATGCCGCTCTGCACTAATGCACAGACAACCGACAGCATTGCGAAACAACTCGGCGAAGCCGTCGTCACAGGCACTCGCAGCATAGCGAGAAAGGACGCGAACTGGCTTCCATACTCCATAACCACAATAAACCGCGCTGAAATCGAAAACAGTTATGAGCCGTCGCTCCTTCCGGTGCTCAACGAACAGGTTCCGGGCCTTTTCATAACGCAACGCGGCATAATGGGATACGGCATATCTACAGGCTCGGCCGGAGGAATGAAGATACGCGGAATAGGAGGCTCGCCGACCACGCAAATGCTGGTTCTTATAGATGGACATCCGCAATACGCCGGTCTAATGGGCCACCCGCTTGCCGACACATACCAATCGCTCCTGGCACAAAGCGTGGGAGTGGTTCGCGGTCCCGCGTCCGTGCTGTACGGCTCCAACGCTATGGGCGGAGTAATCAACATCATCACCCGCAAACGCTATGATGACGGAATAACAAACAAGATACGCCTCGGCGCCGGCTCATACGGAACATTCAGCGGCGAATACGCCGGAACGGCAAAGCAGGGAAAACTGAGCGGCGTGTGGGCAGGCTCGTACAACCGCACCGACGGACACCGCAAAAACATGGAATTCGACCAAGTATCGGGATTCGGAAAAATAAACTACGAGATAAACAACAACTGGAACGCCGAAGCAAACGCAAATCTTACGCATTTCAATTCGGCAAACCCCGGAACCGTCTCCGCTCCCAAGATTGACAACGACATGAACATAACGCGCGGAACGGCTTCGGCCTCCATATATAATATGTACGACAAGTCGAACGGCGGAATCACTTATTTCTACAACTGGGGCAACCACAACATAAACGACGGCTACACCGCTCCGGCTTCGCCGAAAGAATACCGTTTCATCTCGCGCGACAACATGACGGGAGTGAACCTTTTCCAGACAATAAACTTCTTCGACGGAAACAAAACTACCTTCGGCTTCGACTATGAGCACATGTTCGGCAAAGCCTACAACAAATTCAACAACGGCTCGCGCACAATGCTCGCCGACAAGCAGACCGACGAATTTGCGGGCTATGTAGATTTCAGCCAGGAGCTTTTCGGCCTCCTCTCGCTCGACGCCGGAATGCGCTACGACTACCATTCGCGCGCCGGCTCGCAGTGGATTCCACAGGGAGGCGTGAGCCTGCGCCTGCCACGCAACGCCGAACTGAAAGCAGCCGTGAGCAAAGGTTTCCGCGTGCCTACAATCAAAGACATGTACATGTTCAATTCAAAGAATCCCGACCTCGACGCCGAGAGCCTTGTGAACTACGAAATATCCTACTCGCAAAATCTAATGAACGGGCGGTTAAACTACGGAGTCAACGTTTTCTATCTCGACGCCGACAACCTGATTGAAACTGTAGCCGTGGACGGAAGAATGATGAACCGTAATACGGGCAAACTTCACAACTTCGGCGTGGAGGCGAACGCCGCTTTCCGTGTGAACCCGCACCTTTCGATAAACAGCAACTACAGTTATCTCCACACCAACAAGATAGTGCTCTCCGCTCCAAAGAACAAATTCCACGCAGGGGCTGACTATTCCCTGAAACGCTGGAACTTTGCCGGCGGCATTCAACATATCGGAGGTCTTTACAAGGCCGAGACAGGAAAAAACAGATCAGAGACCTACACCCTGCTCGATTTGCGGGCCACTTTCAAAGTAACTTCATTTCTCAAGGTATATGCAAAGGGTGACAACCTGCTTGCACAGAAATACGAGACTTATGCCGGCTTCCCAATGCCCCGCGCCACATTCATGGCCGGAGCCGACATCACTTTCTGACGCGGCAGTCCGCATCGAATGCCCTACGGCCTGACATGCGGCACACATATCGCCAAATCACAGACAGAAATGACACGCATAAAGGCACCTGCGCTTACCAGAATAAACATTAAGGCTGTGCAGGTGCCTTGTTTCTGCCCGAAAAAGCTTTGCCTGCCGATTTTTTACATACTTTTGTGCCATAAGCATTAGCAAAAAGCGAACAATATCCAAAGTAACAAGATATGAAACTAAAAAACATCATTGCCGTTACGGCAACTGCAATCTTAACCTGGTCATGCGGCCAGAAAGCCCCCGTTCCTATGTTTGTGGGAACATACACCGACAAAGGCTCGTGCGGAATATACTCACTTTCGTTCGACCAGGAAACGGGCGACTCCAAGCTCAGAGACTCCGCCCGTATCGGAAATCCGAGCTACCTTGTCATCTCACCCGACGACTCGTTCATGTACTCGGTGAGCGAATACACCGGCGAAGACGCAACGGTGAACGCATTCTCGATAAGCCCCGAAAGCGGACGCATGCGCATTATGAACAAGGTGCTCGCCCACGGCGACGACCCGTGCAACATTACCACGCACGGGCGCAAGGCTTTCACGGCCAATTATTCGTCGGGAAGCGTAAGCATATTCGACATTGAAAAAGACGGAACGCTTTTCGACAACGGCGAAGTGATTACATATAACAATCCTTCTAACGTCGACACGGTGCGCCAGGCTGCGTCGCATATACACACCGTAGCAAAAGCGCCCGACGGCCACTATATGTTCGTAACCGACCTGGGCGGCGACTGCATATACAAGTTCGAACTGCGCCCCGAGTTCAAAGTAGGTACACCCGAGCGTATCGACCTGCCCGAAGGCTGCGGCCCGAGGCACATAACCTTCTCGCCCGGTGCCAAGTACATGTACGTGATAACCGAATTGAGCGACGAAATCATTGTGTTCGACTACGAGCCCCTGCGCGGACTGCTCACGCAAAAACAGGTAATTAAAGCCGGCGACAAAGGCGCACAAGGAGGAGCCGACATCCATGTAAGCCCCGACGGCAAGTTCGTTTACGCAAGCATTCGCAACAAAAACGACGGAATAGCCATTTTCCGAGTAAAACCCGACGGCATGCTTGAAACAGCTGGCTACCAGACTACGGCCAAACACCCGCGCAATTTCGCAATCACTCCAAACGGCAAATACCTGCTCGTAGCATGCCGCGACGGAAACGTAATCCAGGTTTACGAACGCAACGCCGAAACGGGCCGGCTTGCCGACACCGGCAAAAACATACGCCTGAGCCAGCCGGTTTGCATACAATTCGCCAACCCTCTTAAATAATCAGCGAAACGATACAACCAAAGCGGCATTCTCATAAAGGGATGCCGCTTTTTTCATGCCCGTTCTCTCATCTCTCCGCAGAGAAAAGAGAAATATATCCGGGATATTCAGACGTAGGTCCTATGTAAGCAGAAACCACCCTGCACAAAATCATCCGTAAAAGGTTTTATATAAAATCTGCCTTTCACGAAAAAAAATATTTTTTTTACACGGTAAAAAACTTCCCGCAGATAATTGAAAATA
>CAJKQZ010000049.1 GCA_905202115.1 uncultured Prevotellaceae bacterium | reverse complement strand
TCGAGGCGAAGGAGGGCGTACTGGTCCGTTCCGAGTCCAAGACGCTGGCGACCATCACGCTGCAGAACTATTTTAGAATGTACAACAAGCTGGCAGGTATGACCGGTACGGCAAGCACTGAAGCAGGAGAATTTTGGGACATATACAAGCTCGACGTTGTAGAGATTCCTACCAACAGGCCTATTCTGCGCGATGACATGAACGACCGCGTTTACAAAACCAAACGCGAAAAATACAGAGCCGTAATCGAAGAGATCGAAAACATGGTCAAAGCCGGCCGGCCTGTACTTGTAGGAACAACAAGCGTAGAAATCTCCGAGATGTTGAGTAAGATGCTCGACATGCGCAAGATAAATCATAACGTACTCAACGCAAAACTACACCAGAAAGAAGCTGACATTGTTGCCCACGCCGGTGAAAGCAGTATTGTCACAATTGCTACGAACATGGCCGGACGCGGAACCGACATCAAACTATCTCCCGAGGTGCGCGAAGCCGGAGGTCTTGCCATAATAGGTACCGAGCGCCATGAAAGCCGCCGTGTTGACCGTCAGCTCCGAGGACGAGCCGGACGACAGGGTGACCCCGGCTCTTCTGTATTCTTTGTTTCACTCGAAGATAACCTAATGCGCCTTTTTGCTTCGGAAAGAATAGCAAAGGTAATGGACCGGTTAGGATTCAAAGAGGGCGAAGTCATCGAGTCTCCTATGATAAATCACAGCATAGAGCGTGCACAAAAGAAAGTCGAGGAAAACAACTTCGGTATCCGTAAACATTTGCTCGAATACGACGATGTTATGAACAAGCAACGCACTGTGATTTATGAAAAACGCCGCCATGCGCTTATGGGCGAGCGCATAGGAATGGACATATCAAACATGATATGGGACCGTTGCATAACAATCATAAACAACAATGATTATGAAGGTTGCAAGGAAGAGTTTTTCAAGATTTTCGCTATGGAAGTTCCTTTCAATGAAAAAGAATTCATCGAGGCAAAGCGCGATGATCTTTACGAACGAGCTTTCAGCGAGGCAATGTCCAACCTCAGCCGGCGCACAGAACGCATGTCGCAGGTAGCCATGCCGGTAATCAAGAAAGTATACGAGGAGCAAGGCGAGCTTTACAAGAGAATCATAATTCCCGTAACCGACGGCAAACGCACCTACAACATAACGAGCGACCTGAAAGAAGCCTACGACAGCGAATGCAAGAGCGTTGTAAAGGATTTCGAAAAATCCATACTCCTTCACGACATAGACGAAGCATGGAAAGAAAATCTCCGTGCCCTCGACGACCTCAAGCAATCGGTACAGAATGCCAGCTACGAACAGAAGGATCCGCTTGTTATCTTCAAGCTCGAAAGTGTAAAGCTATTCGACGAAATGGTAAACCAGATAAACAATTCCACGGTTTCCATACTAATGCGCGGGCAGATTCCTCTCCAAGCACCCGACGAAGTACAGCAGGCACGTGAGGAAACGAAGCCGCGCCGTCCCCAATACACAGAAAGCCGCACCGACCTCGTAGACCAGAATCAACAGGAGGCTGCAAAACGAGACACCCGCGAACCTCAGAAACAACAACCGGTACATGTAGACAAAATGCCCGGACGAAACGATCCTTGCCCCTGCGGCAGCGGCAAAAAGTTCAAGAACTGCCACGGACAGGGACTGTTCTGAAAAAAACATACTTCATAAAAGTAAAAAACAATCCTCTTAAATCGGTTGCGTCTATCTTCAAATTAGAGACGCAACCGATTTTCTTTTTTACCCGACAAGTATTAAAACATTCTACAGACTATTCTATCTGTAAAACCATGCACCCTTAATTTCTCCGACTGCCATATCCGCAGACAACCGCATTTTCATAATGCCGTCATCTCCATTTCTGACAGAAACATCTGCTGGCACACGATATTTTAAGCTATTCCACGATGCTTATTAGGAATTACATTTTGATATTCCGTTATCATTCAGTAGCTTTGTTGCCGTTTAATTTATAAAAGCAGTTTTAAAAAGCAGACATTCCAGGCATAAAAGAAGTTTATAGTCTGCAAAAGACACAGACTCTTTTTATATATTATCCATAATACAGAAATGGCACAGACTTATGCAAATAAAAAGCAGCAATTTCTGAGTTACGATTACACGCGTTTTCTGCGGGGAGTCTGTATGCTGTCTATTGTATTCGGCCATACTGCCAATGAATTCACTGAAATCCTCACAAAATACAACATAGCCGGCATTTTATATTTAGGAAGATTCGCTACAGGTATCTTCTTTTTCCTAAGCGGATACGGATTGACTTTGTCGATAATGCGCAACCGAATCGACAGATTCTACATAGGCAGACACATGCGCGGTCTGCTGCTTCCGTTTGTCATCTTCTGGTTATTCTATTTTCTTACGGGATTATGCGCCGGTTCTTTTCCCTGCAGCGACGCTCCATACTTGGATTTTCTTTCTTTGAAAATGCCCGGCACCGACACATGGTTTTTCAGAACTATCATAGGGATATACATCCTGTATTTCTGCCTTGCAAAAATCTCAAAGCCGTTTGCATGTAAGTGCATGGCTGCGATAATCGTGTTATATGTTTTCACGCTTGCATATTTCCATGTTCCGACATGGTGGTGGAACACGATACTTTGTTTTCCGATAGGAATAATATATGCCTCCAACCAGAGTTTACGGAGAAAAATCCCGATAATCGGTGTGATAAGTCTTTTCGTCCTATTCGTGATACTACAGAAAACAGCCCCGTTCAGTTTTCTCGGAGAAATCTCCGCACCTATAGCGTGCAGCCTGTTCTTCGCCTACCTTTCGCCGGTAGCAACGGTTGTTCGTAAGGTTCCGGTAATCACCTTTATCGGTACAAACAGCCTGTACGTGTATTTTATGGAAGCAATCCCCATTGATTATCTAAAATCAAATAAAGCAAGTTTCGCAATGTTTGTTTTTGGCTGCATTGCAATAACCGTAATCCTGACATATTCGGGAAAGTATTTAGAAAAATGGGGTATTTCAAAAGCAAAAATGCTGTACAATAAAACAAGCTCAAAAGAAAAATAGAAAGAACATATCGGCACGATAGAATTTCTGCGGAAAAAATTTCCGTGCGCCACGATTTTCCGTCCGGACATCCTGCAACAGAAAAAGCAACTGCAACCTGTCACCTGCCCCACACTTTACACGCGGGTTTTACAGACAAAAACGGTCACCCACCAAGTATTTGAAAATCAGCGGGTGTATATGTAGCAAAAAATATGTCTGAGATATTTTAAAATATCTCAGACATATTTTCGATTATCTCCCTTGTATTTTCAATTTGCTGCGGGAAGTTTTTTACCACACAAAAAAAATATTTTTTCTTTTCAGGAAAAAACAATCTGAACCGGATTCCTTGTTCGTAAAATTCCAACCCTACCATAAAACGTAAGCAATACACAGTTCGAAAAACACATCCGTACGTCCACGCCGGCAAAACAAACTGAAACATCTATAATATATTAATTGAGTACATTTGTATCCGGAATAAGAACATCAGAATACAAGATAAGCATGAAAGTCTTTTTCGCGGCAACACTAATAATACTCATCCCGTTTGTAGGAACAAAAACCGAAGCGCAGGATATCGTGCACCCCACTCCGGTTTATTGCAAAAAAGATTCCGACCGTAACATATACGTTGACGGGGGAATAGTGCGCGGCAACCCTTTGCGCAAGCGCATTGCACTCGTATTCACCGCCGCACTGTGGGCAGACGGCGCCGACACTATAATAAACACGCTGAAAAGCCGGGACGTAAAAGGAAATTTCTTCTTTACCGGAAATTTTTATGAAAAATATCCGCATATCGTGAAACGCCTTGTAAAAGAAAAGCACTATGTAGGCAGCCACGGCTACGGGCACCTGCTCTACTCGCCGTGGGACAACCGCGACTCCACCATAGTGAGCCGCAAGGAGTTCAACGACGACATGGCAAAAAGTTACGCCCTAATGGCAAAGGCGGGAATAAAAAAGAAACGTGCGCGATATTTCATCCCGTCATACGAGCATTACAACAAAACCATATCTGCATGGGCCCGACAGCAGGGCCTGCAGGTTATAAACTATACTCCGGGCACACGAAGCAATGCCGACTACACCACCCCCGACATGAAATCATATGCAGGAAGCGAGGAACTGTACAGTCGCCTCATGGAATACGAAAGCCGCAACACGCTGAACGGACATTTCCTGCTGCTGCATTTCGGAACCCACCCCGCCCGCACCGACAAGTTCTACAACCTGCTGCCACGCATTATCGACGAAATGAAAAAGCGCGGATATGCATTCGTAACAGTCAACGAAATGATAGAACATTAGCTTTACGGGCACAGCAAAGGGACAATCGGAACATTTCGGCTATCAAATACACGCATTACGCTCTTTTTAACCCGTAGGTTTCAAAGCAGAAACGAAAAAATTCGTACTTTTGACCGAAAATGTGCACATTCGTTATTCATGGCAATGGAAACAAGCGAAAAAACCATACAACAAATAAAACGCGCTATAAACAAAATAGCGGTCAAGTACCCTCCTGAAACCGAAACGCCGCAAATGACCGACATATTCCTGGTAGTAAACCAGGAAACAGGCGACATGATGGCATTCGACGACAACGACAAAGAACTCGACCGCTGCGTTATAGAAGAATGGATAGGCAACACCGACGACACGTTCTTCGACGATATACAGCCCCTGCTGCGCCGCTGCCTCGACGAAATGCGCCCCACTTTGCTGGAAATGGGAATAGCAAAACCTTTCACCTTTACCATATCCGACGAAAGCAGAGAAACTTTTTCAGAACTTTACATCGTCGATGACGACACATTCATAATCGGCGACGAGATAATGAAAGATGTAAGCAAGGACCTTGACGCATTTTTCAGGAATCTGATGAAAAACTGACGAAGCCGATGTATAACGAAAGCCAGATTCGACTATAAACTATGGAGTTGGTCATAGACATCGGCAACACAATGGCCAAACTGGCAGTTTTCGAAAGCAATGATATCGTACTGCGCAGCATTACGCCGAACGACGATTTATATTCGCTCGAAGAAACACTCCGGAACCACGACATCGGGCAAAGCATTGTATCGACCGTGGCAGGAATAAAAGGGAAAACCGGCGAACAACTCAAGCAGGCAAAACTTCCTACCATACTGCTCGACGAAACAACCGTTGCCGGTTACAACAACCGCTACGGCGTGCCGCTGTCAATGGGAAGCGACCGTCTGGCAGCCATTGTCGAAGCACGGGCAACACATCCTGGCCGCAACATTCTGGTTATCGACAACGGTTCGTGCATTACCTACGAATTCATATCGGAAAACGGAAAATATCTGGGAGGAAACATCTCTCCGGGAATACAAATGCGACTTAACGCAATGCACACAGGTACGGCTCTGCTCCCCGCCGTAAATGCAGAAGGAGAAACTCAGGAAATAGGATACGATACAGAAACAGCCATGCGCACGGGCAGTATTACAGGCACCAACTACGAAGTAGAAGGATACATCCGGCACACGACGAAACGTTATCCGAACCTCATTACCATAATTTCAGGAGGAGCAACTACAAGCATTGACACAACAGAAACCGAAGTAGTGTTCGATCACGACCTCGTAATAAAAGGATTGCGGCGCATACTGCTTGAAACAACCGCAAACGGAACGCTTTCCGGCTCAACAAACCATAAAAGATGAACCACAACGTTATAAAACTGGCAGGCACAATGGCAATAACACTCGCCGCAGCCTGCGTAACAGCCCAGAACGGCAGTAATTCACCATACTCACGCTATGGTTTCGGCACACTCAACGACCGCGCACAGGGCTTCAACAAAGCAATGGCCGGCACAGCGCTCGGATTTCGCGAAGCAACCGAAATAAACTTCCAGAATCCGGCTTCCTATTCGGCAACCGACTCCCTTTCAATGCTGTTCGACATAGGGTTGACATTCCAGAACGCAAACTTCAAGCAAGGCGATCTAAAGAAAAACGCACACAACACCACGGTAGACTACCTGAACATGGCTTTCCGTGCATGGCGTAACGTAGGAATGTCCATAGGACTAATGCCGTACAGCTCTGTTGGCTACAAGTTCACCAACAAGCAAACAATGCCCGACATAGACGGCGGAGGAGAAAAAAGCGCGTCGACCACATACAATGGCGACGGAGGTCTGCACGAAGTATACCTCGGCATGGGGTGGAAATTCGCAAAAAATCTCTCTATCGGTGCAAACTTAGGATACCTGTGGGGCGATTACACGCACAGCGTCAGAGCTTCATTCAGCGACACAAACATAAGACAATATGCCCGCGTTTACTCGGCCGACATAAGTACGTACAAAATCGACTTCGGCGCACAATTTGAACAACTCGTATCCAAATACGATTTGTTAACTATCGGTGCCACATACTCTTTAGGACATAAAATAGGCTCCAATGCCAAATTTATAAACGAAATGCTCAACTCATCCGGGGTCGTAACGGGAGGCGACACTGTAAAAATAAAAAACGCGTTCGAGTTACCGCACTCATTCGGAGTAGGCATAGCGTGGAATCACAAAGACCGCTGGAAAGTAGGATTCGACTACTCTTTCGAAATGTGGAAAGACGCTAAATTCCCCAAATTATCCGATAACGGCGGTGCCGAAGAATATAAGTCGCGTACGGGCATTTTCGACAACCGCCACCGTTTCTCTTTAGGCGCAGAATACCTGCCCAACAACCTCGGCATACGCTATTCCGACCATATACGATATCGCGCCGGCGTATCTTACGGAACATCATACACACGCGTTAACGAAAACAGCGGAGCAAAAGACTTACTCGTAAGTATCGGCGTCGGTCTGCCTATAGCCAACATTATAAACAACCGATCTGTTCTCAACATTTCGGCACAATGGGAAAACATACGGCCCGACAAAAGCCATTTGCTCACCGAAAACTATCTGCGCATTTGCGTAGGATTGACTTTCAACGAAAGGTGGTTCCAAAAGTGGAAGGTAGAATAGCCGTCATGTCCATTGCCGCACTTGTCATAACCGCAACAGCAGGTTGCAGTCATGACAAGACTCCCACAGCACCGGCGGTAAAGCAACGCGACTCTCTGCCGGTAATGACTTCCTATGGCGTGTCGAAACTCATATCCGATTCCGGAGTCATAAGATACAAACTCGTTGCAGAACAATGGAGTGTCTACGACAGGACCGTCCCTCCCAAACAAACTTTCATGAGCGGGATATTCATGCAGAAATACGATCCTTTCTTTCATGTGGAAATGTATCTTACCGCCGACACAGCCTATTGGTACGATCAAAACCTTTGGGAATTCCGCGGCAGAGTAGAAATCCGCAAAAACAACGGCACGGTTTTCAACACCGAAGAACTATTCTGGGACATGGGAAAACATATTGTTTACTCACACAAATACATGCACATAGTCACACCGAAAGAAGAACTTCAAGGAATAGGCTTCCGCTCGGACGAAGAACTTACTGATTACGAATTTTTCAACTCGGCAGGTTCTTTCCCCGTTCCCGAAGAAAAAAACAACGAAGATTCCATTCAACGTGCCCCCGACGTTCCGCCGGCAACAAAACAAAACCAATAACAAGGGAAAACGCGCCGCTAAAAACAACTAATTGAACAAAACAAATTTCCATACAAAAAGCCTATAATTAAATATGATTTTAATATCTTTGCACGAATTATTTTTCAAACAAGAAAGTAAAATAAAATAAAAAATAAATAATGGCAGCTATACAAACTATCAGAAAATGGGGTGTCGCTCTGTTAATCGTAATCGGTTTGGGTCTTTTCGCATTCATTGCAGAAGACTTTTTCCGTGTTTTCGATATCTTGTTCGGCAGCGACAAACGCCACGTAGGTCAGGTTTACAGTAATAAGTTAGGTATTAACGAATACCAGTCGATGATCGAGGAATACACCGAAGCTATAAAATTCACACGCGGACAGACCTCGCTTAGCGACGCAGAACAAAATCAACTAAAAGACCAGGTTTGGCAAACCTATGTAACAGAAAAATTAGTTGAACACGAGGCAAAGAAGCTCGGCCTTACAGTTACCGACGAAGAACTAAACAACGTAATAAAAACGGGTACGAACTCTATGCTCATGCAAACTCCGTTTGTAAATAAACAGACAGGACGTTTCGATGTAGCATTGCTCAAGCAGTTCCTCGACCAATATGAGCAAATGCAAGCTAAACCCGACCAAGTTCCACAGGAATACATTGAATATTACCAGAATTTATACAAATATTGGGCTTTCATTGAAAAAACACTCCGTTCAGGCCTGCTCAATGACAAGTATCAGTCTTTAATAGGACGTTCGATAATTTCAAATCCTATTTCAGCGAAACTTGCATACGAAGGAATCTCTGCAAAAAGCGACGCTGTAGTCGCTTCCGTGCCCTACACTTCTGTACCCGACAATGAAGTAACGGTTTCCGATGACGATATAAAAAAATTATACGATCAAAGAAAAGACATCTTCAAGCAATTTGGAGAATCTCGCGACATAAAATACATCAGAATCCAAGTAACGGCAAGCCCTGAAGACAAAGCCGCTCTCGAAAAAGAAATGAAAAGCTATGCTGCCGACCTTGAAAAAGGTGAAAACGTGGCCGGAATAGTAAGCACGAGCAGTTCTTTAATTCCTTATGCTTCGCTTCCTATTTCAAAAAAGGCTTTCCCGAGAGATATTCAGAACGAACTCGATTCCATGAGCGTAGGCAGCATGAAAGGTCCCTACCTCAACGCAGCCGACAATACCTTGAATATAATTAAGGTTATTTCAACATCACAAGTTCCAGATTCTGTTCAATATCGTGTTATCAACTGCGCCAATGCAACGCTCGAAGCAGCCAACAGCACGGCCGACAGCATAATCAAAGCCATTGCCGCAGGAGGCAAGTTTGAAGACATGGCCAAAAAGTACAACCAGACAGGAGAAAGCCAGTGGCTTGTTTCCGCTCAATACGAAGGCCAGACTCTCGATGCCGACAACAGCAAATTCATCAAGTCAATTATAAATGGCGCAACCAACGCCGTTCAGAAAATCGAGCTCGCACAAAACGTAATACTGATTGAAGTACTCGACCGCAAGGCTATAACAACTAAATATGACGCGGCAGTTATAAAGCGCGCCATTGATTTCAGTAAAGAAACATATTCAAAAGCATACAATGCCTTCAGCCACTTCATTGCCTCGAACAATACGCTCGAGAAAATGGAAGCAAATGCAGCCAAGAGCGGATACACGGTTCAGGAACGCAAAGACATGTTCAACCACGAGCACTATGTAGCCGGTATTCCGAGCACCCGCGAAGCTCTGCGTTGGGTATTCGATGCAAAGAAAGGCGATGTTTCACAGCTTTACGAATGCGGAAACAATGACCACCTTCTTATAATAAGCGTTACCGACATACATCCCGAAGGATACCGTCCTGTAAGCGATCCCGTAGTAAAAGACGCATTACGCGGCATTGCACTGCGCGATAAGAAAGCCGAAAAAATCATGGCCTCTCTCAAAGGAAAAACAGTAGAACAAGCACTTACAAACGCAGCTGCGTCGAAAGACACGCTCAATAACATTACTTTCAGTTCATACGCAATGGTTCCATCAACAGGAGCGAACGAACCGGTACTCACAGGCGGAATAAGCTATGGCAAACTGAATCAGAACTACGGACCTGTGAAAGGAAACTACGGTGTTTACTTGTTCCAAGTAACAGGACGTACAAATACAAACGAGAAGTACGACCAGGCTCAATACGAAGAAAGCGTAGCAGAAAGTTACCTGCGTTGCGTAGGCCAATACTCAAACGACCTCTACCGCAAGGCTAAAGTAAAAGACCGCCGCTACCTGTACTTCTGATTATTCTCATAAACATTATAACACTGAAAATCCCGCATACGCTTCGTATGCGGGATTTTTAATTAATGCAAATAGATATAAACAGAAACTATCCCGATAAAAATCAAAAGACAAACATAAAATATTTGTTAGAACATTCACAAAAAGAAAAAATTCGAATTCGATAAAAAGCCTCCCGCAGATAATTAAAAATACAAGGGAGATAATCGAAAATATGTCTGAGATATTTTAAATTATCTCAGACATATTTTTTGCCACATATATACATACTGATTTTCAAAAGCTTGGCGGATGACCGTTTTCGTCCGCAAAACAAAAACTGCAAAGCGCCACAAATTCCAAATAAAGCTGTATGTTTTCCTTTGCCATAAGCTATTCAGTAAGATAACATCCTCCAAACAGAAAGCTCTACCTATCCGCATATTTCCTACAAAGGATATCTACTGCAGAAAAAGAACTTGTATATGATGAGCCACATTAACTTATGCATGATTCGTAATAAAAAGCCTTACATATGCGGCGGCTATCACATTTCTTATTTTAAGCCGAATTGTAAAGAGAACTACTTCACCTTGTCCGAACGCGCAGTTCCCAAAAAGCTACGGCTGCGGCGGCGGCAACGTTGAGCGAGTCTACGTTGTGCGACATGGGTATGCGTACAACGTAGTCGGTGGCGGCAATTACTGCGGACGCAAGTCCGTCGCCCTCGGTTCCCATAACAACTGCAAGTTTCGGTTCGGATTTAAGTTCTGAAGCGTCGAGAGTAATGCTTTCGTCGGTCAACGCCATTGCGGCAGTACAGAACCCGAGGTTTCTGAGTTCCTCCAGCGGCTTGTCTGTAATTGTCCAGGGCACAAGAAACACACTTCCCATAGAAACTCTTACAGCCCGCCGGTTCAGCGGGTCGCACGACGAAGGGGTGAGCAGCACCGCATCAATTCCCAACGCCGCTGCCGAGCGGAAAATAGCTCCCACATTAGTAGAATCGACCACGCTGTCGACAACAACCACGCGACGCGCCCCGTTGCACACATCGGCAACGCTTTTCTGCCGCGGGCGGCGCATTGCGCAAAGCACGCCGCGAGTAAGAGTGTATCCCGTAAGCTGCGAAAGCAATTCACGGCCGCCCGTAAAGACGGGTATGCCACCGCAACGCCCGATTATTCCGGCTGCGTCGCCCTCAATATGCCGGCGTTCGCACAGCAAAGCCTCCGGCCGGAAGCCCGCATCCAACGCAACGTTAATAACTTTGGGACTTTCGGCTATGAAAACTCCTTTCTCAGGCTCCAGACGGTTGCGCAACTGCGCCTCCGTAAGAGTGCAGAACACATCCACCCCTGGATAGTTAAGATCGGTTATTTCTATTATAGGCATGTCGGGAATTTCGTCTATTCGCCAGGCCGTGTCTGTCTCTGATATGCTGCATACCAATACACAGTCACCGTTTACAATCCTGTAATGCAAAAACAAATCGGATGTCCGGCATAACGTCCGAACATCCGAGAACTTTTCTTTATCGTAGCGCCTACGGGAATCGAACCCGTGTTCCATGCGTGAGAGGCATGTGTCCTAGCCGCTAGACGAAAGCGCCAGCTATTTTACTGTAAAGAAAGATAACGGACATTCACGGCCACGGCCTAATCCTTTTGTCTCTTTCTCATTTGCGGAAGCTAGGAGATTCGAACTCCTGGTACGATTACTCGCACGGCAGTTTAGCAAACTGCTGGTTTCAGCCACTCACCCAAACTTCCATTCAGTTGCGCCAAAACAATTCTTGTCAAAAGCAATGCAAAATTAAAGGTTTTATTTGAAACAGCAAAGCTGTAATGAAACTTTTTTACAAATACGGAATGCCGTCCTATTCAATGTCGGCATTCCGGCAGCATACAAACGCAATATATAACTGCCGGACAAGAGCAAAGTCCTGTACTCCGTAAAACGAAAAGACACAATGAATCACAACAACCGATTTGCCACCATGCTTATTGTAAAACGAAAAAAACTTCCCGCACGTAAAAAAAATTATCTCAGACATATTTTAAAATATCTCAGAGATAATTCAAAATATGTCTGAGATAATTTTTCCACACCTCCGCATAAGGTTACAGAAAAACTATCCGTACATTTTTTGGCATAGTTTTTGGCAAACGAAAATCTTTCTGCCGCCATAAAACAGATATTGCCTACGCAGATTCTTACCCCCCCCGACCAAATATCATGTAACGCTTCCCGCACCCGCAGGAAAATCACATAAAACATATACTTTCATACAGCAAAAATGAAATCCATATTGCAATACATTATTCTCCCCACCTTTTTACATCGCTTTCACCACGGCTACACAAAGCGCAAACATAATATGACTCTGTAATAAGTTCAAAAAATGAGAGGAAAAACACAAAATATAGAGACTTTAACATTTTTTAATAGGGGGGGGTATTTATTTGAGGCGCATATCGTACTTTTGTAAAAATTTAACAACCAATAAGTCTTTGCAGAATATGATATTACACCTACGAGCACACGAACACAACGGACATAAAGCCTGCAAATCAGCAACTTTTCTAACCAAAGCCGCGATTCTTCTGTGCTCTTTATTGCCTCCTGTATCATCGGTACGAAATACATTTGAACTGCAGTATAACTATAATAATTAATCGAGGAAAAAACATTCAAGGGAAACGTTATGCTAATCTTGTAATTGAAAACCTAAAAATTTTTCTTTTAATAAAGACAGCATTTCTGTTAACGTTTCTTCATACTATTTGTCGCAAAGAACAGGGCGACCTAAAAAAACATTTCAATCAATGAAAAAAAACGTTTTATCAACAACATTATGGGCAGCAGTGCTCATATGTCTCTTAACAACCTCATGTGGTTCCAAAAGAGCAGACCATTCCGATCCGAAAAGCGTGGCCGACATCGCGCTTGAGTGCTATGACACGGGCGATTACGCCAGATTAAAGACCCTCGTGTCGCCAACAAATGAATATCTGCTTGAGGAGATGGACAAGATGATAGAGAGGGCGAAAGAGTTCTCGGCTCAACATCCCGACACGAAACACGAAAAGAAAGAACGTACATACCGCGAAACTACCGAACACATCAGCGGTCGCGAAATCACGGAAGAAAGCAAGATGGCAGACGTTAAATATGACGATGTTTATCCTACGAAAGTGATTCTCGAGAGAGTCGACGGCAAATGGTATTTTGAACAATTCAGATAACCATAACTAATGAATAGAATTTCAAACAATCTATATCTTTTCAAATGGATACGCTCCCCATGCATGCACAATCCATAATACCAAATCCCATATCACTCTGATGAATTAAATAAATAGATAACAAAAAGCTAAATTATGAAAAAAGCTCTCATTACAATAATCGCTATAACAGTATTCACATTTTCTCCACAATACGCTAATGCGCAATTCTTTAAAAAATTAGAGAAAGCGTTGAATAAAGTAGGAAAAGCCATTGATAAAGTAGCAGATGCGGAAACTTCCGCAAATGATTCCATCACAAACAAAGTCTCAGACGGGACTAAAGTGGTAAACAATCTGTCTGGATTTACAGTAGAATACAAGGGAGTAAATTGGTACAAAAACTTTTGCGGGATAGAGTTTGTAATCACCAACAAAGGAAGCAAAACCACATGTGTTTATCATTTCGACAATATGAAGACTTTTGACGCTGACGGCAATCAGTACAATAGTCGCAGTTTTGTAGGAAACAATATCACTTCTTTAGGAAACGGTGATTTCGACTTTGAACCCGGTGTACCTGTAAAATGTATTTATGCACTTTACGATTTACCGGAAAAAGGAACGACCATGAGCCTTTGCCAACTACAGACTCTTACTCATGATGCAAAACAAGGCTATATAAAACACTTTATCGAATTTCGCAATGTGCCGATTCCGCCACGCGAAACAACCGTCGAGAACAAATAATTCAGAGATAAAAATCCAACTATGAGGAGGCACCCAAGCGATATCATTCAAATTCCACACGATAGCCTCGGGCGGTGACTACGGAAAATTCGAGACGAATTCCTCCCTGGACTTCCGGCCAGAAGACAGCGGCGAAATATCAATGCGTATGTATAGCACAACCGTTTACGTCAACAGCGGCAAACTGAACGAACAAGAATATACATACACCGGTCGCAGGAAAGGAAACGAAATTATCTTCACACGTATGCAGGACTCTCTAAACGAGGGCGATTTTACGGACTTGGAAACGCCTTCCGTACTCACTATAAAGAGCCCCACAAGTGTGGAATTCGAAAACCGTACATATGTGCAGAAAAAGCAATAAAACGTCATAGCACAACTGTACAATCGGCTGATATACCTCACAATAAATCCAAACAAAAGAACAGGCCCTGTAGAGCATTCACGCAGCCTTGCAGTTCAGGCTTTGCAGACAAATACGGTCACCCGCCAAGTAGTTGAGAATCA
>CAJKQZ010000048.1 GCA_905202115.1 uncultured Prevotellaceae bacterium | reverse complement strand
GATAATTCAAAATATGTCTGAGATATTTTAAAATATCTCAGACATATTTTTTGCCGCATGAATAAATGGGCTGCGGGCCATGCAGAGCGAATGCCGGAATTAACTTAACGCAAGTTAATTTTTCGGACTATCAGAAAATCACTCTGCGGGCGTAGAGCGGTTGCGTGTTGCTGTTCATCCTTTGTTCCATAAGGTGGTAAAGAGGCGAGACTACCGTGCTGCTTCCGGCAATGCGGTACATACGCCCCCCGAGAGGCTCGAAGCCTGCGACGCGGGGAATGTTATGCTCGCAGGCATCGGGCGCGGCAAGAAGCAGCGGGCCGCAAAGAATCTTGAAATTCTCGCTCGCGGTGTTCTCCCTGTTCTGCGTTTTTACCGTGCGCGGATTGAGGGCGAAGACTATTTCAATGCGGTCGCCGGCCGAGAATCTGCGTTTCAGCACGGCCATGCCGTTGGTAGCAACGGTTTCAACGTCTTTTCCGTTTAGTTTCACTGAGAAACCTTCCATCCATTCAGGGCGTGCGAGCGCGAGGGACATTTCGCGCCTGGGGGCGGTGGTTATCCGTATGTCGACCCTATTGCTAAAAGGATAGTTCGTAGTTTCTTCCAGGGCGAACGATGCTTTTTTGCTTACGGGCACCGTTATGCGGGTATTGCGGTAAAAAGGCAGGGCCACTTCGTTGTCACGTGCGAAAGCGGTGTATTCCACTGCGCGTCCCAGCCCTTCGCCGCCTCGCATGGTACAGCACCAATAGGCTTCGTAGTCGCTCACGGCCACGTATGGGTGTCCGAATCCGCGTCCGGGGCATTTGTCGGTGCCGAAACCTCCGTTATCCCGCTGTCCGTGGCAAAGTGCGTTGTAGTAAATAAGCTCTGCGTCGTCGCGGTATCCGGCCTTTCCCGTGTGCTGCCACAGTTGTGCGGCCACGATGTAAGAGTCTACTATCGCGCAAGGCTCGGTCCATGTGTCGTAGCGGCGAAACCAGTTGTAGTTGGCATAATTCTCAGTCATGCCGTATTGCTTGTAGTAAGTCCAGCGTTTTTCCGCCTCATCGATGTATCTTTTGTCGTCAGTGATGTCGGCATACCTTATCAATCCGCGCAGAGCGGTGAGTGTGGCGTGTGTCTGCGCCTTGATCTTAATCAGGTCAACTTTCAGGAACAGGTTTATAAGTCCGTCGATAACCGGCAAGAGCTTTTTGTTGCCTGTCACTTCGTATGCCTGTATCAGCCCGTCCATTCCTATGAACACGCATCCCACGTCGGTCGAGAGCCTCCAGCGGCCGATCGTTTCGCCCACGCTGCCTGAGGCTCCGCCACCCGTTTCGGCGCGTTCTTCGGGGTTTATGGGATATTTTTTCATCAGTTCGCTGCCGCCGAGGAACAGGTTTTCCGAAATGCTTTTTATTACCGGCAGCACGGCGGCATCCTTTTTCCAGCGGTAGTATTCGCACAGCCCGCGCAGCACCCAGCCGTTGCCCGACAGCTGCTGCTCGTCGAGCGAGTCTTTGTGGATGGTGCCGAAGTATCCGCGCTCGTTCAGGTGCGATGGTATGCGGCGTATTATTTCGTCAAGGTATTCCGGCTCGCGCCCCGAGGCCTGCGCGTCCATTACGAGGCCGAGAATGGTGCGCCCCTCGGTGTCGCCCGGCCAATAGCCCGACTGCTGCTCGGTAAGGAATACGCGGTCGGGGCGGTATCGGTCATCTTCGAGGCGGGCCATGTTACGGAGCACGCGGCTGTTGAGCTCGCCGCTTACGCTTATGTTGGCAAAGCCTACGGGTCGTAACGGTTTTGAGTTTTTTTCGTAAGCGTGCGATGTGGCGGCCGTGGCGCTGAGCGCAAGCGCTGCACAGGCTGAAACAAGAAAGTTTGTTATATGCATGTCTTTATGGTATTACGGTGCGCCATGTGCGCATAAATGCAAATATAGCATTTTTTTGCGCACTCGTACCGTGCATAAATATCCGAATGAATATTTATCCGGTGTGCCTGGAACTCCTGCAAACGCTTTCCAGACGGCTGAAAAAATATGTCTGAGATATTTTAAAATATCTCAGACATATTTCAAAATACAAGGCACATATTTTTTGCGAGGTCCCGAACGTTTTTTCAGACGACGTAATATTTATTCATTTCCGACGGTGTAAAATTGTTCATTCGCACTATTAGCACCATAAAATGACACTTGCTTTTCCCTACATGCAACACAAATTGAATAGCATACCGATTAAATTTAAAATGATAAAAAACGCAAGAAAAATTGTTAGGTCATAATAAATTCATATCTTGCGCATGTCATTGTAAAACAATCGATAATATAACCAATCTAATCTAAAAAACAAGACATGGAAAAAATGAGAAAAAACTTCGTCCTGTAAGTAACGAAGAAGTAGAGCGCATTCTAAACAGTACCCCTAACTATATGTCTTATGGCTGTGGATGCGGCTGTGGTGACGGTGACGGCTCGGGTGGTAGCGGTAGTGGCTTCGGCTGGCAACCAGTAGGATGTGGAAGCGGTTGCGGCAGCAGTATAGACATGGGCACCGGTTCTGGTATGGGATTAAAATTAGACAATCATCCTTACAAAGGCATATATCTTAGCGATGATGTAATGAAGAATAAAGTACTTGCTACCCAATTACTTGAATTAATGGCTTCAAGTAATGAACTAATGAGTGCATTAAATCCGTTTAAGGCTGGTAATGATAATCTTACAATTAATATGAAAGCATTAAATGACAGTACTACTATGGAGTCAGAATCATATCCGGGAAATTATACCATTAGCATTAATAGCAGGTGTGTTAACAAGGATAAAGGTTTCGATTCTTTTTCTAAAGACATTGATAATGCAGGTTACAAACATGACGGTGATACAGCAAATACATTTTCAGTGTCATTTGCCCATGAAGCATTACATGCAAAACATTATTTTTGGTATTTTGAATCTAAAAGATACGGGGATACACCCGAGGAGAGTGTGAAATTTTTAAAAGATAACGGATTTTCCGATGATTTTGTGAATATCTTTTATGAAAATAAATCCAACAGATGGAATACAATCAGCCCCTCTTCATTTGAAGAAAACGAACACAATTATTTTAAAAAACACGAAAAAAATTTTTTTGACAGAGTAAAATACGATTTCAATCATCGTTATGACCCTAAATAAATATCCAACATGATTCATGAAAACAAATTTTAATCCGTACATAATTAGCAAAATCATCGCAGGCCTGTGTTTGTTGTTTGCCGCTTCATGTTCCAACGCCAAGCCTGATGGCGGCGAAAATCCGCAGAAAGATTCCATCGTAATGGAAAAGCGGAGTATTGATACGGTAAAGTTCGTAAGCAGTCTTGAAGAACTTTATTCATATTGCCCGAAATACACGTTCATAGAAACATGCGACCTTTCTAATTTGGGCTTGAAAGAAATTCCGGTGCTCAAACTTTACAACATAAAACGCCTGAACCTTTCGCATAACGAGTTCAGATTGGTGAAAAATATAGATTTTCTTCCTACAAGCCTCGAAGAGCTTGATCTTAGTTGCTGTAACTTCGGCTTGGACAGATCGCAGGATTATGAAGGAATCGAAAGATTTACTCATAGCCTACTTAGAGGGTTGGATGTCGATTTGAATTTCAGCGTCAATGAATTTCCGAACCTTAAAAAATTAAATTTATCCTACAATAAACTCCATTCTTTCAGAGTACCGAATTATACAGAAGTAACAGACGAGCATTTCAATGATAGCAAAGGCGTGAAAAACGAAGTGCGCAAAATAGAAAAAAGAACGACTGCCGTTAAGCAAGACACTGTAAAGACAGTTAAAAGTTTAGAAGAACTGTACGAACTTGTACCTGCGACTGTGATAGAGTTTTGCGATCTTTCGAAACAGGACTTGAAAGATCTTCCGGTGCTGCGTCCTTATAACATAAAGCGGCTTGATATCTCCGAAAACAATTTCAGTCATTTTGTCCCTAATTACTATCTTCAAAAAAAATTCACGGCAATGCTGCCCGAAAGCCTTGTGGAACTCGATATGAACAACTGTCGCTGGGGCGAAATAGAGACTACGCTTAAAAATTCACAAGGAAAGCGTATGTCATCTATCGACCTTATTCTTTCAAAGAGATTGCTGCCGAATCTGAAAACCGTGGATTTATCGAACAATTGTTTCGGTAGAATCATAATTACGTCTCCGGTTGTCAACCTGAATGTATCACGCAACAGATTGATAGGTCTTAGTATCCGAACAAAGACTTTAAAACATCTTGACGTATCGTATAATTGGGACATGAACGACGTTTTAGGAATACCCCCCGAGAGCCTTAAAACGCTAAAGGCCGACAGTTGCGCGCACGGTAGAAAAAAATTTAGAGAAAACGCGTGGTATCTGTGTAGTGACGGTGATGGAAAAAGCATTGTCATGAAATAGTTTGAAAAACGAGCGCCGTGAATGTTTATTCATAACATCCGTTTTTATTCAAAAAATATGCAGAAAATCGTAGCCTTGTATGTACTTGAAAACCAGCGTGTGTATATATAGCCAAAAATATGTCTGAGATATTTTAAAATATCTCAGACATATTTTGAAATACAAGGCACATAATTTGAAAAAAGTCCCGAACGTTTTTTCCGGCAACGTAATATTTATTCATTTCCGGCGGTGCGTGGGTTTCTTTTTTCGTTACGTACTGTCAAGAATTTATTTGTCGGGCGTATTTTTCACCTTGCATGTAAAAGACGCGATATGTGTTTATTGTTCGGCAGTGACTAATCCTGCGTAAAGGCAACCGACCAGTGCTTTTTCAATGCATGCCGTTATTTTTTCGCTACATGTATTTTTGTCGAAGCACGGGAATAGCGATTTTTTCAGTATCTCATACGTTTGGGGTTCTTCCAGTATGTCGAAAATATTATATGACAGGTTTTCTAACGGGTGTTCCGTAAATCCTTTTTCCGAAACATCCGGCATTACGGCCACGCTGATATTGCAATCTTCGGTGTTTATATTCAAATGCTTTAGCAGTAAAACGGCTTCATTCCCTACGGCGTTATATATACATGCATATAGGTTGCGTTTAAGTACGAATTTTTTGCGTTCTTCTTTAGAAGCATTTATGAAATTTAGATTGCTTGCAGTTTTTGTTGCTAATGACATTAAATTGGCTCTGCCGATTTCGCTCCATATTCTGTTGCAGTTACGGAGAAACGCATAATATTTGTCTAATGCCGACGGTTCCCTTGTGTATCCTGTGCCGACGGCTATTCCGAAAAGACGCTTATGGCGTTCAGGAAATAGTTCTGCAATCCTTTCATATACGTCAGGATATTTACGTAGCAGAGTCTTTTCTACCATATCGCATATCTCCTGCGTTCGCTTGTGGCCGCCTAAAATGTGGATGAACTGTTTTTGTTCGTAATGTGCGAGGTCGCAGAAATCGTTTCTTGTATATCCATTGCCGCGAATGGTTTTGGGGTAGACTGTTGAAATGCCTATACCTTCGTGGCGCGCCATAACAGAAAAGAATATCTGTTCGAAAATCACGTTTGCGCTGATGTCGGAAAAGCGGAACTTCTCGCCGTTGAAGTCGTTGTCTTTGAAAAATCTGAAGACTTCTTCACAAAAGCGCCCGAAGAATCCCGTGTCGTTGCCGCCGCAAAAGCCGAGATTGTATGATGGAATATTATTTCCTCGCAACGCTTGTTCGAACAACGGGGATAGCTTCAGATTTTCTATGGAGAGAAACCGTTTAATCATACCTCCGTAATATTCTGTGCAATGTTCCTTGTTTTGCGCTATGATTTTTCCTTTTAGTACCTCTCCCTGCAATGGACGCGGCAGGAAAATGTCCCCGTCTATATGTATGAACGGTTCTGTTTGTAGCGAATATGTCTTTACTTTCGCAAGAGCCCAATGACATGAAAGGCAATGGAAATCATCCAGATTGACGATTACTTCATCGTATGGCAGTCTCAACTTGTCTACCAGCATTTGTGCTCCCTTGCTGTCTGTATATAAAGTTATTTTTCCTGATTGCTCCTTTATGCTCATGCAGCTTAAAGCCCACGACATAAGATTGTATTCTGCATTGTTCCACCAGAACGTAGAATATTTAAGTTTTCTGTCGCCGCACCATAAAGTCTGTATAGCTTTCATCAGTGATTTATGTAAATTGATCCAAGAATATATGAATGATTATTCATATTGCCATTCTCCGCTTCCTGCAAATTATTCCATGACAATACCTTCGCCTTCTTTGCATTTATATAGCATGGTTCTTCTCAGTTTCATGCCGTGTGCACAACTGTCGGCCTTTAGCGTTTTGAGACTTTCGGGAGCAATTCCTATGACGTCGTTCATATTCCAGTTGTACGACACGTCGAGGTGTTTCAACGTATTCGTATTTATTATAAGTTGTCTTAGATCGTTGTGCGAAACATTCATTTTCACGGCAGGCGTATTGACAAGTAGCTTGGTTATGTGGTTATGTGATACGTCAATGATTTTCAAGTGCGGCAGTTTGCTTTTTTTAAACGCGAGATTTATGACTTTGTGGAAAATAGAGCGGTCGTTTGGGTCGTGGAGTTTCTCGCCGTAGCGGCAGTTGCTCATGTCGAGTTCAACAAGGCTTTCAGGAAATGTGGTATAGATTTCGTCGTAGCTGAATTCTTTTGGAATCTGACTGAAGTCATTTCCCGAAATATCAAGCCTTTTGATATTGTATGGGCGCAGGACGGGCATTTCCTTTAATCCCTGATTAGACAGATCGCATACCTCAATGATTGTGTTCGGTGCAAGTTCGTACAATTCTTCTAAACTTTTAACAGTCTTCACAGTATCCGGTTTTGCCATAGCGGAGTTTCTGTTCCTTTTGCGCACTTCGTTTTTGATATACCTGCACTTATTATAGTTGGTGTCGATTACTTCTGTGTAATCGGAGGCTGTGAATCCTTCGATTTTATTGTATGATATGTTTACTTTCTTCAGGTTTGGAAAATCCTTTTTTCGGAAGTCTATTTCTATCGGTATGATTATTTTCGAGTCTGGATAGAATTTTTCCGCGCTGTTTATGTCCTCGAATCTTAAGTTTCCTATGTTGCAATGGCTGATATTAAGTTCTTCCATACATTTCGGAAACAGAGAACTGTAACTGTTGAATTCCTTCAATTCGTTGTGTGAAAGGTTGAGTTTTCTGATGCTGTATAATTTGAGCACCGGAATTTCTTTCAAACCCAAATAGGAAAGGTCGCACGTTTCTATGAACGTGTATTTCGGACAATACGAATGCAGTTCTTCAAGACTGCCAACGAACTTTACTGTGTCTATAGTCCGCTTGTCTGTTACTGTGGTATCTTTCTGCGGTTTTTCGCCGGCGGGCTTGGGATTGCCGCATGAAACTGCAACCAACAGGCACAGGCCTGCGATGACTTCACAAGCAGCCATGGACATAAGGTTTGTTTTCATTTTCTTTGTTCTGTATCGCATGTATTATCAGTTGTGTAGATTGTTGTCTGACGATTTTGGCAAGATAGTTCTTTTTGTTCGGACATGCAATATTTTTTTTCATTCTTTATTATTGGAGATATCAATAGCTATGTAAACGTTCCGTGTATTGTATCGGGAGGTATATCCGCCGTTTTGTTGTAGTAGATAGTGCGCATAAACAATTTTACATTGCCGAAAATGAATAAATATTACGTTGCCGGAAAAAACGTTCGGGACTTTTTTCGAATTACATCCGAGATAATTCAAAATATGTCTGAGATATTTTAAATTATCTCAGACATATTTTTGGCTATATATACACCTGTTGATTTTCAAGTACTTGCAAGACATGGGCTTTTACGGAACTTTTGAATAAATATCAAGGAAAATATGAATAGTTATTCATTCTGCATTTCCGGAGTATATGCTGCGGTGATAGACGTGACTGTCGGCGTATGTATGCCGGTATGGGCAGGGATGTAATAAGAAAACTGGCAAACCCTCGAATGGGTTTGCCGGTTTATTATGCTCTGTTGCAGCAAAATGCTGCAACATTGTCTGATGTGAGAGTTATCAGTTGTTTTCGGGGCGGAGCTTGCGAACGGTTTCGCCGGTGCGCCACATTTCGCTCTCGTGAAGAGCCTTGAGTTCTGCGTTGAGCTTTTCGCGATAGTCGGGCTTGGAGTTGCTGTCGATAGATATCTGTGCTTCATTGCCGGTGGCAACGCTGTTGTAGAGCTTCTCCATAACGGGCTTGATTGCGTCGTGGAACGGGCCCATCCAGTCGAGTGCGCCGCGTTGCGCGGTGGTGGAGCAGTTTGCATACATCCAGTCCATACCGTTCTTTCCTACCATAGGCAGAAGGCTCTGTGTGAATTCCTCGACGGTTTCGTTGAATGCTTCGGAGGGAGTGTGTCCGTGTTCGCGCAATGTTTCGTATTGTGCGAGGAACAGGCCCTGCACTGCGCCCATGAGTGCGCCGCGTTCGCCCGTGAGGTCGCTGTATACTTCGCGTTTGAAGTCGGTCTTGAACATGTAGCCTGAGCCTACGCCGATACCGATGGCCATAGTGCGCTCTTCAGCCTTGCCGGTAGCGTCCTGATAAACTGCGTATGAGCTGTTGAGGCCGCGGCCTTCGAGGAAGAGCGTGCGGAGCGATGTGCCCGAGCCTTTGGGAGCTACCATGATAACGTCGATGTCGGCGGGGGGAATGATGTTTGTGCGTTCTTTGTAGGTGATGGCGAAGCCGTGTGAGAAGTAGAGCGCCTTGCCCGGTGTGAGATACTTCTTGATTTTCGGCCATAATTCTATCTGTGCGGCGTCGCTGAGGAGCATGCATACGATTGTGCCTTTCTCGGCTGCTTCTTCGATAGAGAAGAGTGTTTTTCCGGGAACCCAGCCGTCGGCAACGCATTTGTCGTATGTTTTTCCCTGGCGCTGTCCTACGATTACGTTGAAGCCGTTGTCGCGAAGGTTGCAAGCCTGTCCGGGACCTTGTATGCCGTAGCCTAATACGGCGATGGTCTCGTCTTTGAGTATCTCACGAGCTTTTTCTAATGGGAATTCTTCGCGCGTTGCTACGTTTTCGACAACGCCTCCAAAATTGATTTGTGCCATTTCTTTTTGTTTGTGTTTGCGCTTCGCCGCGTGGTTGCGGTAACGAAGCAAGTTATACATGTTGTTTTATATGTTTCTGAATTTTATCTGAAGGTAATCTTGCATGCGCATACGGCTTTGCCGCTTTTTTCGGCCGGTATGTCCGACGATTGCTCTTGCGGAAAGTCGTTCTTACGTATTTCTACGTTGAAAGTACGGCTGTCGGTCTGCTCACGGTAGAAACTGAGCTGCTCGCCGGCGTAGGCTTCTTCGTGGTATGCCATTTCGACTCTGCTTGCGGGGTGGGCTGCGAAATTTTCTTTGGGAAACAGGTCGAGCGCGTGCTCTATGTATCTGATGCTGTTTACGTGGTTGTTTATGTCGATGTCGCTGTATCTTGCTTCAAGCCTTCTTTCTGGAACTTCTGCTTTGACGCGTATTTTTGAAAAGGGGGATACGTTGCAGGGCTTGTCCTTGTCTTCCATATCGGCGAATCCGCCGTCGGGAAGCTGCTCTAAATTTATCGGAAGTCTCGTTTCTGTGTTTATCAGCGCCCATATGGTGTATGCATATCCGTAGGGTGTGCTGTCGGGACGGAGTATGGCGAAACAACGGTCAGTGAATGTGCGGTAAATGCTGCGAATCCATGTTTCTATGTAATACTGTTCTCCGGCGCGGGGCATTTCGCTCATTTCGATTGCGAGACGGGAAAGCACCCAGGCGCAGTGCTTCGGCATAAGTTGCTCCATGCCGAAGCCGCGGCGGTTGGCGTGCATACTTGCAGCGGCGAGTATACGGCTGCCGAGCATGTGCCACGAAAGATGTCCTGTGAAATCTTCCTGGAAAGGCTCTACGGTGTAATCGAAACGGTCTGACTTGGATAGTTTTTTGTTCATTGCATGATTTTTATAACGCAAGGGTTTCTTTTCAGCGGTTGCGGTGGCATGGCAGGCCTATTCTTCCATGCCGAAACGTTTGCGGTTGCGGCTTTCAATGAACTCGCTCACGAATTCACGGCGGCTTTTTGTTACAGCAATCGAACCGGAGTGCACAAACTGTAATACGCAGTCGAGAATCTTGAGGTGCTTGTAGAGATTCGTGATTTCTTCGGTTAGCCCTTCCATTGTGACAATGGAATAGGTGGAGTTTACTTCCACTATCTTGGCGCCGAATATGCGTATTACTTTCGAAATTTCTCGGTTTTCGAGCACGGCCGGCGTGGAAAGCTTGTAGAGTGCGGTTTCGAGCGTGAAAATCTCATTTTCCGTGAAATAGTTGGCCGATACGACGTCGATGATCTTTTCAATCTGCTTCGTAATCTTTTTTATGAGGCATTCCGTGGCGTAACACGTGATTGTGTACCGGTGTAAACCCTCTATGCTCGACGCGGAAACGTTGAGGCTTTCTATGTTTATCTGACGGCGTGTGAATATCGTGGTGATATGGTTGAGTACACCTGGAAGATTTTCGGAAAATATTATCAGGGTGTACAGTGTATCGTCTCTTTCCATGTAAGATTTCGTTTGTTTTTGAAATTCCCGATAGTTGTTATACTTCAAGAAGCATGTCGTCGACGTCATGTCCGGGGCAACACATCGGAAGAACGTTGTCTTGCTCTATTACTGCCGCCTGGAGTATAAAAGGTCCGTCGGTGTAGAGCATTTCGCGTATGGCGTCGTCGAGATCTTTGCGCTCGACAACAGTGCGTGCGGGAATGCTGTAGGCTTCGGCTATCTTTTCGTAATCGGGATTCATCATCGGGGTGAAAGAATAGCGGCCGCCGAAAAACATAGCCTGCCATTGGCGAACGTTTCCGAGGTAATTGTTGTTGAGCAGAATTATTTTTACCGGACAACGCTGCTCCATGATAGTTCCGAGCTCTTCGATAGTCATTTGCAGGCCGCCGTCGCCGCAGAACATGCAGACAGTGCGGTCGGGAGCGGCAAATGTGGCTCCTATAGCGGCGGGAAGACCGAATCCCATAGTTCCCATGCCTCCGGAAGTGACTATGCTGCGGTTTTTCTTGAACTTGAAATAGCGTGCCGCAATCATTTGGTTCTGCCCGACGTCGGTGACGAGTATCGCCTCGTTGTTTGTAGCTTCGGATACCTTGCGCACGACTTCTCCCATGCGAAGCGGTCCTTCTGTCGGGTAAACTTCGGGGATTATAACCTTTTCTTCTTCTGTTTTGTCGAACGTTCTGAAGCTTTCTCTCCATGTTTTGTGGTTTCCTTGCTTCAATAGGGATGTTACAGCGGAGAGCGTGTCTTTGCAGTCGCCGAGAACGGCAACGTCGACTTCTACATTTTTATTTATTTCGGACGGGTCGATGTCGAAGTGTATCTTTCTTGCGTTGCAGGCGTAGGTTTTCAGATTTCCCGTTATTCTGTCGTCAAAACGCATGCCTATCGCGATTATCAGGTCGGATTCCTGCGTTTTTACATTTGCGGCATAACTTCCGTGCATGCCGAGCATTCCTACGTTGAGTGGATGTCCTGAAGGCAGTGCGGAAAGTCCGAGAAGAGTGCAGCCTGCCGGTGCGTCGGCCCGCTCGATAAATTCTTTTATTTCCTGTTGTGCGTTTCCGAGTTCCACTCCTTGTCCTACGAGTACAAGCGGTTTTTTAGATTCGTTTATCAGCTGTGCCGCTTTTTCTATTGAGGAAGGTTCGGTGGGAGGTACAGGTTCGTAACTGCGTATGTAGTTTATGTTGCGCGGATTGTATTCCGCCATTTCTACCTGCGCATTTTTTGCGAAGTCAAGCACGACGGGGCCGGGCCTTCCGCTTTTGGCAATATAGAATGCGCGGCTTACCGCCCACGCGATGTTATCTGCACTGCGTATCTGGTACGCCCACTTGGAAATGGGCTGTGCAAGGTCTACGATGTCGCATTCCTGGAACGCGTCGCTGCCCAAAACATTTTTGCCCACCTGTCCGGTGATTACCACGATAGGTGTGCTGTCCATCATCGCGTCGGCAATTCCGGTTATGGTGTTTGTAGCTCCCGGACCGCTCGTTACTATTGTCACGCCTACTTTCCCGCTTATTCGCGCATAGCCTTGCGCGGCGTGAGTGGCGCCTTGCTCGTGCCTTACGAGTATGTGATTAAGCTCAGTGTCTCTATATTTATATAATGCGTCGTAAACCGGCATGATCGACCCTCCCGGATATCCGAACAGGGTGGTTACTCCCTGATCCAACAAGGAGCGCATCAGTATTTCGGCGCCTGTAATCAGTTCTGTTGCCATTATTCTTCGTCTTTAAGTATGCGAACTCCGCCTTTGTCGGCCGAACTTACCATTGCGGCATAGGCTTTCAGTGCTTTCGATACCGTGCGGTTGCGGCGCAGCGGCGCTTGCGGACGTGTTTCCAGTTCTTCATCGCTCAGGCGAACGTTTATGGAGCGTGAAGGTATGTCGATTTCTATTATGTCTCCGTCTACGAGTTTGCCTATTGCTCCTCCCGACGCGGCCTCGGGCGAGATGTGTCCGATGCTCAGTCCCGATGTTCCTCCGCTGAAGCGTCCGTCGGTGATAAGGGCGCATTCTTTACCGAGGTGCATGCTCTTGATGTATGATGTCGGGTAGAGCATTTCCTGCATTCCAGGGCCTCCTTTGGGCCCTTCGTGGGTAATTACCACCACGTCGCCGCTTTTTACTTTGCCGCCGAGTATTCCATTGCAGGCGTCTTCCTGAGAATCGAATACCTTAGCGGGGCCTTCGAAATGCCAGATTGATTCGTCTACTCCGGCTGTTTTTACAACGCAGCCGTCTTTTGCGATGTTTCCGAAAAGCACGGCAAGGCCTCCGTCTTTGGAGTATGCGTGGGCTATGTCGCGTATGCAACCGTTTGCGCGGTCGGTGTCGAGTGTTTCCCACTTTGAGTTCTGCGAGCCCATGACTGTGGTGAACTTTCCTCCTGGGGCGCTGCGGTATATGCGCTCCGCCTCTGGGTCGATATGGTCTGTGCAAATGTTGTATTTGCTTATGGCTTCGCCGAGAGTGGTTCCGTCAACGCGTTTCACCGAGGTGTCGAGCAGGTTCCCTTTTTCGAGTTCTCCGAGAATGCCGAGTATTCCGCCTGCGCGGTTGCAGTTCTCAACGGAGTATTTCTGCGTGTTGGGCGCCAGCTTGCATAGGCATGGCACGTGGCGGCTCAGGCGGTCGATGTCGGACATGGTGAAGTCCACTTCGCCTTCGTTTGCCACGGCGAGCAAGTGCAGAATGGTGTTCGACGAACCTCCCATAGCTATGTCGAGCGACATTGCATTGAGGAATGCTTCACGTGTTGCTATGCTGCGCGGCAGAACGCTTTCGTCGCCGTCGCCGTAGTATTTCATTGCATTTTTCACGATCAGTGCCGCTGCATCTTTGAACAGTTGCAGGCGATTTTCGTGCGAGGCCAGTATCGTTCCGTTGCCGGGCAGCGAGAATCCTATGGCTTCGGTGAGCGAGTTCATGGAGTTTGCCGTAAACATGCCCGAGCAGCAGCCGCAGCCGGGGCAGGCATGCTCTTCTATAAGGTCGAGCTCGTCCTGCGACACGCTCTTGTCGGCTCCTTTAACCATAGCTGTGATGAGGTCGATGTTTTCGCCTTTCCAGTGCCCCGCTTCCATTGGTCCGCCCGATACGAATACGGTAGGAATGTTCAGGCGCATGGAAGCCATGAGCATTCCCGGTGTTATTTTGTCGCAGTTGCTTATGCACACGAGAGCGTCGGCCTTATGTGCGTTCACCATATACTCCACGGAGTCGGCTATGATGTCGCGCGAGGGCAGGGAATAGAGCATTCCGTCGTGCCCCATAGCTATTCCGTCGTCAATGGCTATGGTATTGAACTCGGCGGCGTAGCAACCTAATTTTTCTATTTCTTTTTTTACGAGCTGTCCGGCTTCGTGCAGATGGGTGTGTCCCGGTACGAACTGTGTGAACGAGTTGGTTATCGCTATGATCGGTTTGCCGAATTGTTCACGCTTCATTCCGTTTGCTACCCATAGGGCGCGTGCTCCGGCCATTTTTCTTCCTTCGGTAGAAAATGCGCTGCGTAGTTTTATTTTCATTTCTGTTTTCATTGTGTTCATCTGTAATCGTTAGGCATAAAGTCTGTGGCTTAACCTCAAATTGCAAATTTACTCTCTTTTCGGGTAAAAGCAAAATCGTTAGGATGTTTTCGTCGGAAATACTGCTTTTTTATGACAAAAAGACACACTTCGGGGGTGAAACGTGCATATTTATCATGCGATTGTAAAAGTAAGTTTACAAATATGCAGTTTTTTGTTTTTCGGCACTGATGTAAATAAGCATAAGCTTGAGATGAAGAATTTCGGTGCTCGGCTTAAAAGGTTTTGCAGACAAAAACGGTCAGCCAGCAAGTAATTGAAAATCAGCAGATGTATATATGGCGAAAAATATGTCTGAGATAATTCAAAATATCTCAGACATATTTTCGATTATCT
>CAJKQZ010000047.1 GCA_905202115.1 uncultured Prevotellaceae bacterium | reverse complement strand
GAGATATTTTAAAATATCTCAGACATATTTTTTGCTACATATACACCTGCTGATTATCAAGTGCTTGGTCGCTGACCGTTTTTGTCTGTAAAAACCTCTTGAAAGGTACTTCGGATTTTATGGGTAAGCGGTATTTTTAGTTTTGACAGAAGGTTTTCGTACGGAAAACCGGAACAGGAGTGAGAACTATTTTGCCGCTAATTTTCTATAGGGTCCTATTCTGTTGAGGCGCAATAGTTTTGTAACTTTGCGTTCGCAAAAAGCAGACTGCATTGGTGGATGATTTTGCGGTCGTGCAGAATTGTTTTAATCTTTATGAGATTTTCTTAATTGACATGAATGAGAAAAAAACTTTGTTGGGGCTTTCTGTGGCTGAGCTGGGCGTAGTGGCCGAAGAATGCGGAATGCCCCGCTTTGCCGCGCGCCAAATGGCCGACTGGATGTATAAGAAAAGAGTGTTGTCGGTTGACGCCATGACAAATCTTAGCAAACGCTCGCGTGAGATTCTTTCTGAAAACTACGAATTGGGAGTGCGCACGTTTGTTGATGTCCAGATTTCGCGCGACGGCACGAAAAAGTACCTCTTTCCCGCTTCGTGCGGCGGTTTTGTGGAGACAGTCTACATACCCGACGGCAAAAGAGCCACGCTCTGCGTTTCGTCGCAGGTAGGCTGCAAGATGCGTTGCGGCTTCTGCCTTACCGGTCGCCAGGGATTCGGCGGACAGCTTACGGTGTGCGACATACTCAACCAGATAGTAAGTGTGCCCGAGACCGAAACGCTTACGAACATTGTTTTCATGGGGCAGGGCGAACCTATGGACAATTACGATAATGTGCTCTGCGCTACAGATGTGCTTACTTCGGCCGACGGCTTTGCAATGAGCCCCAAACGCATAACGGTGTCTTCGGTAGGAGTGTTGCCCGCCTTGAATCGTTTTTGTCGCGAGAGCCGCTGCAACATTGCAATAAGTCTTCATTCGCCGTTTCACGAAGAGCGCATGGAGATGATGCCCATAGAAAAAGCCTATGCCGTGGCCGATGTGGTGGATATGCTTGGAAAATGCGAGGAGTTCCGCGATTGCAGAGGCGGCTTGCAGCGCGAGACGAGCCACCAGCGCCGTCTGTCGTTCGAATATGTATTGCTGAAAGGTAAAAACGATTCCCGCGCACACGCCGACGCAATTGTAAGTCTGCTTCGCGGAATCGATTGCCGTGTGAATCTGATACCGTTTCACAGTTATGAGGGTGCGGATTTCAAATCGCCTGCGCAGGCCGATACGGCGCAGTTCTGCGAATACCTTAACAGCCGCGGTCTTAACACTACCGTGAGATTGTCGCGCGGAAGGGACATATCAGCCGCGTGCGGTATGTTGGCCGCCAAAACCGCAAACAAGGAAAAATAGCGGTATGGCGGAAAATAAGTGAGGAATAGGTTTATTCCGAAATAGTCTCTCGTGAAAAAAAATATTTTTTTCGTGTGGTAAAAAAGTTCCCGCAGATAATTGAAATTACATAGGAGATAATTCAAAATATGTCTGAGATATTTTAAAATATCTCAGACATATTTTTTGCTACATATACACCTGCTGATTTACAAGCGCTTGGCGAGTGACCGTTTTTGTCTGCAAAACCCTCCGGAATTGCGGGGCATATTTGCGACGGCCATGTTCCGTTCTCCTGTATCGGAACTAAGGATTTATTTGTGTGGTATGCTGCGGAATTTCATTATGGCCCGTCGTTCGTATTCCGTATCCGGAGTTTGTTTAGGCTTTGCAAGGCCATAATTAATTGTAATATCTTTACGTATTTTCACGAACGCATATTATTTTGTAACTTAGCAGCCGCAAAATGTGCCCGATAATGATGAGGTCTTACGCGAGGCGTGGATTTTTACGGGTAATATGAACAAATATTCGTATGGAAAACAGGAAAATACGTGTGGCCATAACTCATGGCGATACAAACGGAATAGGTTACGAAACAATTTTCAAGGCTTTTTCGGAGTCCTCTATGTTAGAACTTTGCACTCCTATTATTTATGGCTCGCCCCGTGTGGCCATGTTTCACCGCAAGGCTCTTGAACAGTCAGTGAATTTCAACACGGTGCACGATGCCTCGGAGGCACAGAGCGGGAGATTGAATCTCGTGTCGTGCTTTGATGAAGAGGTAAAGGTGGATTTCGGAAAATCCACTCCCGAAAGCGGGCGCGCCGCATATCTGGCTCTTCAGCGTGCACTTGCCGACTATCGCAAGGGAATGTTCGACGTTCTTGTGACCGCACCGGTGTGTAAAGCCGCTATGCCCGAAGAAGAAGGCACTCCCTTTGTGGGACATACCGAATATTTGCAGCAACAGTTGGGACAGGAGAACGACGATGTACTTATGATTCTTATGAATGATAAGATGCGCGTTGCGCTTGTAACCACCCATTTGCCCATAAGCAGCGTGGCTGCTGCCATAACCGAGGAGACCGTAGAGAAAAAACTGCGTATGCTCTATGATTCATTGCGTAGGGATTTCCTGATTTCGGCTCCCCGCATAGCGGTTCTATCGCTTAATCCTCATGCCGGCGACAACGGTTTGCTGGGCAACGAGGAAAACAATGCCATAAAGCCTGCCATAGAAAAACTCGCCGGCGAGGGAGTACATTGTTTCGGCCCTTATCCGGCCGACGGCTTCTTTGGCGACGCTGCTTACAGGCGTTTCGACGCCGTTTTGGCTATGTATCACGATCAGGGGCTTGCGCCTCTTAAGGCTCTCGGAATGGATAACGGCGTGAACTTTACTGCCGGTCTGGAATTGGTGCGCACATCGCCTGACCACGGCACTGCTTACGATATTGCCGGCAAGAACGTGGCTGACGAAGGCTCCATGCGTCATGCTATCTATACGGCGATTGACATTTGGCGTAACCGACGTTTTGATGACGCAGCCAAAGCGAATCCTTTGCGCGATGAGTATCATGACCGCCGCGACGACAGTGACAAGTTGCGCGATATGCACGACGAAAACGCACGGGACGACAAATGAAATTCGCAATAATCGCCGCTGGCGAAGGCTCGCGTCTTTCCCGCGAGGGAGCCGGAATTCCCAAACCGTTGGTGAGAATCAACGGCGAACATATGATAGACCGTCTGATTCGCATTTTCAATGAAAACGGCGCGGAAGAGATTGTCGTAATAGTAAACTGTCTAACGGATTCTGTAAGAAACCATATTATAGCTCATTACAATACTATAACGACCGGCATCGAGGGAGAAAAAACAACCGTATTGCCAGCAAAACCGTTAGTGAGGCTTGTTTGCAAGACTACTCCGAGTTCCATGCACAGCTTTTTCGAACTCAGCAGCTATATATCCGATGGAAAGTTCTGTCTTACGACTGTAGATACCATTTTCAACGAGCAGGAGTTCGGAAAGTATATAAAGGAGTTCGAATGCTCCGATGCCGACGGCCTTATGGCTGTTACAGACTATGTGGACGATGAGAAACCGTTGTATGTAGGTACGGATAGTGGGCTTAATATTACCGGATTTCACGATAAAAACGAGGGCGACACATATATCTCGGGCGGGATATACTGCCTCGTGCCTGAAACGTTGCAGACGTTGCATAAATGTATGGAGCAGGGACAGAGCAGAATGCGTAATTTTCAGCGGCAGTTGGTTGCCGACGGCCATAAGCTGAAAGCATATCCGTTTAAGAAGATTGTCGACGTTGACCACGTGGACGATATCGTAAAAGCAGAGCAATTCCTGGCACAGAAATGAAAACGGTAGGAATAACAGGGGTAAGCAGGGCGCAAAAGTTCTCGCCTAATTGCGAAAACAACGATTCTTTGATTTTCTGTGCCGTTGCTGACGAACTCCGCAAACGCGGCTTTGTGGTGAACGAAGTGCCCGAAAGCGATATAACCGCTCTTGCCTCTTGCAACGACGCCTATTGCTTCAGTATGGCAAGGGGCGGGGAGGCTCTTGCCATACTTAGAAAAAAGGAAGAGCAGGGTACGCTTGTCGTGAATTCGGCAAGCAGTCTTTTATTGAATCATCGCGCCGCTATTACGCGTGCTTTTTCTTTAGATGTCATACCTGCCCCTGAAAGCGAAGTGCTTGTGAATGGCGAAATGCCTTCCATGCCTTTTCCATTCTGGCTTAAACGTGGCGATGCCTGTGCGCAGAGCTGTAACGACGTAAGGTATGTCGACAGTAACGAATCCCTGCGTTGCGCAATAGAAGATTTCAAACGGCGTGACATTTCCTGTGTCGTTGCAAACGAGCATCTTTCCGGCGATCTCGTGAAATTTTACGGTGTTGTGGGAACGGATTTTTTTTATACCTGTCTGCCAACAGAAAACGGCAAGTCCGGAAAGTTCGGACTCGAACAAATAAACGGAGAACCGCACCGCTATTCATACAACCTACGGCATCTGCATGAAGTTTGCACTCGTGCTGCGAAATTGCTGGGTTTTGTTGTCTACGGAGGCGATTGCATTGTTGACGAAGACGGGAATTTCAAAATAATTGACTTTAACGATTGGCCGAGTTTTTCACGTTGTCGTTATGAAGCCGCTGCAGCGATCGCCGAGGCGATATGTGCGGCGGTGCTGAAACGACAAGAAGCGGAAAAAGCGGCTGTTTCACTTTTAAGATAAAAGCGTAACAATGGAACATGTTGACACGGCTAAGTTAAGGGCCACATTTAAATCTAAAGATACTGAAGAGTGGCTGGATATCTACTTCACCCGTCCTTTAGGTTACCTGTGGGCTTTGTTTTTCAAGCACCTGCATATTCATCCGAACGTCGTAACCATTCTTTCTATGGTTATCGGAGCTCTGGCGGGATATATGTTTTATTTTACCGACCTTGTTCATAATATTATAGGCGTTCTTCTGTTGGTCTGGGCGAATCTTTACGACAGCGCCGACGGGCAACTTGCACGCATGACGGGACAGAAAACTTTGTGGGGCAGGATTCTTGACGGTTTTGCCGGAGATGTATGGTTTTTTGCCATATATCTCGCTATCGTTCTCAGGGTATGGAACGATTATATACCGTTTACTCATGTTCATTGGAGTGTTTTTATTCTGGCAATATCGATTTTTTCCGGAACTGTGTGTCATGCGCGCCAATGCCAGCTTGCCGATTATTATCGCAACATACATCTTTATTTTCTGAAAGGGGACGAAGGGAGCGAACTCGACACTTCGAGAAAGCAGCGCGAACTTCTGGCACAGACGCCGCTAAAAGGAAATTTCTGGAAAAGGGTTTTTCTCTATTTTTACGGCAACTATACACATTCACAGGAGTCTATGACGCCATATTTCCAGGATCTTATGAATGTACTCAATAAAGAATTCGCCGGCAAGGCTCCCGAAAAATTCCGTCTCGACTTTCGGAAAGAAAGTCTGCCGATGATGAAATACGCAAACATACTTACTTTCAATTGCAGGGCAATCGTTCTTTACTTGTGTTGCTTGCTAAACGTTCCCTGGCTGTACTTTTTTGTCGAGATAATAGCTTTCACGGCGCTTGCATACTATCTGCGCGACCGTCACGAGTCGATGTGCCGGCATTTCGCCATGCTTTTGAAGAATGGTTATTACAGCGAATAGATAATAACGGAATTAAAAAAGATTCCCTATGACTAAGCTGAAGTTACATACCGTTCTAGTGAAGTTGCCGACGATGTTTATGCTCTCAGATATGTGAATATGCGAAACAGGATAATGAATATATTTCTCGTTGTGGGCATTGCCGCTATCGTGATAATGCTGCTCACGTTCGACGTGTCGTATGCCGATATATGGAGCAATCTTAAACGTGCCGGCTGGTGGTTTATCGCTGTAGTGTTGATTTGGTTGCCGGTTTACATGCTCAACGCTTGCTCGTGGAACGTCATAATACATAACGGTGATACGCAGAAACGGCTGTCTTTCCTCAGAATACTGAAATATACCATTTCGGGGTATGCCCTAAACTACATAACGCCTATAGGTGTGCTTGGCGGAGAACCGTACAGGGTTATGGAACTGACGCCTTACTACGGAACGGCTAAGGCAACGTCGAGCGTTATTCTCTATGCCATGATGCATATTTTTTCCCACTTCTTTTTCTGGGCTTTCTCGATTGTGCTTTATTTAATAATGTATTTCGGGAGCGTGGACGTGATGATGGGGATTTTTCTGTCGCTTGTTGCGGCGTTCTGCGCGCTGGGAATTTATTTTTTCATGAAAGGATACCGCAATGGTCTTGCTATGAGAACGCTAATGTTGTTCACACATGTTCCGGGGTTGCGGAGAAAGGCGCGGGTGTTTGTCGAAGAGAAGAAAGATACGGTCAAACGTATTGACGCCCAGATTGCGGAACTGCACAGGCAGAACAAACGGACGTTTTATCTTTCGCTTTTTCTTGAGTTCGCCTCGAGAGTTGTAGGTTGCTTGGAAATCTGGTTTATTTTCATGATTCTTACCGATACGGTATCGTTTTGGGACTGCATTCTTATTCAGGCATTCACATCTCTGTTTGCCAATATGTTTTTCTTCATGCCTATGGAGATGGGCACCCGCGAGGGCGGTTTTGCCCTTGCGGTGGGAGGATTGGCAATGTCGGGCGTTTTCGGCGTGTTGGCCGGTCTGCTTACCCGCATAAGGGAACTGATATGGGTGGCAATAGGAATAGGACTGATAAAGGTTGGAAAGACGAAAGACAAACGGCAAGGCGTCGAAGCTGCGCCAGGAAATGACATACAGGAAAATTGAATCAAAGAATACTGTCGGGCTGAAATTTTTATGTATAAGCGAATTTCCGGCAGATAAGTATTATATATAATGGAAGCAGAGGGAAACAAGGTGAGCGCAGGTGCGTATTTCAGCGATGTAAAGGCACTTGTATTCGATTATGGCGGCACGCTCGATACGGCGGGACGGCATTGGGCGCATGTGCTGCGCGAAGGCTATGCAGCTGCGGGTGTTGATTTGTCCGACGAGCATTGGAAAGAGGCTTATGTGTTTGGCGAAAGGGCGTTGGCCAAAGAATATATAGTGGTTCCGCAGGATAATTTCCGCGATATGCTCGTAAAGAAAATCGACAAGGAATTCTTGTGCCTCGAAGAGCGTGGTTGTTTAAACTGTAATGCTGAAAATCGCAATGGCCTCATTGCCCGTATAGCCGACTATTGTTATAATTATGCTTTACGCCATGTCGATGTGAGCCGTGAAGTACTTGTGTCTCTTTCCGAGCGTTATCCTGTGGCTTTGGTGTCGAACTTTTATGGAAACCTGCACGCTGTTCTTGACGATTTCAACCTCAGCTGTTTCAATGCACTCATAGAATCCTCTGTGGTGGGAGTACGTAAGCCCGATCCCGCCATTTTCCATCTCGGTGTGGAAGCTCTCGGATACACAGCCGCCGAAACGTTGGTTGTGGGCGATTCTTACGACAAAGACATCGTTCCTGCTGCGTCGTTAGGCTGTCCTACAGTATGGGTGCGCGGCGAAGGGTGGGGCAAAGACCCTGACGACATAAGCATTCCAAGAAAAATAATAAGCGATGTGCGGCAATTGCTCCCTCTGTTGCTGTAAAGGTATGCCATTCCGGTCGGTGTGCGCCGGCGTTTGCTTTTCTTGATTTTTTCATATCCTGCGTTTAACCGCTCTGTTGGATGCAGCAGAAAACCTCCCGCACGTAGAAAAAAATATGTCTGAGATATTTTAAATTATCTCAGACATATTTTGAAATATCTCAGAGATAATTTTTCGGGCATGTTTGGCGGCGTTTCGTTTTCGGTTTACCATAATACGCATTTGGCGTGTGTATATTATTTTATTTTGAAATCGCAGTTTGTGCGATAGTATGTTTTTTTATAACTTTGTAAATCCATAAAAATATATTGAAATGAAAAAAATATCCAGGCTCTTAACTCTCTCGTTTTTATTAATGACTGCGGCTTTTGCTGTGTCTTGTTCGAGTGACGACGACAAGTACTCTTCGGTTTCTCCGAAGTTTTCCGACATAACTTTTACGCCTTCCGAAATTTTCCCCGGTGAACGCGTTACAGCTACTGCCGTGCAGTATAAGAAAGGAAAGCTGCTCAATAGAACCTTATACAATTGGAGTATAAGCGGAACAAGCGAAGAAACCAATATCGAAAACAATAAATCGTTGCTTTATGACAATGACAAGTCGAATCCTATATGCACATTCACGGCGCCTTCAACGCCTGGAACATACACGATTGTTTTCAAGGGAGAATACAATGCGTCTGGACAGTCGAAGACCTCCGGCTCAACGGTAGATATAAGCGGTGGAACTGTGGAATATTCAGCTGGACCGTTCAAATGTTACGTTACCGTTACAAAGAGATTCAGAGTAGTTAACAGATAAAAAACAAAAATACCATGACACTGATTAAAAGCATTTCAGGTTTCAGAGGAACGATAGGCGGCAAGCCGGGCGACACGCTTAATCCGCTCGACATAGTGAAATCTGTTTCCGCTTACGCAACATTGCGTCGGCGCAGCCTGCCGAACGGTACTAACAAGATAGTGGTTGGGCGCGATGCCCGAATTTCAGGCCCGATGGTCTCACAGGTGGTTTGCGGAACGCTCATGGGGCTTGGCTACAATGTGGTAAACATCGGTCTTGCCTCGACACCTACCACCGAACTCGCCGTGACTATGGAAAATGCCGACGGAGGCATAATTCTTACGGCAAGCCACAATCCGCGCCAGTGGAATGCACTCAAACTGCTTAACGAGCATGGCGAGTTTCTTAACAAAGAAGAAGCTGCCGAGGTTGTCCGCATAGCCGATTCGGGAGATTTCGACTATGCCGACGTAGACAGCCTCGGGTCATATCGCGAGGATAATTCCTATGACCAGAAACACATAGACATGGTCAAGGCTCTTGAGCTCGTCGACGTGGAAGCCATAAGAAAAGCCCGTTTTCGTGTTGCGCTCGACACCGTGAACAGTGTCGGCGGAGTAATCTTGCCAAAACTTCTCGAACAGCTCGGCGTGGAATACTATGAAGGGCTTTATCTTGAGCCTACCGGAGATTTCAAACACAATCCCGAACCTCTTGCAAAGAATCTCGGCGACATAATGAAGCTTGTGGCCGAAGGCGATTTCAATATAGGTTTTGTTGTCGACCCCGATGTGGACCGTCTTGCCATAATCGACGAGAAAGGAAACATGTATGGCGAGGAATACACCCTCGTAACGGTGGCCGACTATATACTTCAGCATACGCCAGGCAATACCGTTTCGAATCTTTCCTCGACCCGCGCATTGCGCGACGTAACCGAAAAGTACGGTTGCAAATACACTCCGGCCGCAGTGGGAGAGGTCAACGTGGTTACCAAGATGAAGGAAACCAATGCCGTTATCGGCGGCGAGGGTAACGGCGGAGTAATCTATCCCGCCGCACATTATGGTCGCGATGCTCTCGTGGGAATAGCTCTTATACTTACAAACCTTGCCAAACTCGGCAAAACCACTTCGGAAATGCGCGACATGTATCCCAAATACGAAATGGCGAAGAACCGTATCGACCTTGCTGCCGGCGTTAACCCCGACGCGGTACTCGAAAAGGTAAAAGAGAAATACAACGGCGACAATGTTACGACGATAGACGGAGTGAAGATAGATTTTCCCGACAAGTGGGTTCATCTCCGCAAAAGCAATACCGAGCCTATCATTCGTGTTTACACCGAAGCCCATACGGCCGAAGAGGCCGACGCACTCGGCAAACGTTTCATGAAGGAAATAACCGATTTGCTTTGATATAAATCATCAACGTTTAGATGAAATGAAATATTTTAGATTATTTGCTTGTCTCTCCGCGCTTATGGCCGCAACTTGCGCCTTTTCCCAAAAATCGGGAAAGGATGTTGTTATGGAAAAGTTTATGGTCGCAGACAGTCTTATGAAGATAGCCGAAAAGCCGGCGGATTATTCGGCAGCTTATAAGGCTTATACGGCTGTCATAAAGGCATACGACAGGCTGTCGGAGGCCGAACTTTCGAAATTTGACAGGAAATCTGTCGGCTTAGGTATATATTATAATGCCGCATGTACGGCTGCGCGTATTGGCAGACCGAAAATAGCGCTGAAATATCTGAGAGCGGCTTGCGAATGTGGGTATAACAACGCAGGTTGGGCCAAAACCGACGCTGATCTTGAGAGTCTGCACGGCTATAAGGAGTTCGACGAAATCGTGGCTGCGATGTCCGAACATTCATATCTTAGTGTTCTTAAAGCAGCAGCCGAATATACCGCCGCGACTGATGACAAGGTGCGCTTTACCTATGCCAGTCCGAACGATTCGAACCTTGTGCGCACGCGCAGGTACTTCAATCTCGACAGCATAGCGGGCAGTGGCGATGAAATTTCCAAGATAAAGAATCTTCTGTACTTTGTTCACGACGCGGTGAGGCATGACGGAAGCTCGAAGTGGCCCGAGAAACGCGACGCCATAAGTCTTTATGAGGTGTGCAAGAAAGAGAACCGCGGAATAAACTGCCGCATGATGGCTATAATGCTAAACGAGTGTTATCTTGCTATGGGCTGGAAGTCGCGCTACGTTACCTGTATGCCTGAGGATTCTTTAGACAACGATTGCCACGTGATAAATGTTGTGTACAGCAACACTCTCGACAAATGGATATGGGTAGATCCGACGTTTGCCGCATACGTGAGCGATGACAAGGGGAATCTTCTGAGCATAGATGAAGTTCGCGAACGGCTGGTGAACGACAAGCCGCTTGTGCTTAACGACGACGCCAATTGGAACCACGAACAGAAGCAGACTAAGGAGGATTATCTCGAAAATTACATGGCAAAAAATCTTTATTTCATCGAGTGTATATCCGACAACCGGTTCGGCAATGAGTCTACGCATTGGGCCGATTTTATATTGCTCGTAGCAAAGGGGCATGAGCGTAACTGGCGTTCGGACAAGAGAAAAAGTATCGTTACTACGAACAATGAATTATTCTGGAAGCAGCCTTATTGAACCGCAAACGGTATAATTTTCGGAGACGCTTTGCATAATTGTTTGCAAGGCGTCTTTTTTTGATTGTTTCTGTGCCTTTGGAGTGGTTTATGGGAATTCAATGAAGGGAGTATAGGTTGGTTTATGTAAATCATGAGGTGAAATTCATGCTCTTTTGTCTTTTTGTTGCTGTCGTGTTGTTTGGTTGCTATATTATGCGTCGCATTGCCGTTGAAGCAGAGCCGTAACCGGCACTGGACTTTTCAGAACATGACATTTTGTCAGGTGTTTGTATTTCCCGCCGGCACGGGGAAAAACTCCTCCCGCTTGTAGAAAAAATTATCTCAGACATATTTTGAATTATCTCTGAGATATTTTAAAATATGTCTGAGATAATTTTTCGGGGCTCTTCTCGTGGACAGAAAAAAAGTGCCTGACAAAATGTCAGGTGGACAAAGAACGGCTCGTTTCCGTTCCCGCTGCTTTTTAATGGAGCGATAGGTTTATATTATATAGCGGTGTGCGTTCGCGTATTTTTATACGGAGTATTTGTTACGGAAACGGTAAAAAAATATCTCTGAAATATTCCGGAATATTTCAGAGATATTTTTTCAAAGGATAGAGACGCGTGTCTCGGTTCTTATTGTCCGTCTTCGTATTTTTCTTTAACAAGCCAGCGTATGACGTTGGTAATGAAATACGTCTGTGTTGCGTCTTCGAAAGTGTGAGGCCCGTGTCCCATGTTGATATATACCATTTTATATTTGGTGTTTGTCCATGCCACAGGCGTATCTCCGTCGGGCAAAACGTCTTTGAAACCTATAGGATAGTTGGCGTCGTCGAGCGTGGCGAGCACTTTCACATCCGGATTCTTGCGCGGCGACGGATTCCACTGGTACCATTCGTTGGCCGGAGCCATATAGGTTTCGGGAAGTCCTTTCATTACAGCCATTTCACGCGATTCTGTTTTTATTTTGGCGGGAAGGGGCGGCCAACTGTTGCGGCCGAATACTGCTCCGCCGAGAAATTCCACAAACCACGGCCAATTGGTTGAACGGTCGTTGTAGCCGGCAGCATGGAATCCGAGCCATGCTCCGCCATTTTCCATGTATTTCTGGAATGCGGTGCGCTGTTCGGGCGAATGCCCCGGATTGTCGTCCAATGAAATCACAAGGTCGTAGGTGCGGAGCGTTTCGTCGTTGAAATCGGCCTGGTCGGTTGTATAGTCGAATACCATGCCGTCGCCGATTCTTAACTCGTCGAACAGCTTTATGGCGTCGTCGGCAAACTGGCGGTGTGCCGGTTCAACACGGGGATTGCGCACCACCAATGCACGGAAGCGGGGGAACCATTGTGCGCCGCTTGCAGCCCATTCTATGGCATTGGCAAACATTGTGGTGAAGTTCTTGTTGCTGAAACATTCGGGAGCGTGGCCGAACTGGAAGTAAACGTTGCGGGCCTTGACCTTGTTGTTTGTCCAGACCACGGGGTGGTCGCCCATTTTTATGTCGGAGGCGGGAGTGTAGGATCTTTCGTCCACGTGTGCGAGTACCGACACTTCGCGGCGGGGAGAAACGTCGTAGGTATACCACTCGTCTTTGTCGAGCACGAATTCCTTGTCGACGTTTTTCATTACAGGGTGCGAACTTCGCTCTACAACGACTTTTCCCGAGGCGAGGGGAGCTATGTAGTTTTTGAAACGGATGTTTCCCATCCATTTTGAAAACCATTTCCACATCTCGAAGCCGTCGAACTCTCCGAGCAGCGTAGCGTGGTGGAATCCAATCCAACCTATGCGCCCGTCGATTATAAAGCGTTCGAACACCTCGCGCGAAGTCTCAGTCCAGTTGTATGGCGGATAGTTGAGCTGAATGAACAGCTTGTATTGCGAAAGGAAGTTCTCGTCGATTTTCTTTGTGTCGTTAACAACTGTAAATTCTACGTCGTTGTCCTTGCCGTATTTTTTGAACCATTTGAGCGCCTCTTCTACGAACGGACCGTGCTGTCCGCCCGTTTCGGTGAGCACAAGCGCCTTGAAGCGCGTTTTGTCAGGGGCAGTTTTTGCCGTAGCGTGGATTGTGCCCGACAAAAGCATTGCGCATAATATTATAAGTAGTTTCTTCATTGAATTGTTTGTTTTTATTTCGGATTATTGCTCCCGCTTTTGCATTTCGATAATGTTATGTCTTTACGTCGGCTGTGCGGGTTGGCTGTTTTACCGGCGGGTGTTTTTCCATACCGTTTTGCGGAGCGTGCCTTTTTCATCATCGCCGGCATAGTCCCAGTACATTGAGCCGTGAAGTCCTTTTTTCTTGAGGTATTTGCATTTGGCTTTGAGCGAGCGTGCATTGTCGAAACAAAGCACTATCGTTCCGTTGCTGTCTTCAAGGTATGGAACGCTTGCCTGTTTGTCCCATTTTTCGGTGTATCCTTTCAGATCGGCAATTTTCCTGAAGTCGCAGAAATTTCCTACGGCTTGTGTGCCTCTGCCATAGAAAGGCAGGCCGAGAACGAGCTTTCCGGTGGGTACTCCTCCCTCGATGTGTGCATTAACGGCCTTTTCGCACGTCATGCCTTTGCCTGTTATGTCGGAGTTGTAGAGAGCGGCGTGGTGAGTGGGCGCATTGCCCATGTCGTAACTCATTACGTTGACGAAGTCGAGGTCGTCAATGAAATCTCTGAAGTCGTAAAAGTTTCCCCATGCGGCTGTGGCAATGCTGAGCACCGACGCTTTGCCTATGGCGGAGCGTATGTCGTGCATGAGAAGGGTGAAGTTCTTACGGTCGTTGGGCGATGATGATATGTTGGCCGAGCTGCTTCCGGGGTATTCCCAGTCGATGTCTATGCCGTCGAGATTGTATTCGTCTATTACCCGTTTGCAATCGGCACAGAAGCTTTTGCGCAGTGTCTCGTCGGCTGCCATTTCGCTGAAACGTCCTGAGCCCCAGCCTCCTACTGAAAGTACTACTTTCAGTTTTGGATTGTTTTCTTTCAGTCCTGCTATGCTTTTCAGCCGTTCGGGATTGCTTATGTTTATGCCGTTGAAAGTTTCGTTAACGCCTCCGAAAGCATAGAACACGTGCGTAACATAAGCGGGGTCGGGCATTATATGACTCCACGAGGTGACGTAAGCAATGACTACGCGTCCGCTTTTTGCAAATGATGCAGTTGTGGCGAACGCAATGGTGCAGATGATAAATAAGAATCGTTTCATTTAGATAATTTAATTAAGAATAGTAAAACTTCATGCGCAAAATTAACGAAAAACGTGTAAGACTGCAAACGTTATAATGTTTTTATTTTATAATTATAGTTATTTACTGTTTCATGTATACTGAAAACGGGCGTGTGCGCTCCAAATGTGATTTTATATATATAGGAGTAGATTTTCCATAAGGAATGTATAAAGTGGGGACGTTGGAATAAAGATTTTCGTGATCGAAAGTTCGAGTGCGGATTTAATGTTTCTGCGATTGTTTTGGGGCGTAGAAATGAAAGGTTCGGCTGAAAATCGTAATGGGAATAATTTTGCAAAAATCTGCTCTTCTCAAAAAATATATATTTTTTTCATAGTAAAAAAGTTCCCGCAGGAAATTGAAAATACATAGGAGATAATTCAAAATATGTCTGAGATAT
>CAJKQZ010000046.1 GCA_905202115.1 uncultured Prevotellaceae bacterium | reverse complement strand
ATATGTCTGAGATATTTTAAAATATCTCAGACATATTTTTCGCTACATATACACACGCTGATTCTCAACTACTTGCCAGGTGACCGTTTTTGTCTGCAAAATCCGAATATCAGGCACTGCATTTATTTTTACATGTAAACGTATTTTCTTCATCCATACACGCCACCCTATCTCTACAAATCTGACAACAGCACACACGCTACATACACACGAGAAACCCAAAAGAAATAAAAAACATAAAATTTGCCCCGATACATTTATTTACATGGTTCAAACATCTGCCAACATACGATTCAAAAGATATGTCGCATTCTGATTGCGCGCCACGCCAGGAGTTATTTTATATGTATAATCTATATTTTCGGCCAGTTGTATCTCAAAACAGTAATTATGAAAACGTTCTGGATACTTCTGCTCCATTTTAGAAAGCTCGAGATCGTGCGTGGCAATCACGCCCGAAATAGGCAAAGCCGATATTTTTTCCAGGAAAAGACGCGAACCGTTAAGTTTGTCGAGTGAATTGGTTCCTTTCAGTATCTCATCGAGGATTATAAGAGAGCGGCGTGCCTGTCGGCAGTTATCAATAAGACGACGCAAACGCAGCAATTCGGCGTTGAAATAAGAAATACCGTTACTTAAATCGTCGGTCGTGCGCATGCTACTGAAAAGATTGAACATCGAAACATGTAACGATTCGGCAAACACCGGCATTCCATTCATTGCCAGGATATAATTCACACCTATCGCCCGCAGGAACGTACTTTTCCCCGCCATATTCGCGCCTGTCACAATATAATAATTGCCGTCGGCTATATTAAAATCATTACTTACCGCCTTCCGTCCGAGAAACGGATGATACAGCCCAGAGGCGCGGAATATCACTTCATCGTCGCCCGAAATTTCCGCATTTGTTGCCTCGGGATGATTGAAACACAGCACTGACATAGACACATAAGCGTCCATTCGGCTAACTGTATCCAGCCAATGTTCCAGATGTTCCATGTAAACTTTTTTCCATAGGAGGAAACGACGCACAAGAAAGAAGTCGTTCAAGAACAATACGTTGAAGACTAACAGGCCAAGTACGTTTCCCCTGCGGTCGAGACTTTCGAGAATACCTGAAAGTTCATCGAAAGCTTTCATCGCGTCGGCTTTTTCGTTAAACAGACTGTTGCGCATACTCACAAGCTCGTCGCAATCGAATTCCACCGAATGTATATGACGTATCAGTCCCACGCAGCCTTTCAGTTCCGAAAACAATTTGCCTGTAACCTTCATAACCTTGTTCAGCGGGCGTGCCGTTATACACAATATCACGAAAAATTGAATTATTCCATAATTAAAAGCAATAGACACAGGAACAATCATTAAAAACGAAAGAATCAGAGTTGTGAAAAAGCCGGCAAGAATCAATGCCGCCAGGCAAAGCGAAACCTTGCTCATGAAGAAACGGGGCAAACGCACCTCGGCAACACTATGCACCGCCTTGACAATCGATTCCGTATCTATTTTCTCTACTGCGGATGAACTGTCTTTCGGAAGTTTCATTCCGCAGACAATAAATTCCGTACGCCATTTTTCATTACGCGAAATTTCATCTATCGCCTCTCGCTTTCTTTCTATCTCTTCCAAGTCTGTCGGCAACGTCTGCAACGAATGCGCAAGCGCATTCCTGCCGCCCGTGGTTACAGTACGGTCAATGCGGTTGAAAAGAGAGTCGCGACCGAACACGTCCATATCGAAAGTATAAGGATGACAGGAATCCGCATATCTTTCTCCACTGTCGAAAACGGAGAAATCACCATTCATATAACAGGAAAGCTCACGATCGTAAACAAGCCTGCGTTTTATAAGAAGTTCCATACGTCTATCATTCCGTATGTCACATTTTCGCACGACAAGATAGATTAAAAACATCGCTGCCGCCGCAAAAGCAACAGTCACATGCGGATATTTCACAATATAAACGACAACTGCAAGCACTACCAGGCAAAACGTAACAATTTCCGAAACCATGAAAACACGGGCACGCTTTCTGAGTTTTCCGACCTCGGTTTCCAAAACTCTCACATGCTCCGAATAGAACTCTTTCAAATCAGTCATCTCAAAAATATCCACTGTTATAAAAACGATTACAAAGATACGGATTAATATTATATACGAATAAAATTCTCATCGCCTTGCCGGAGGGTTTTGCAGACAAAAACGGACACCCGCCAAGCACTTGAAAATCAGCAGGTGTATATGTAGCAAAAAATATGTCTGAGATATTTTAAATTATCTCAGACATATTTTCGATTATCTCCCTTGTATTTTCAATTTCCTGCGGGAAGTTTTTTACACGTACAAAAAAATATTTTTTTTCTTGGAAATACATTTACACAAGAATTTTTCTCCGTTGATTTTCTAATAAGCCTGCATTTTCAGATACTTCATAAATGATTCATTTTATACATCAAAACATAAACGGTATCCGGAACCGCCTTACATAATCCGTCAACACAAACCTATGAAAGACAATTCTATATTGCAAAAAAGTGAAATCAAACCGTTTCAACAAAAATTAGCAGACTGTACAGTACGTTATATATCATCATTTTTGTAATTTTGCTTTGATTCACATACAGGCAGTTGCAGATACATCCGCACAGTCCTGTTACGAAAGGCAATAACCGCCGGACGGAGCCGCAAAAGTAAAAACACCGGAAACAAAACACATCAAAAAATATTAGATTATGACTATCGACACATGTAAATTCGCAGGACAAAGAGTCATCGTTCGCGTTGACTTCAACGTACCATTGGACGAAAACGGTAACATCACGGACGACACCCGTATACGCGGCGCTCTCCCCACCCTGAAAAAAGTACACTCAGAGGGCGGCAAACTAATAATAATGTCGCACATGGGACGCCCCAAGAAAAATCCCGATCCCAAATACTCCCTGCGTCAGATCCTGGCACGCGTAAGCGAACTGCTCGGCACAAAAGTAGATTTCTGCGACGACTGCCAGAAAGCTAAGGCACAGGTTGACGCAATGAAGGACGGCGACGTACTGCTGCTCGAAAACCTGCGTTTCTACGAGGAAGAGACCGGTAAACCCCGCGGAGAATTTGCTTCGGACGAGGAAAAGGCCGCTGCAAAGAAGGCATTAAAACCCCGCCAGCAGGAATTCACCAAAACACTCGCCTCGTATGCCGACATTTACATTAACGACGCATTCGGAACGGCTCACCGCAAACACGCTTCTACGGCTATCATAGCCGATTACTTCGACGCCGACCACAAAATGTTCGGATATCTCATGGAAAAAGAGATTGCGGCTGTAAACAAGGTGCTCAAAGACATACAGCGTCCGTTCGTAGCTATCATGGGCGGCTCGAAAGTATCTTCGAAAATAGAGATTATAGAAAATCTTCTTACCAAAGTAGACACTTTGATACTCGGCGGCGGCATGACATACACATTCATGAAAGCCAAAGGCGGTAAGATAGGCAATTCTATCGTAGAAAACGATTTCCTCGACCTGGCCAACAACCTCGTTAAAGAAGCAAAGGAAAAAGGAGTACAGCTTCTCCTTGCGGAAGATACAAAAGCGGGCGACGCATTCTCGAACGACTGCAACACCCAGATTTGTCCGTCAGACGACATACCCGACGGCTGGGAAGGTCTCGACATCGGCCCGAAAACAATGAAGAAATTCGCCGACGCAATCAAGAACGCAAAAACAATACTCTGGAACGGTCCCGCTGGTGTATTCGAATTCGAGAACTTCACCGCAGGCTCGCGTGCAATAGCCGACGCAATAGTTGAAGCAACCGCAAACGGAACATACTCGCTCATTGGCGGAGGCGACTCTGTGGCATGTATCAACAAATTCGGCATGGCCGACAAAGTTTCATACGTATCCACGGGTGGCGGCGCCCTGCTCGAGGCTATCGAAGGCAAGACACTGCCTGGCATTGCAGCCATTACCGGAGAAAAGTAACCGCCGCAAGTAAAAGCATGCGCCCAATCAAAGGCACAATGCTTTAAGCAAACATTTAGCCACAGGCTACTTATGACAACAAACAATTAAAAAACAAAAGAAAAGGCAACTACGTCACGCCGTTCAGGCAAAGCGGTGTTGCTTTTTCTTTTTTACCTGAAAATGCAGTGAAAACAAAGCTCGCCTTTCTACTGTTGATAGCTATCGCCACGTTACTGTCGTGTTCGGAAACACCGGACGATAAAAAAACGAAAGAAAACGTAAAAGATACGACCGACCTTAAAATAGCTATAATGCCCGTCATCGACTGCCTGCCCTTTTACGTGGCTGATGAACAGCAGATATACAAAAAACTCGGCCTTAACGTCAGATTCATAAGCTACAAATCACTCCTCAAATGCGGCGAAGTGTTCGAAAACGGACGTGTGGACGGAACTTTCGCCACTTTACCCGAGGCTATGTACCTGAAAGCCGGAGGAAAAGACCTTAAAATTGTAATGAGAACCGAAGGCGACATGGACGTAATTGCCAACCATGCAAAAAGAATCAAGAAACTCAGCAGTATGCGCGAAAGGCTTGTTGCCATAACACGGCACAGCACTGAAGATTACCTTTCAGACGAAATTGCAAACATCACGAATATTCCCACATTCGACATATTGCGCCCCCAAATCAACGATATTTTCATTCGCGAACAAATGCTTTTAAACAATCAGGTAGACGCAGCTGTCATGCCCCAACCATATGCAGAAATTTTACGTAAAGAGGGGCACTCAAAAGTATTTTCCACTAAAAACTCGGGAATAAAATTCGGCTGTATTGTAATCTCGGACACTGTTACAAAAAGTAAATCCGAGAAAATAGAACTTCTGCTCAAAGGATATTCACAAGCAGCCGAAGCCATAGAGAAAAACCGGAAAAATGCCGATAGCGTTCTGATAAAACAATACCGCATTCCCGCTAAAATGCTTGATTCTGTCTCTATTCCCAAATACCCGAAACCTCAGAACGTAAACTCCAAAGATTTTGACAAAGCAATGAACTGGTGTATAAGCCGTAAATATGTAAAAGAGCGCATTAAGGAGAACGACATCATAACCTCAAAATTCATTCACGATGAACGATAATCTTACATTCTGGCAATTATACGATAAAGTCGTAAACAAACTGGATGAAAGGCATTTGGGTGAAGCGATAGAGCTATTGCAGAATATTGCAGACACACTTGGTGACTGGCAACTTTTAGATGAGGTATCCAATATCAATTCCGCATACGGACTTTTGCTGCATTATATGGAACAAGGCATTGACGATCCTGCGCGAGACAAGCAACACACGAATTTTATAGCGAACTGTTACTGCATTGCCGACAAAGCGGCACAGGCCGAACGACGCAGGCAAAATAACGCGTTACAAAAAACGAGAAATATTGAAGACATTCTAAAAGATCTCGAAAACATCGGATTGAAAAACATAACATCCGAACTCAGATTGGAAGAAAAAAATCGCCATGTGGAACTTTACACGGAATTGTTCAACTATTCATACAATGCCCCTCTATGGAACGAAGAATCTGCAGCCACATCGCAACAAATCATCGACTCCGCTCTTATTTCGGAAAACGACAAAGCATTATTTGTTAGCGGACTGTTCATAGGCACGCTCCAGACATTCGATTCGCGTAAGCTGTTGTTTTTTATCGACAACTATTCGACAACAACCAACGACTTCCTACGGGTAAGGCTTCTTGTTGCAATAGGACTCGTTCTTTATACTTTCAATCGCAGACTATTCGCTTTTCCAGCCATAGCCGACAAAGTAAAACGCCTTTACGGCAACACACGTTTCTGTACTGACATGCAGACCCTCCAGCTATTGATTATAGAAAGCCTTTCCACTCATGAAGTAGATCGTAAAATGCGCGAGGAAATAATTCCGGCTATGCTTAAAAACGGAAACTTCAATCCTGCAAAATTCGGTATCGATTCTTTAGAGGAAATAAGCGAGCAGAATCCCGAGTGGAAAAACATAGAGCAGCAGGTAGGAAAACTTGCCGAACTGGAAGCAGGTGGAGCCGACATTTATTACAGTACTTTTTCTGCGCTGAAACGGTATTCATTTTTCAACAACGCTGCAAACTGGCTGTATCCTTTCGACAAAAATCATCCGTCCATTCCCGAGCATATGCGCAAAGCCGGAACAAAAGGCATAGCGGCAGCACTGCTTAAAAGCGAAACACTTTGCGACTCCGACAAATATTCTTTCTGCATGCTTACCACGCAAATGACAGAAGAACAAATTAGAATGATTGTCTCCCAGTTGCCCGAAATCGGAGAACAAAACATTCCAACTGTAAGAACTTCCGAATCGCTATGTCGTAACTATCTGCGCGATTTATTCCGATTTTTCTATCTGTTCAATGGCAAATCGAAACCCGCGAATCCTTTTGAACAGGAAATATCCCTGTTGGATTGCAACATTTTGTCGGATATTTTCAATGACTATGCCGGCATAAACAGAATCAGTGCGTTTGCCCTGAAGAAAGAGAAATACGACATGGCCGTATCCTACCTGCTGCTTAATGAGAAAAGCGGAAACACAGATGCTGAGACCTACCAGAAACTCGGTTTCTGCTATCAAAAGAAAAAAATGTATTTCGACGCGATAGCCGCATACGAAAAAGCCTACGCATTGAAGGGAGACTCCCGATGGACAATACAGCATCTTGCACAAACAAACCGAATTGTAGGAAACTACAAAGAAGCCCTGAATTATTACAAGCTACTTGATTCCACTAACGACGAAGATGCAAAAACCGCATTCCGTTGCGGGGAATGCCTCGTTCATATGGAACGCTACGACGAAGCTATCAAAGAATTTTATAAAGCCGAATATCTGAACCCGTCACTGATTGCGGCAACACGAGCCATAGCCTGGTGTTCAGTACTTACCGACGATATTTCCGTGGCACGTAAATACTACAACAAAATACTGTTGCACGGAGAGCAAGGCGACGACCTGATAAACGCAGGTCATGCCGCATGGATAGACAAAGACATTAAAAGCGCCATAGCATATTACGTAAACGCATACAGACAACTGAAAAGCTCCGACTTTCAGAAGAAATTCCATGCCGACATCGAAGTCTTGAATACGCACGGCATAACCGGCAATGATATCATGCTGATGATCGATCTGATATCAAGAAAAGCGAAATAAACGTATGTCTTTGCAAAAATCCTTTCAGGAAAAAGAAAAAACATGTCTGAGATATTTCGAAATACCTCAGACATATTTTTTGCCGCATGAACAGAGACTCCGCGAGCAGGGTAGAAAGCACTTCCGATTAGGTTAATATATATTAAAATCCGATAGGGGGGGGTAAATCGGACTATTTGTTTAATTTTGCAAAGAATATTGAAGGTTTCCTCAAAAAAAGACGTTCCGCCTTGTCACAAATGCCACCTCCGGTACGTATTATAAAAAAGCGGTAATGATAAATCTGCAAGAAAAGAAAACAATCACATTAATGAAAATACGCAACTCTCTTTATCTCTCATTGCAGCTCGCATTGTTTGCGATGATGATGATAGCTACCGCAACCCCTGCTTCGGCACAGGGAAAGGGCGATTATTTTTACTTTGGCGGAATGGTTAACAGCATAACCCACAAAGGAATCTATCCCGGCAAGGCCGAACTGCTCACGCCCGATTCGTTGGTCGTGGATTCGTTCATCACATTAAAAAACGTCCATGTAGATACTTTCGAAGGCGGGTGGATGTTGCACGTAAACAAGACGAACGGTCCGATGATAATAAGGCTTTCGGCCGAAGGCTATGAAACCTTATATATAGACGTTCCGTCCACTACGATAAGCGGCAGGAACCTCGGCAAGAAGTTCTACGAAGCGCAGCTCAAGCCGCGGCCTAAGGATGTGAAACTGAAGGGCGCCACCGTAAAGGCCACGCGGGTGAAATTCTATCACAAGGGCGATACGCTGGTCTACAACGCTGACGCCTTCAAGCTGGCCGAAGGTTCCATGCTCGACGCGCTCATACGGCAGTTGCCGGGCGCACAGCTCGACGACGACGGAGTGATAACCGTGAACGGCAAACGCATAGAGAGTCTGCTGCTCAACGGCGAGGAGTTCTTCAAAGGCAACAACAGCATAATGCTCGACAACCTTCCGGCTTACATGGTTAAGGATGTGAAGGTATACGACAAGCAAAGCCGGCTGGCCGAGTTCGTGGGGCACAAGCTGGGGCCCGGCGAGTACGTTATGGATGTGAATCTAAAGAAACAATACTCTATAGGCTGGATAGGAAACGCCGAAGCCGGTAAGGGCACCGACGACAGATACCTGGCGCGGCTTTTTGCACTGCGGTTCACGCCGCAGAGCCGCGTGTCGCTCTACGGCATGGCAAACAACACCAACGAAAACCGCAAGCCGGGCGAAAAAGGCACGTGGGATCCAACGAAAATGAGCGGAAGTCTGCTCGCCACAAAGAAAGGCGGCGTGGATTACATGGTGAACGACCGCGAAAAACGCTTCTATCTGAACGGCAACGCCGAGGTGAGCCACACCTCGAACGACGCGAAAACGCGCACCGCCTCGCAGAACTTTCTTGAAAGCGGCGACACATACAACAGAACGTTCTCGTTCGGCACAAGTTCGAACACCTCGGTAAGCACATCGCACGACCTTTCTTTCATACCCAACACGAAACTCAGATTCAACCTCACGCCGTCGTTCAGCTACAACAAACGCAACAACAGAAACTTCGTGGCCGACGGAACATTCGACACCGACCCCGACAAGATATTCGGAAAGGCCCTGCTCGACAGTTTGCAGAGCAACATGGCGGGAACAATCATGCGCAAAATCGCGATAAACCGCTCATACCTTAACATGCGCGGCAACGGATACGACCTTTCGGCCGGCACGGGCCTGAACATTACTTTTCGTCCCACAATGATGGATTTCATAAACATGAACGCCAACATTTCAACGAGGAACGCCGACGGGGAAAGCTTCGGCCATTACGTTCTCGACTTTCTCCGCGCAGGCAATCTGCGGTACAAGAACCAATACGTCCATGACTCTCCGCAGCGCAACCTGAATGTATCGGCCGGCATAGATTACGGCGCATTTTTCCCAGGAAACATATGCATTAGGCCCTCGTACCAATTCAATTATTCGCGTCAGCGCCGCGGCAAAGGGCTTTACCGTCTCGACCGCCTGCCTGGCTGGGGGCGCGAAGATTCAGTGCGGCTCGGCGACCTGCCCTCTTACGAGGAATACATGCAGGCTATCGACGCGGGAAACAGTTACGACCGCACCGGCAACAACTATGAACACACCGCCGGACTGAAATACACGCGCGAATACGGCATATTGCAAAAAGGTGTCTGGACAATAATGGATTTTGCACTGAATCTTTCGTTCATACGTAAGAATCTCGACTACCGGCGTGCCGAAATCGACAGCACACTTGCGCGGAATTACGTGTTTTTCAACCCGAAATTGTACATACGTCACATGTGGAACAATCAGAAAAACCACATATGGGCCACTTACGAGGTTACGCACGCAACGCCCGACCTTGCGATGTTCATTCCCTACACCGACACGAGCGACTTGTTCAACATATACATGGGCGGCCGCAACATAAAGCCGTCGACCACGCATACGCTCAAGACCTCGTTCGAGAAGTCGAACACCGAACGGCAAACTAATTTCAGCGCATACGCTTCATACAACGTAACATCCAACCGCACGGCATGGGGGTACGTGTACGACAAGACGGAAGGTGCCAAAACATGGACGCCCTGCAACGTAAACGGAAACTACGACATTTACGGCAACATTACCTACTCCCAACCTCTCGACAAGGCCAAGAAAATAATGCTCAACACTTATACCAGCGCCTCGTTCTACCATAACGTCGACATGATAAGCGACGGCAGCACGCCAGCTCCCGTGCGCAGCACCGTAAAGACGCTCAACCTGCATGAGAACATAGCGGTGAATTACAACCTGCCCCACGCAAAAGTGGGCCTCACGGGCGGAATAACGTGGAACAACACTTCGAGCCGGCGCAAAGGCTTTACCGCAATCAACGCCGAGGACTTCAACTATGGGGCGACGCTCACGTGGGACTTGCCGGCCGATTTCCAGATTGCCACCGACCTTACCGTCTACTCGCGCCGCGGCTACGGCAGCAGTTCGATGAACACCGACGACATTGTGTGGAACGGAACGCTCTCGCGCCGCTTCTTCAAAAATGCCATAACCCTGCAAATCACCGGTTTCGACATCCTGGGACAACTTTCGAACGTTACACGCACCATAAACGCGCAGGGACGCTACGAGGCATGGCACAACACAATCACGCAATACGGAATGCTGCGGCTTATATACCGCCTCAATATAAAGCCCAAAAAAGCTCCGGGCGATGTCGGCTGATTCCGAGCTCTCCTGTGGTAAACGGAAAAGCGGTTCCCGCACGAAAACAAAAATACATCGGAGATAATTCAAAATATGTCTGAGATATTTTAAAATATCTCAGACATATTTTTTCAAGCTCTTGAGGGCGTCGTTCAGAATATGCACGGAAGCGCGAGCAGACGGTACATCAGCGTAAGGGCCATGCGGCGCTGGCCGTCGACACTTGGATGCAGACGGTCGGTCTGCGCGTCGCGGAAATACATCGACTGCGAATCGAGCAGCGGATAAAGCCCCGAGTCGGCGTTAAGGTCGATTACAGGTACGGCCCACACATTGCCAGCCTGCTTCACGGCTTCCACATAATCGGCAAACCACTCGCCGCACGAGTTGGCGTATTCTTCGGAGGGCTGGACGTTGCTGTCGCCAAACTCCGCATAGGCGCGGTGCAAAGGAGTTATCAGAACCACCTGCTTGGTAGGGAAGAGCGTCTTTACCCTGTTCATGGCTATGTTTATCCTCCCGCAGAGCGTTGCGCCGTCCATTACGGGCGTGCGTTTCATGCGCGTTTCCTCGGCGCGCGGCTTGCCGGCGGCTGCCACCACCTTTTCCGCGCTTTCGGAATACCATTTTCCAATGGGCACACCGGCGTTGAAATCGTTCGTCCCGATAAAAATCAATATCGCGTCCACATCCTGCCCGTGTTCCTGCTCGAGTTGCTCGGCCTGATGCGGAATGTCGCTCCACTCCCGCCCGTTCACGCCGTACACATAGGGCGTAATGCCGAGCATTTCTTTCAGAAACTGATGATATTTGGGTTTCACGCCCACGGCCTCGGGATCTGTCACCGAGTCGCCCAAGTAAGCCACGCGTTTGTTCTGCCAGGGATGAGTAATGACGGTCTGCGCACACAGCGGAGCCGCTGCCAGCACAAACGCCGCAGCGCATATAACGGTTTTCAGATTGATTCTCATAAGTAGTTGGTTTTTATTTTCCACAAAGGTAGCAAAACGGCAGACAAAGGCAAATCGTAACGCTTCAAAAAGCGCTCGAACAAAAGTTGTTGTGCGAAGTGGGGTAATATACCTGCGAGCTGTTTCGACGCGGGCTGGACATGAACGGAAACGGCTCTGCGGAAAACCGGTAGAAGAGGGTTTTATAAAAAATATGCCTCGCGCGAAAAAAAATATTTTTTTCGCATGGTAAAAAACTTCCCGCAGTAAATTGAAAATACAAGGGAGATAATCGAAAATATGTCTGAGATAATTTAAAATATCTCAGACATATTTTTTGCTACATATACACCTGCTGATTTTCAAGTGCTTGGCCGTTGACCGTTTTTGTCTGCAAAACCATGCCGCAGGGCGGGAGCGGTTCTTTATTTGCGTTCGCGGTCGGAGTTTATCAATGCAAGGAGGTGTTCCACGGCTTCCGCCTCGGGAATGTTGCGTTCCACGCACTCCTTTCTGCGGTACAGACTCACTTTCCCGCGCGCTGCGCCCACATATCCGTAATCGGCGTCGGCCATTTCGCCCGGGCCGTTCACAATGCAGCCCATAACGGCTATTTTCACGCCCACCATGCCTTCGGTTGCCGCCTTTATGCGTGCCAGCGTGCCTTCGAGGTCGTACATTGTACGCCCGCAGCCGGGGCAACTTATGTATTCCGTTTTGGTTATGCGCCGGCCCGACGCCTGAAGTATGGAAAACATCGTGGCGATAACGTCGCCTGCGGGCAGATGAGCCTTGTGCGAGCGGTTTGCGTCGACAATGCACAAGCCGTCGAGCAGGCCGTCGAAAATAAGTGCGCCTGTATCGGCCGCACTTTCTATCTGCAAGTCCTCGAGTTCCGTAGCTTTATGGTCGTAAGGCTTGGCAAAGACCACAGGATTGGCTATGCCCGCGGTCATGAGGCTGTGGATTATTGCGCGCGCCTCGCCTATGCAGTTGCGCGAGGAGGTTTTTATAATAAGCACCGTATCGGGGTTGGAGCGCAGGCATTCTGCCGTCTCACCGCCAAAAGCGAACGGTTCTGTCTCGAGAAACTTGGCTTCGGCGGAGCACGAGGCTATTCCGGCGAGGTTGCCCGCGTTGAAAAGCGGGTATGTGTTTTTGCGCCCGTCGTATGCCGCGGCGGGAACGATATAGCGCATCCCGTCGTCGGGCAATGTAGGAACGGCATTGCCGCTCATTATCACATAATCGGGGCGGAGACCGGCGTCGTAGTCGGCCGGCGTACAGTCGGTTCCTATCACCACGGGCACATTGTCGCCGCCTATGTCGAGCACCGCGCGCGTTACACGACGTTCGGGGCGCAGATAGTCGAAATCTTCGGCCGGCGTGGCTTCCAAACGCTTTTTGTTGCGGCGTAGGAGTATGTAATTCACGAGTTTGCGGGCAACGGGCACTTCGTTCTCTGGAGCTTCCGAAAGCGACACGCGTATGGTGTCGCCCATTCCGTCGCTGAGCAGCGCCCCTATGCCGAGCGCGCTCTTTATGCGCCCGTCCTCGCCCGCTCCGGCCTCTGTAACGCCGAGGTGAAGCGGAAAAGTCATACCTTCATCGTCCATAGCCTTGACCAGCAGGCGCACCGACCTGACCATTACCACGGGATTGCTCGCCTTTATGGAGACTACAACGTCGGCAAAGGAGTGGCGCACGCACACGCGCAGAAATTCCATGCAGCTCTCCACAATGCCCTCGGGAGTGTCGCCGTAACGGCTCATTATGCGGTCGGAAAGCGAACCGTGGTTCACTCCTATGCGCAGCGCAGTGCGGTTGTTGCGGCATATTTCGAGCAGTTTCACAAAGCGCTCCTCCAACCGCTCAAGTTCGGCGCGGTATTCGTCGTCGGTATACTCTATACTCCGGAAAGTGCGGGCAGGGTCTACATAATTTCCAGGATTTATGCGCACGGCTTCGACTACGCGCGCTGCGGCGTCGGCCACATTGGGATTGAAATGCACGTCGGCCACGAGCGGCGCCGACACTCCGCGTTCTCTCAGCCCTTTGCGTATGAGGGCAAGGCTCTCCACCTGCCGCACGCCCTGAGTGGTGAGGCGCACATAGTCGGCACCGGCGGCAACAATGCGCTCCGCCTGTGCAATGCTCGCCTCCACGTCGTCGGTAGAGGTGGTGTTCATGCTCTGCAGTCGTATGGGGTGGTCGCTCCCCAACGGAGTGCGCCCTACATGCACCTTGTGCGTGTGGCGTCGGCGATAATTGAACAAATCGATTGACATGACAAAAAATTTTCCTTTTGTTCGAAAACGGCAAAACGGGAGTGTCGTTGCGACGCCCCGTTTTTTATAAATTCTTAACACTTTTACGGCTTCGGCAAATCACTCTCCGAAAGCCTTTATCCATGCCGCCAAAAATATGTCTGAGATATTTCAAATTATCTCAGACATATTTTGAATTATCTCTGAGATAATTTTTTTATCTGCGGGAAGAGTTTTTACGCGAGCCTTTTCGAGTGTAAAAATCGGTTAAAATATGTTTCAATGCGAGGCCTTGCCTACACCTTGCGACAGGCAGACCGCACCACGTGCGCACGGTCTTACTTTTTGGCGTAAAGCACGGGGTTGGTGTCGGTATCGTTATACATTTTCATCTGCTTGTACACTTTCATGTACTTGCGGCCGGCTTCGATGTCGGCAAGCAGAGTGTCTATGGCCGACGACAGGTCTTTCTGCTGCTCGAGGAGCACTGCCAGCTTGGTGCGGCAGCGTTCGCGGTGGTCGGCTGGCGCGTCGGCGCGCTCGGCTTCAACGCGCATGTGGTAAATCTTGAGCGCGAGGATTGATAGGCGGTCTACAGCCCACGCGGGACTTTCGGTATTGATAGTGGCGTCGGGCGCAGGCTGCACGTCCTTGTATTTTGTGTAGAAATAACTGTCGATTCTCTCTACAAGGTCGGTGCGGTCCTGGTTGCTCTTGTCGATTCTGCGCTTGAGCACAAGTGCCTCGACGGGGTCTATGGCCGGATCGCGAATCAAATCCTCGAAATGCCACTGAACGGTGTCAATCCAAATCTTGGTGTACAGGTCGTACTCTATGGTGCCCTCCTTGAAAGGGTTTATCATGGGTGTGTCGACGTTGTCTGTCTTGTGATAATCGACTATGGCCGAATCGAAAATCGGGCGGCACATCTCTGTAAAAGTCATAAAAAATTCAGTTTTAGAGTTATATATATTTGCAAAGATATGTTTTTTTCGGGTAACGGTGAGCCTGATTGCGCAAAAAGGGCTAATTTTGTACACACAGCATGCAAGCATTTGAAAAGTGAGACTTATAGCCGACGACAAGATTCCTTATCTGCGCGGTGTGTCCGAAAGCCTCGGTTTCGAAACGGTCTACTTGCCCGGAAACGCAATCTCGGCAGAAGACGTGCGCAACGCCGACGCTCTTATGGTACGCACCCGCACCCGCTGCGACGGAGCGTTGCTGCGCGGGAGTAAAGTGCGCTTTGTTGTGACGGCTACGATAGGCTATGACCATATCGAT
>CAJKQZ010000045.1 GCA_905202115.1 uncultured Prevotellaceae bacterium | reverse complement strand
TCCTGCGGGAAGTTTTTTACCATGTAAAAAAAATATTTTTTTTCGTGCGGAGTAAAATTCCGGATAAAATATCCGCATGTCCATTTTCCGCAAAACCGCATTTTCCTGAAACAGGGGAATCACTCTATCTCGTCGAGCCACACGCTTTTCTCCGAACCTTTGGCCGACGGAAGCACGTAATAAGGCAAAAGATAGCAGTCCCACGGTGTTTCGTTGCCGGGGGTGCGCGAACTGTAAATCTTCGCCACAAGCATATTGGTATGCAGCACTTCATTGTCGTACGACGTTCCCACAGCATCGGAGGCACGGAAAAATCTCGAAGTCTCGTTGCCGCAGTAGGCGTAGACTATCGGTCCTCGCTGCAATGCAAACCTCCCCTTGCCCGAGGCGGAATTCTCGCGTATGCGCCTAACCGGCGTTTTCATGGAGATACGCACCACATCGTCGCTTTTCCACACACGGTCGAGCACGATATAGCCGTCGACTGCGCGCACCGTCAACGGCGAGCCGTTTACCATCACCTGATAGAACTCCCTTGTCTTGTCGAAAATGTATCTGCCCCCCTGCGAAACCTCACCGCGCAACCACCCCGGCAACCTGATATGCAAACGCATGTACTGGGCGGGCGATTCGAACTTCATGGCAAAGAATACATCGCCTTTCCACGGCGAACTCGTGTTCTGGAGAATCACCATATCGACAGAATCGTTGCGTACATAAGCTTTGTTGCGGTAAAAAAGATTTATGTAGACATCGGAGCCCGACGCGGCGTAAGTCATTCCCACCGCATCGAGCACAGCCTGCGCGGCATTGCGTCGCGACACCGCGTCGGCCGTGGAATCAAGCCCTGCCAGGACACCGTTGTAAAGAGTGCGTTCCACCATGTCGGCATATCTGTATGACGGGTCGACGAGAAACATGCGAGCGGCGGTGTACATGTTGTCGATAGCCGGAACCGACGTTTCTCCCCACAGCGTGAGGTTCGCGGCAACGTCTCTGTTCCATGCCACACTGTCGGCCACAAGTGCGGCACGCGACTCCTCCGTAAGCGCAACCGGCCTGGCACGCATTGTAGAGTCGTCGCCCATGTATTCGCTCAAAAGGCGCGAGAAAAACACGTCTTCAACCGACACACTGTCGGCCGGTATGTATGCCACACCGCCTTTGCGGGGCGTCACATCGTCTGCCGCAGCGAACAAATGCAGGAAAGAAGCCGCAATAAGAAGAAAGACAGCCTTTATATTCATTTCAATGTTATTCGTAATGCCTTTATTTTTTCACGGTAAGCGTCGGATGTCGTGCGCGAATCGCATATTTTTGAAAAAGCCCTGCGCGTGGTCTGCAAATCGAAGTTTCTTTCTGCAAGAAATGCGAGCACACGGTCGTTATCGAGCTTGAAAAGCTCCGCACATGCCCACGCAACCGCCATCATAGCGTAAAAAGCGGAAGTGTCGGCACGGGAAAGTTCCTTGAGAAGCACATCGAGACGCTCACGGCTTTTAAGACACGAAAGAACGAGCACCGCACCGAAACGCACACGGAACTCCTCGTGCGAGCGAAGCAGACCGACGGCGAGATTCCAAACCTTATCATAATCACGAGGCTTGAATTTCAGCGTGGAAACCGCACAATCGCAAAGAGCCCAGTCGTTTACGAGATTTACATAGCCGTAAAGACGCTCAAGACGCTCATCGACGTCCATTTTAGCGTAACCTATTATAAACGCATGGAGCAAAACTTCCTCGAACGTGCTACAGGAAAGAATCTCTTCGTTTTCCAGCACTTCGCGCCAGTCTTCGCGGCTGGCAAGCTCCCTTCCGAGCGCCCGCAGCTGCGGTATTCTCACACCGAGCAAAGGATATGCGTTGCCTATTCCCAACGAACCGGAAAATTCGGCGTTCTTTCTCTCGGCCATGCTTTCGAGCCGGATTCTTATCTGCGACATGCGTTGTGTCATAAAGGATGAACGTTTTATATAGTGCCTTGTTTCGGGCATTAGCACGGCCGCGACGTCACCAGGTAACGTCTATCTGGGCCGTATATATGCGGCGCGGATCGCCGAAAGCGACACAACTGTTAACCATAGAGGCAAGATTCTCTTCTACCTTGCCGCGAAACTTCGTTTCTCCGTTGAGAACAACCGTTATTGTGCGGGAAAGGTTCACAAGGTCGCGGTTGAGGAAGAGCGTCACGCTACCATGCGGTGCGGGTGAGAGTTTGCGTTCGAATTTCATGTCTATTCCCCATACACTGTCTTTCTGAACGGTGTTGTAAGCCACAGTGTCGACATTAAGCAGTATGGTGTCGTTTTCTATTCTTTCTTCGTAGTATGTCCGTCCGTTATCGGTTGTGTTGGAACGTTTGTTGACAAACAGATTGTGAAATCCTTTGCGATAGCAGCCGTCAAGCTCGAAATCTTCCCAGCTCACATACTTCGGATACGGGTTGCGGGTAAAATTCACAAGCCAGGGCGTGGTTGTGGAATAGTCAATGCTGTGTCCGCGTCCTTCAATCAGCTCCACGCGGTGGATGTAGAGGCTGTCGTGCCGTTTTGCCAGCGCGTCGAATGCCTCGGCAGTGTATTGCGTAAGCGTATTACGGTAGAATCCTGCGTCGTGGTCGCCGGTGATAAGCGAGAAAGCAGTGTTTGCAAAGTTCTCGGCAGGAGCGTTCCTGAGCGGCTCTCCCCCTGCCATAGCTCCTCCGCCGGCAAGATAGTCGGCAAAGAAGGAGCATAAGCGCTGTGTGCCGTAAGCCCCCTCGGAAATTCCTATGAAATATATTTTATCGGGGTCGTAGTCGCCCGAGACCAATGCAAGGCGCAACAGTTTTTCCCACGCATACACCTTTGCGCGCTGCCACCAGCGGTAATATCCGCCCTCGTTGGGAATCTGCGGCACGAAATAGGCCGACGGGCCGTCGGCAAAGCTCTTTGTAAGTTCGAGCCCTATCGCATATTCCTTGTCTTTGGGCCCGGAGCCGTGCAGGTAGACAAAAAGCGGATATCCTGTAAGAGGCTTGCTGCCTTTGTTGAAAAGAGTGAAGTTCATCACGGCGTTGTTTTCGAGCTCAGGCGGAAGTTTCCACTTGCCCGCCGAGACAACGGTGTCCTTATCGAGCGCCGCAAGAGTGAAAGCCTCATGTTTTTTCACAGCCTTCCTCCACGAATTCCATATCTCCACCCGCGTGCGCTGCACATCCTTTTTCGAAATTTTCTTGTTCGACACGAACGTCGTTGCCTTGTTCTTCAGAAACGACGAGAAGAAATCGTCGACGTCGCCGTTTGCCGCAAGACAAACATTTACTGCAAATAAAACAGCGATTAGCAATAGTGTCTTGATTTTCATAAGCCTCAACAATATCTAATCTTTATTTCACAGTGCAAATTTAAAAGTAATATATCATTAATTCGGGAGCGAAAAGCCAAAATAACTAAAATGCGGTTCTGCACACCGAAAAAAACGCACCGTCCGCAACGACGTAACAATCATCTCCCGTATATTATAATGAGTAAGGCATAAGCCGAAACAGGCTCCGCAGAAAATCAAAGATGAGCGGTTTTATAAAAAAACTGCCTCGCACGAAAAAAAATATTTTTTTTACGCGGTAAAAAACTTCCCGCAGCAAATTGAAAATACAAGGGAGATAATCGAAAATATGTCTGAGATAATTCAAAATATCTCAGACATATTTTTTGCCATATATACACCTGCTGATTTTCAAATACTTGCCAGGTGACCGTTTTTGTCTGCAAATTCCTCCGGAAAAGCGGCGCGGATTTCACGAAATAAAGCGTATTCATTTCACCGGCGGAAAACGCTGCCGCCTGCAGGACATAAAAGAAATTCCCGGAACGAGAGAATGAATTATCCGCCAAAAGCTGTTCCGGATTCAACGCATTTGCATTAATTTAGCACTCTGTTAGAACGTAAAATCAAATCACGATGAAAACGATTCTCATAGCAGCCGTAATGTTGCTGTTCCAGACGCAAAAAGCATGCATGTCGAATTCCGACAAAAGCATTACAACCGAATATTCCGACGAGCCCAAAGCCGTACTTCCCGTTCCCTCGAAAAAACAAGTGGAATGGCAGAAACTTGAATTCTACGCCTTTTTCCACTATGGCATGAACACGTTCAAAGGCCGCGAATGGGGATTAGGCAATGAGAAAGAAAGCGAATATTCTCCCGCCACCGTGCCCGACTGCAAGCAATGGGTGCGTGCAATAAAGGCAGCCGGAATGCGAGGTGCCGTATTCGTGGCAAAACATCACGACGGATTCTGCATGTGGCCCACAAAGACCACCACACACAGCGTGCTGCGTTCGTCGGGAGCAGGCCCGCGCACCGACATAATGCGTCTGGGGGCTGATGCGTGCAAGGAATACGGAATAAAAATGGGAGTATACCTCTCACCCTGGGACAGGAACAACAAGTTTTACGGCACACGCGAATACGCAGACCATATATATTTCAGTCAGTTGAATGAAATATGCACAAAATACGGTCCGCTGTTCGAAGTATGGTTTGACGGCGCAAACGGAGGCACAGGATATTACGGAGGCAATGTGGAGATTGCAAAGACAATAAACAACCTCACATATTACAACTGGCACCTGATGAGAGACACCGTGAAAGCCATGCAGCCCGACGCTATGGCCGGCAGACTGGAGTTCCGCTGGGTGGGCAACGAGGAAGGCTTCGCCGGAGTGACCAACTGGTCGCCAATAACAGAGAACGAGGCGCTGCGCGAAAAGAACCTCACCGCAGGAAACGAGTTCGGCGACGCATGGATTCCCGCCGAAAGCGACGCAAAAGCAACCGACAAGGGGTGGTTCTGGCACAAGGGAGAAAAAGTGCTGCCGGCCGAACGCCTGTATCAGATGTACCTCGAAACTGTGGGCCGGAACGCCACACTCATACTCAACGTACCCCCTTCGACAGCGGGAGTGTTGCCCGAAGCAAGCGTCGACACCCTTGCAAGGCTCGGCACACTGCTGAAACAGCGCCTGAGCAAAGACCTCGCTAAGGAGGCGCGCATAACAGCGTCGGTCACGCGCAGCCCTTCACAGAAAAAATCGTTCGACGCACGCAACATGCTGGATGAGAAATACGACTCTTACTGGGCCACACCCGACAAAACAACCACAGCAAGCATTACGCTGGAATGGAAAAAGCCGCAGAAACTGCACTACATCGAACTGCAGGAGTACATTCCGCTGGGACAACGCGTGAAGTCATTCAGCATTTCAACAAGCACGGACGGGAAAACATGGACTCCGAGAGCAAAAACGCTCACAACCACGATAGGATATAAAAGAATCGTACCGCTCAACGGAAGTACCGCAGCCTACGGGCCGGCAACCGAGGCACGGTTCGTAAAAATAGAAATACTCGACAGCAAAGCCTGTGTGGTGATGAACAGAATAGCGGCGTATTAGCGGTTTCCCGCAACACTGGCCGCTAAGAGCGTATCCTCGCAAGAAGTTCGTCGAGCTGCGCTCCGAGTTCCCGCGAACCGTCGTTTATTATCGTAAAATCCGACAGAAGTTCCTTTTCCCCGTCGGGCATTTGCATATCTATCCACCGCTTTACCGTATGTTCGTCTATCCCGTCGCGCTTCATAACGCGGGATACACGCATTTCGTCGGGCGCGGTTACGAGCACTTTCAAATCTACCTCGCTGTCGAACGCGGCTTCAAAAAGCAAGGCACACTCCATTACCACAACATCGCAAACCTGAGCCACGGCCCAACGGCGCCAACGCATTCTGACGTAAGGATGAACCACACCATCGAAAAGAGCGGCGTTCTCGGGCGAACTGTGAAGGAAACGGCGGATTACAGGTTTGTCCAACTGCCCGTCTTCTCTGAAAACATCGGGCGAAACAAGGCGGCGCAACTCATCGCGAAGCTCTCCGTTCTCAAGCATCTCGGCACGGGCGTTGTCATCGCAGTCGAAAACCGGAAAACCACGCTCCGCCAGCATAGCGCATACGTAACTTTTTCCGCTTCCTATGCCGCCGGTTATGCCTATCTTAGTTTTCCGACTGCACATCCTCGATAAGAAAATCTATTTCCTGCGGAGAAATGCGAACATACGAGGCCCCCGCCGGAACAGACTTGAGACGAAGGCGGTATTTTCCCGTAACATTGTCGACAACTTCGTCATAACTCACAACAAGCACGAAATTGTCGGCCGTAATACTGTTGTATTTCGAAGCGCCTACCTGGAAAGTAATGTTTACCTTAGAAGGAAATGTGCGAAGAATCTTTGTAGCGGGAAAATTAACGAACTGAACGGGAACCCGCACCGTCTTCTCCGTTATCTGGTCGACATAAACCTTTGTCTTGACCGAAGCGGGCACGAACTTAGCCCCCTTTACAGTGCGCAGCCTTGAGGAAATCTCCGTGTTCTCCGAAAGATTTTTAACTTCTTCCGCCGTAGTGTATGCGGCAGTGATTGTGTCGAGCACTTCCTGCAATGCATAAACATTTACCGAGTCGGGAATGACCGACACTCCCGACACGCCGAAATGCTCCCGCGCGCTGAATTTTCCCTGAAGCTTTACCGGCACGCGCAGGCAGTTTCCATAATTATAATAGTACTCAAGTGTGTCGGGCTTGTAGGAAGAAATATGTGAAGAAGCGGTAAACTGGCGGCTTACCTGCTTTATAAGCTCACGGGTAAGCAATACTACATGGCCGTTCTTGGATTCGTGCTGTGCAAAGTCGACCGAAACAGGAGACAGCGGGGAAACGTAGCGGTACTGAAGCAACACCGAGCCACGGTCTTTTACTAAAATACGGAATGTTTTAGGAAGATCTGTCGTTATGACCGCTTTCTCGGGCACGTTCACAAGCCTGAGAGGCACATCGAACTCCATTTCATAGTTTGCGCTCAAGCTGTTAAAGAGCCAGAAGCTCGTGGACAGCGCAACAAAGAACAAAAAAATAAGGAACTGCTTATTCATAACTTTCGAAAGCAGTTTTTTCAGCCTTATATATGTTCTTGTAAAAAAAAGCACGCCTACCCTGTGCGCCTTCCGGCGCAAATTTGTTTGAATGTCCTTTACCGCAGACAAGGGCCCGTGTATGCTCCGGCCCGCAATGCGTTCCGGAGCCGGAGCGCCTTTAAGAAAAACGCTTTATCAGCGTCCCTGCATAGCCTTCGCGTCGCCGAAAAGGTGTGTTTTCTCTACCTTTATCTTGACGTCCGAAGCAATTTCGAGCATAACGGTGTTGCTCTCGTTGTCTATGGATTTGATTGTTCCGTGAATGCCGCCATAGGTTATGACTTCCATTCCCGGCTGCAGAGAATCGCGGAATTTCTGGATTTCCTTCTGCTTTTTCTGCTGCGGGCGAATCATGAAAAGATACATGATTGCGAAGATCGCAACTATCATCACGAGAAACGTGATGTCAAAGCCACCGGCACCCTGCTGCGGCGCCAACAATGCTATAAGCATATTCATAATTATTAAATTTAGATATTAATAATCCGGGAATCCCCGTATATTTTATTTCATTATCTTTCCCGAAGCGCGCAATATCTTCACTGTAGCGTCGAGCAGGCCATTTATGTATATATGGCTCCGCGGCGTGCTGTACATCTTCGCTATCTCCAGATATTCGTTTATCGAAACGGCCACCGGAATGGTCGGACAAGTCATTATCTCGGCAAGGGCGACCTGCATTATTATCAGATCCATGAACGCCAGACGCGAATATTCCCAGTTCTTGGCGTTGTCGCGTATCAGCTGCCGGTAACAATCGCCGTTCGCAAGCGTTTCGTGAATCAGTCCGGCTGCAAATCTGCGGTCGTCTTCGCTATCGTACTCCGGCAGAAGAGGCTGCGCCTCGCCCGCGCTTTCGTCGAAGCGTTTGATTGTCTTGAGTACGAACGAGTCCACTATTGCCTTGTCGTCGTTCCAATAAAGGCTCCGTTCCTCAAAGTAAGCGTCGAGCTCATCCGAGCCCATAAAGAACGCCTTATACACTTTTCGCCAAAACGTGCGGTCGTCGGCATAAGCAGGCGCCTCAATGCTGCGGTATTCCTTGTATTCATCGCTCTCTATAACTTTTCTGTACAGATTGCGTATGAGTGTCTCGTCTATCCATTCCGCTCCCACCTTTTCACGGAAGGCTCCGAGCAGAGCGTTTTCCGACAACTGACGGGCGAAACGGTTATCCGTAAAGGCCGTATCTTCTTTTTCCGTAATATTGAGCCTTCTGGCACGGCTGCGCCGTATTTCGAGAGATTTCAGTCCGTATTCGTACAATTCCACAATGATAAGCAAAAGATAACGGTACATGTCGTATGATTTCGACAAGCTGAACATCAGTTCCTTTTCCGTGGATTCTACCTTTTTGTCACCGTCACGGTAGTAAGCGTATACCAATTGTACTACTTTAAGTCGTATCAGTTCCCTGTTTATCATAGCTCTTTCTGCGGGCATTACTCTTGTGTCCGGCTGCAAAGATAGTAAAAAGGGCTGTGCATTACAAAACGAACCTGTCCATTTTTTATGCAGGGCCGCCAAGCATGAGGCTTCGGCCGGGTCATTAACAATCTTAATGACTTTAAAGTCGTCAAAGAAAGACCCTGAATCCGTCATTTTTCACAGACAAAAACGGTCACCTGCCAAGCACTTGAAAATCAGCAGGTATATATGTAGCAAAAAATATGTCTGAGATATTTCAAAATATCTCAGACATATTTTCGATTATCTCCCTTGTATTTTCAATTTCCTGCGGGAAGTTTTTTACCACATAAAAAAATAAAATATTTTTCTGCGAGGCCGGTTCAAGATAAAATCTTTCCCGACCGATTTTCCAACAACCCCGTTTTCTGATGTCTGTCGGAGGAAACAGCAAACGCTATTCCTGAGATAAATTGCATTATCCCCGTTTTTTTATCGTTGTTTACACGAGTATTTACGAAAAAGACATAATTTTGTATATGTAAAGCCTTTCGGCGTTATAACTGACCTAAAATACAGATTCCTATGTTAACACAAATACTCAACGGCAGAATCCTGACCCCGCAGGGATGGATACGCGGGGGTTCGGTGATTATCGACGGAAACAAAATCATCGAAATTTCCAATAACGAGCTACATATAGAAAGCGCTCGTTTCTTCGACGCAAAAGGGTGCTACATCGTGCCCGGCGGTGTTGAAATACACGTTCACGGCGGAGGCGGAAGCGATTTCATGGAAGGCACGGAAACAGCTTTTCAGACAGCCATAAGCGCCCATATGTTCTACGGCACCACATCGATACTCCCAACGCTGTCATCATCGACAGTGCCCATGATAATGGACGCCGTAAGAGTAACGGAAAAGCTCATGGCACAGCCCGACTCGCCCGTGCTCGGCCTTCACCTCGAAGGACCATATTTCAGCAAGGCTATGGCCGGCGCACAAATGCCCGAGAACATAAAAAACCCCGACCCCACAGAATACAAAAAGATACTCGACTCCACACGCTGCATAAAACGGTGGGACGAAGCTCCCGAACTGCCCGGAACGGTAGAATTCGGCCGTACATGCGTGGAGCATGGCACACTTCCATGCCTCGCGCACACACAAGCCAGCTACAACGATGTGCGCACGGCATACGAAGTGGGATTCACCCATGTAACCCACTTCTACAACGCCATGCCGGGATTCCACAAGAGCCACGAATTCAAATATGAAGGCACGGTGGAGAGCGTTTACCTTATAGACGACATGACTGTGGAAATAATAGCCGACGGCAAACACGTTCCGCCCACGATTCTCGACCTTGTGTATAAAATCAAGGGGCCCGACCGCACGGCTTTGGTAACCGACGCGTTGGCCTGTGCAGCAAGCGACTCGCAAACGGCGTTCGACCCCCGCGTCATCATAGAAGACGGCGTATGCAAGCTCGCCGACCACTCCGCCATAGCAGGAAGCATTGCAACAATGGACCGGCTGATACGCACAATGGTGAAGAAAGTAGGAATTCCTTTGGGCGACGCATGCCGCATGGCGGCCGAGACTCCGGCAAGAATCATAGGCGTAGACAAACGAAAAGGAACGCTCGAAAAAGGAAAAGACGCCGACATAATAATGTTCGACCCCGACCTCAACCTTAAATGCGTAATAGCAATGGGACGAATAATCAGAAACGAAATAGACATTTAGAAAATTTCTGCGCCTGTTGCAGGAAAACAAATCCGCGGCATAGAAATAATATACCGTATAATAAAGGGGCTGTCCTACCTTTCCGGACAGCCCCGATTGTTATCATTTGTTTCGAAGAGTATCATATCGCCGGCGCAAACAAACCTTACCGCAACGGATAAGGCGAAAAATAAACAACATATTCAGTTGAATCAAAAATGCCGGTATAATCATGGAACATCTTTCCTTAGAAAAAATCAAGACAAATTGACATATCAAAAATAAAGCAGCAACCGAATTTTACCGCTTCATCCGGATGACAACATTACAGAGCCGCGCGGTCTGCTCCTGATGAGTGATAACGATAAGCGTCTTGTCTTTAATGGCATGTGAGAGCCGTTCCAACAATATCCGTTCGGTATCCGAATCGAGCGAAGAGGTAGGCTCGTCCAACAGTACTATGTTGCCAGGGCGAAGCAGTCCGCGTGCAATGGCAATGCGCTGCGCCTGTCCCTCGCTCAGCCCCGTTCCCATTTCACCGCAGGGAGTGTCCAACCCTTGCGGCAATTCGCGAACAAAATCGGCAGCAGCCATATGCAGAGCCTCCCATATATGCGTGTCGGCGGCTTCGGGATTGCCCAGCAGCAGATTGTCGCGCACCGTGCCGCTGACAAGCGTATTCCCTTGCGGGACATACACGAAATTTCCTCTTGTAAGGGGAGAGGCAGAGACAGACATATTTTTACCGTACAACGTGATTTTCCCTTCGTCGGGCTGCAACAAAGCCAGCACCAGCCGCACCAGCGTACTCTTTCCGCTGCCTGTCTCTCCGAGTACGGCGGTCAGACTACCGGGCTCGAAATCATGTGTAAAGTGTTCTATCACTTTACGCTTGCCATCGAAATAAGTAAATGTGACATCTTCCATACGGACGCCGAGCCGGCCCTCCAATATGACAGGCTCGCCCTGTTCCTCCAGCGGCGTGGAAGTGAGTTCATAAATCCTTTCCACGGAAGTCAGCGCACTTATAAACGCAGGAAGCTGCCGGCTCAGTTCCACGACGGGGCGTTGCACCTGCGCCACCAGCTGCAGGAAAGCGGCAAGCATACCGAATGTCACCGTACCGGCGTCCAATCCGTATACTCCCCATGCAAAGGCGGTCACATAGCCGAGGGCGAACCCTGCCTGCACCATGAAACTCGAAAAAATCGAGAACGTATTGCGCCGCAGCACCAACCGCTTCAGCCCCGACTGCAGGGAATACATCGTGTCCGTAGCCATTGAAGTGCATTCCAAAGTGGAAATAAGTATGCGGTGTTGCAGATTCTCCTGCAAATGGCTTTGCACCCTGCTGTCCGTAGTGCGTATCTCACGTGTCAGACGCCGCATCCGTTTCATATACAGTTTGCTGAACAGCAATGCCAGCGGCATTATAAGCAGTATTACGAGAGCCAGTCTTGCGTCAAGGCAAATCAGGAACAACGCCGCTCCCACCAGTTGGAAAAACGTGATACCTGCCGAAGGTATTGAACTCGCCAACAGATTCGTCACCGTATACACATCCTCTTCCATGCGGTTGAGCATATCGCCGGAATGGAATGCCTCACGACCGTTCCAGCGGCTTTTCAGAATATGTTCAAGCAAATCCTGCCGCAATCTGTTTCGCAGACTGATTTCCGTATGCGCATAGAGACGGCTGGTAAGCGAAGACAACAAAAGTTGCAGAACGATACACCCCGCCATAGCAGCAAGCCCCGTCGCGATATTTCCGTCAGCCTGGTGCGTAGCTATGTCTATAAGATGTTTGCAAAGCCATACAAACGTCAGGGACGCAGCAATACGAAACGTCCCCGCAAGAATACTCGACAAAATGAGAAAACGGTATCCTCGGGAGGTATTCCACAGCCATCTCCCTCCCTCCTTTATACTCATTTTAGTCATCATCTCCATATCCGTTTGTATTTACTCTACAGGAAAACAAGACGTCGGAAAGCGAAGTCCTGCCGGCACAGACGCAAATAAACCTATCGTCTGCTTAATCTTCGTATGCGCAAAGATACTGAAAACAAGCCGGATATGGTTGTTTTGGAACTGCTTTTCGCAGATGTCCGCACCGGTTTTGCTTTTACGAACTCTGCCATGCCCTGCCGGAAGAGTTTGCAGACAAAAACGGTCACTCGCCAAGTAGTTGATAATCAGCAGGTGTATATGTAGCAAAAAATATGTCTGAGATATTTTGAATTATCTCAGACATATTTTCGATTATCTCCCTTGTATTTTCAATTTACTGCGGGAACTTTTTTACCACACGAAAAAAATATATTTTTTTGCAAGGAATAAAATTCCGGATGAAACATCCGTACACCCATTTTCCGCATAACCGCGTTTTCAGCTTATATCCTACCCACTCAACCAGCACTCCCTCGAGCATCCGTCGGCAAAGGCACGCCGATACCGTCTGTAATGTACAGTAATTTGGCACGCAGACATAGCCGGTTTTGAGGAAAAAAACATTTTTTTCAGTAATTTTCGGTAGGTTTACACTAACTTTGCCAACCGAAATAAATACACATATATAGTATAATGGGTTTACAATGCGGTATAGTCGGGCTTCCGAACGTAGGCAAGTCCACTCTTTTCAATTGCCTGAGCAGCGCTAAGGCACAGTCGGCCAACTTTCCATTCTGCACCATAGAGCCCAACGTGGGTGTGATAACCGTGCCCGACGAGCGGCTCAACAAACTTGCGGAGATAGTTCATCCGGGACGTATCGTACCGGCTACGGTCGAGATAGTAGACATTGCCGGTCTCGTGAAAGGAGCGAGCAAAGGCGAAGGCCTGGGCAACCAGTTTCTCGGCAACATCAGGGAGACCGATGCCATAATACATGTATTGCGCTGCTTCGACGATGACAATGTAGTGCACGTGGACGGTTCTGTCGACCCGATACGCGACAAGGAAATCATCGACACCGAACTGCAGCTCAAAGACCTCGAAACCGTGGAGCAACGTCTTGCCCGCGTGGAAAAGGTTGCGAAAGTAGGCGGCGACAAGCAGGCGCAGGTGGAGTGCGAAGTGCTCAAGGCATACCGCGAGGCGCTCGTTTCGGGCCGCTCGGCACGCACAGTTTCGTTCGATTCGAAAGAAGCGCAGGCAGCTGCTCGCAATCTGTTTCTGCTCACCGCAAAACCGGTGCTTTACGTGTGCAACGTCGACGAGGGCAGCGCCGCAACAGGCAATGAATACGTTGAACGCGTGCGTCAGGAGGTGGCGCCCGAAGGAGCCGAAATACTCGTTGTAGCCGCCCGCACGGAGGCCGACATTGCCGAACTCGAAGACCCCGAAGAGCGCCGCATGTTTCTCGAGGACGCAGGGCTGAAAGAATCGGGCTGCAACCGTCTTATCAAGACAGCGTTCCACATGCTCAACCTCGAAACGTTCATCACCGCCGGCCCTATGGAAGTAAAGGCCTGGACATATCGCAAGGGCTGGAAGGCTCCGCAGTGCGCAGGCGTGATACACAGCGACTTCGAGAAGGGATTCATCCGCGCCGAAGTCATAAAATACGACGACTATATTACTTATGGTTCCGAAGCCGCCGTGCGCGAAGCCGGACGCCTCAACATCGAGGGCAAGGACTACGTAGTTTGCGACGGCGACATCATGCACTTCCGCTTCAACGTGTAAAAAACCGTCTGCAATGACCTGGCGCTATGCGCAAGGCTGTGGCGAAACAAACATACCGAGAAAAACATGAGAGACTTACTATATATATACTGGAATCCCGATCCTGTGGCATTCAGCCTTTTCGGGCACGACATAAGGTGGTACGGAATATGCTGGTGCACGGGCCTGCTGCTCGGTTATCTGGTAATGCAGCGCCTTTACAGGCAGCAGGGCATGGACAAGGAGAAATTCGAGCCTCTGTTCATCTATGTATTCGTGGGCGTGCTGGCGGGAGCCAGGCTCGGTCACTGCCTTTTCTACGAACCGGCCTATTTTCTGTCGCACCCCGTGCAGATGATTCTGCCGATAAGGGAAACTTCCGAGGGCTGGAGGTGCACGGGCTATGAAGGGCTTTCATCTCACGGAGGCGTGTTCGGAATGTTCGTTTCGCTATGGCTCTACTCGCGCAGAATCAAGGTAAATATAATGCGCGTGCTCGACAATATGGGCATTTGCGCACCGCTCACAGCGTGTTTCATACGCTTGGGCAACCTTATGAACTCCGAGATAGTGGGCAATACAACCGATGTGCCCTGGGCATTCGTATTTGCAGCAAACGGCGACACTGTGGCGCGTCATCCCGCACAGCTTTACGAGTCGCTCGCTTATATAACAGTGTTTTTCTTAGGCCTTTTGCTCTATAGGTCGTTCCGCAATAAGGTGGGTACCGGCTTTTTCTTTGGCTGGTGCCTGACAATGGTCTTTGTGTTCCGTTTTTTCATCGAGTTTATAAAGGAAGTGCAGGAAAATTTCGAGAATACCATGCTGCTCGACATGGGACAGATACTTAGCATACCGCTTATATTGATAGGTGTGTACTGCCTGGCGGGTGGAAAGCTCTGCCGTAGGCTCGGCGAACGGAACGTGAAGTGACGCCCGCCCGTTTCGGGTGCGGCACCCGATGAGATGAGAGCGTTTCCGGTTTGTAAAATAAATAAGATGAGAGATGTTATGATGCGGAACGGTATGAACAAAAAAGGCTCCGCAAAAAACATGCGGGAAAACAATCTTGCAAAAATGCACTTCGCACGGAAAAAAATATTTTTTTCGTATGATAAAAAACTTCCCGCAGATAATTGAAAATACAAGGGAGATAATCGAAAATATGT
>CAJKQZ010000044.1 GCA_905202115.1 uncultured Prevotellaceae bacterium | reverse complement strand
CTGAGATATTTTAAAATATGTCTGAGATAATTTTTCGGACGCTTTTTGCCGGCATGAAAAAACACACCTGACAAAATGTCAGGTCTATTAAAAAAATCTGTTTATCCTTCACATATATTATTTGCGGAGCAATCGTATATAAAGTATACAAAACTCGCTCATGAATTTCCAATACAAGGCTCTGCAGAAATCCATATGTATTCAAAATCAAAAGAACTGTTTATAAAAAAATAACCCCGACAGAAAAACTCTTCTGCGGGAGTATCGGAGTTTGCGCCTGATTCGCATTTTATTTGCGGAAAGAGGGGGATTCGAACCCCCGAAACGCTTTAGACGTTTACACGCTTTCCAGGCGTGCCTCTTCAACCACTCGAGCATCTTTCCTTAACGTCGTTCTGCAGGCACTAAAATGCCGGCTTTTGCAAAGTCAGGTGCAAAATTAATCTTTATCTTTCGATTCAAAGCAAAAAGAATGTGATTTTTTATGAATTGCTGCGATTTTTCATCTTAATTCATGTGATTCTGCGAGATTCTCATCACGATAACGGGTCTTGCGGAAATTATACAGCGCAGCGAGGGAATACTTTCTCAACGTTGGCGTTTGTTATCTCGGCCAAACGCTCGGGAGTAAGGTCATAGACCTCGGCCAGACGCAAAAGCACATATTCCACAAAGGCGCTTTCATTGCGTTTGCCGCGCATAGGTACCGGCGCCATATAGGGCGAATCGGTCTCGAGCACTATACGTTCGGGGGGAACGGAGCGCAGCACTTCGGGCAAGTGAGATTTTTTAAAAGTAAGCACGCCCCCTATTCCAAGCATAAAGCCAGGAAATTCCAGAAGTTCGGCGGCCTCGTGTTCGTTGCCGGTAAAACAATGGAAAACACCGCCAGGCAAATTTCCGGCATACCGGCGCAAAAGGCGCACCATTTCATTCTGAGCCTTGCGGCAGTGAATCATAAGCGGCAGGCCTGTTTCAATCGACCATTCTACCTGTCGTTCGAAAACTTCGAGCTGTTCCTTTTCGTATTCGTGGCTCCAATAATAATCCAGTCCCACCTCACCTATGGCAATAAAGTTGCTGCCTTCGGGGGAATCGAGCCGCGCTTTCATTTTTGCGAGCACATCCGCCCAATCGTCCCTGACCTCCTCGGGATGAAGGCCTATCATCGGAAAAAGATAATTAGGATATCGATTACAAACCTCAAGTACATTGTTGATTGAAGGAAGATCAATTGCCGGAACGAATATTTTGCTCACTCCCGCAGCACGGGCGCGGGCAATCGCCTCATCGCGGTCACCGTTAAACTCGGCAGCGTCTATATGTGAATGAGTGTCTATAAAATGCACGACGAAATCAGTTTTTACGACCTATTAGCGATGAAACGAAACGCCAAACTTCATGTTTTTTCTCGTATGGCAGAGAAACCTCGTCGAATTTTCCGCGACTCTTCTCGAAATATCTGTCGATTAAAGTCTTCACATCGTCTGCAACCCCAAGACGGTTGTAAATATCGGTCACAGCCTTGATTTTTTCGTCAGGATTGAATTCCTTTGCCGTACACCAGCGTACGAGTTCGGCGCGCGTAGATTCGTCGGCACGCGAATAGGCCTTAATTAAAAGGTATGTTTTCTTGTTACAGAGTATGTCGCCGCCTATTTTCTTACCGAAAATGGCAGGATCGCCGTAAACGTCAAGATAATCATCCTGAAGCTGGAAAGCCATGCCTATCATTTCGCCGAATTCATATAGATACTGGGCATCTTCTCGGGAGGCTTTTCCGAGAATCGCTCCCATTTTTGCCGCACAGGCCATGAGCACAGAAGTTTTAAGGCGTATCATCTCGAGATATTCGTTTTCGGTAACATCTGTGCTGTTTTCAAAATTCATATCGTACTGCTGGCCCTCACCTATCTCTATTGCCGTGCGCGTAAAAAGTTCCACCAGCTCATGAGAACGTTCGGCCTTAGCCGAAATAAGATGTTTGTAAGCAAGTACAAGCATTGTATCGCCCGAAAGTATCGCTGTATTCGCATTCCAACGCCTGTGAACCGTAGCCTGCCCGCGACGCATGTCAGCATTGTCCATCAAATCATCGTGCAGCAGGGTGTAATTGTGATAAGTCTCCAAAGCCATAGCTACTTTCAGCACTTCGCTTATGTCATCTCCGTACATATTATAAACAAGCAGCAACAAAACCGGCCGGATTCGCTTTCCGCCCAACGAAAGAACATATTCGATAGGCTCGTAAAGGTTACCAGGTTTTTCGGGATACTTTATTTCCGCAAGTGAGCGGTTCACAATTTTCATTATGTCTTCGGAAGTGTACATCATGTCGTTTTGTATGACCTTTTATTATTAATTCTTATAAACAGCATTGCATACGCACCGGTTAAAGAGCGAATTCTATCGGAATAGTAACCCGTACAACGCTTACTTTACCGTTTACTTTTCCTGGACTCCACTTAGGCATTTTCATAACCGTAAGAACAGCTTCCCTGTCAAGCAACGGGTGCAATTTTTTCGTTACCTCGGGATCGAAAACCTTTCCGTCCTTATCCACATAAAACGAAACCTCGACGCGCCCTTCGACCTTATTACGGACACATACGGGAGGATATATAAGATTCTTGTCAACCCATTTCATTAAAGCCGACAATCCGCCGGGAAATTGGGGCATTTCCTCAACGACTTCTACCGGCGAAGGATATTTGGAAGAAACAACCGGTTCATCTGCCCTTGCGCTATCCGAAACCGTGCTATCGGAAACCGACAGTAAAGTTTTGGCTTCATTTGCCTCACCTTCCTTATCTACTCCGAGAAGAAGCTGCGACTCTGCATCCTCTTTTTCAGAAATCTCAGGCATGAATTTTATTGCGTCCTCGATATGTTTCGCAATTATCCTCTGAGTGACGTCGACGGCTCTCAGATCGGGTTGCTTTTTCACTTTAGGAGGCTCGAGTTTCGAAAGATTTGCGATTGTATTCATGGCATCTTTCTGCAACCGGTCGATTTGCCACTTCACAAGAACCAAAGGTAGTAAAATAAAAGCCGCAAAAGCGACAATAACTATCACCAAAGCACGCGTCAACATCTTTCCTTCGTCACGTCGAAGGATATAAGCGCCATAATCTTTGTTTCTATTCTCGAAAACAAGATTACACCATTTCTTGGATAATAAATTATCTTCCGGCACGTTCTGAAATCACAATTTAATTTCAATACGCATTGTCGCACGTTGTTTGTATGTGCAAAATTAAGTCAGATAATCGAAAAAATGTACCTTTGTTTCCAAAAATTGGAAGTCCAATGAAAAAACTTGCGTTCTTCCTTGCGTCTCTGCTTGCGCCGGTAGTACTGCTGGCGCAGGAAAAGTCGTCATCGTTCAACTTTCTCAAGTTGCCTGCCTCGGCTCACGCTGCGGCCCTCGGCGGTACAAACATATCTCTCATTGACGACGACGCGACGCTTGCGTTCAACAATCCGGCCCTGCTTGCCTCGGTAAGCGACAAAACCATAAATCTTAATTATATGTCCTACATGAAAGGCTCGCTCGTTACTTCGGCGGCATTCGTAAAGACTGTAGGAGAGCGCCACACCATAGGAGTGAACGCCATGTACGTAAATTACGGCGACATGGACGAAACGGACGAAGCAGGAAACGTCACAGGAGATTTGTCGGCAAAGGATTTCAGTATTGCAGGGCAATACAGCTATAATTTGTCGGAACGTTGGACGGGCGGAGCTACCGCACGGTTCATTTTCTCCAAATATGCGGAATACTCTTCCTTTGCCGTTGCATTCGATTTAGGATTGAATTATTTCAACGAAGACAAAGATTTCTCGGCTTCGATTGCAATGCGCAATGTCGGTGCGCAGATAAAGCGTTTCGACGAGAAAACCGAGCACCTTCCGTTCGACCTCGACGTCGGAATAACGCAAAGCATGGCGCACGCCCCCGTAAGGCTGTCTTTGACGCTTACCGATCTTACGCGCTGGAGTTCCAGATACTATTACAACGAAAGCGGGAAGGACTGTTCTTTCGGCAGAATCCTGTTCAACCATTTCGCGATAGGCGTGGACGTTATTCCCACCGATTTTCTGTACATATCGGGAGGCTACAACGCCCGCCGCGCATACGAGCTCAAAGCAGCCGGTTCGGGCCACGGAGCCGGATGGTCTTTCGGCGGAGGAATAAAACTCACACGCTTCAAATTAGGCGTAGCTTACTCAAAATATCACGTCGCAGCCTCATCCGTATTGGTTAATCTTTCATACGGTTTATAATCGATAGTGGAAAAACAGGCAGACATCCCCTGAAACAAAAGAGACAACCTTGTAAAAAAAGTAAGACACAAAAACTTTCACTATGAAAAGAATCACCATAGCCATAGACGGCTTTTCTTCATGCGGAAAAAGCACGATGGCAAAAGCCCTCGCAAAAAAAATCGGATACATATATATAGACAGCGGCGCGATGTATCGCGCCGTTACGCTTTTTGCCCTCGAAAACGGCATGATACACGGTAACGACATCGACATTGCCGCTCTCGAAAACAGTATAGGCGGAATAAAAATCTCTTTCTCCGTAGACAAGGAGACCGGCAACAACATTACCGAGCTCAACGGCCGGAATGTGGAACAGACAATCCGCACAATGGAAGTGTCGTCTCACGTGAGCGCGATTGCAGCCCTTCCTTTCGTGCGCGAGTCGCTCACTTTGCAACAAAGACGCATGGGAAAAGAGAAAGGGATAGTAATGGACGGACGCGATATAGGTACCACGGTATTTCCCGACGCAGAACTGAAGATTTTCGTAACAGCTTCGGCCGAAGTCCGTGCCCGCCGCCGATACGATGAGCTTCAGGCCAAAGGCGAGCAGGCTTCATACGAAGACATTCTCGAGAATGTAAAGCACCGCGATTATATCGACACGCACCGCGAGGTCTCTCCGCTCGTACAATCCCCCGAAGCCGTAGTGCTGGACAATTCAAATCTCACCATAGAGCAACAAGACGCATGGTTAATGGAACAATACCGTAAAGCCGCCGAAATTTAAAGACCCGACGTCAATGAACATACAGATTGAAATCGACAAAGGCTCGGGGTTCTGCTTTGGAGTGACACGCGCTATAAAATTAGCAGAAGAAAAGCTCACTTCGGGAGGAGGGCTCTGCTGCTTGGGCGACATCGTTCACAACGGCCGCGAGTGCGAACGTCTCAACAGAATGGGAATGCGCACCATAAATCATGACGAGCTGGCCATGTTGCGTGACGCACGCGTATTGCTCAGAGCGCACGGCGAACCGCCGAGCACATACAGCACGGCCCGCAGCAACAACATAGAAATCGTCGACGCCACATGCCCCGTTGTACTGCAGCTTCAAAAACGGATTGCACAGGAATATGAAAGTCCGGGCGACAAGCAGATTGTAATTTTCGGAAAGCGCGGCCATGCCGAAGTGCTCGGGCTCATGGGACAGACCGACGGGCAGGCCATAGTGATAGAAAGCCTCGAAGACGCACACAAACTCGACTTTAACCGCTCTATACGCCTTTATTCACAAACCACGCGCGCGCTCGACGATTTCCGCCGCATTGTAGAATACATAAGCTCGCATATCCAGCCGCCCGCCACCCTTGAATGGCACGACACGATATGCAGGCAGGTAGCCAACCGGCTTCCCGCGATACGCGCCTTTGCAGCCCGACATGATGTGGTGCTTTTCGTGTGCGGCCGGAAGAGTTCGAACGGACGTATGCTCTTTGCAGCCTGCCGTGAGGTCAACGCACGCTCGCACAACATAGAACAGCCGGCCGACATAGACTACTCATGGTTCGACCATGCCCGTTCGGTAGGAATATGCGGAGCCACATCCACACCCGAATGGCTCATGAAAGCCTGCCGGACAGCCATACTCGAGCATAGCTCCGAATAAGAAACACTTCCGTAACGCCGTTGCCCGTAATCATACGGCAAGAAGAAAGTATTCTCTGAATATTTTAGTACGTCTTTAAGGACTTGTAAAACGGCTCTGCAGAAAATCTACGGAAAGTAAGTCCGTCTCAAAAAACTGCCTCTCACGAAAAAAAATATTTTTTTGTGTGATAAAAAAGTTCCCGCAGTAAATTGAAAATACAAGGGAGATAATCGAAAATATGTCTGAGATAATTCAAAATATCTCAGACATATTTTTTGCTATATATACACGCGCTGATTTTCAAGTGCTTGGCCGCTGACCGTTTTTGTCTGCAAAATCCGCCGGAAAGGTACTGACAATTTTCCACAAAACCTGTTTTCACCAAAATAAAAGAACTGTTTCGAAATTCTTTCCTAACTTAGTGACCGAAATACCTTATCAAAAAATTTCGCGACCGTATAAAGAACCGACTCTATATCATGGACAAAAAAATATTAATAGCCGGCATGGTAACATTCCTCCTGCCGCCTCATGCGGAAGCGCAGGATGACCGTCCGAACATCCTGTTCATAATGTGCGACGATATGGGATACGGCGACCTCGCATGTTACGGGCAAAAATACATATCCACCCCCAACATCGACAGACTTGCCGCTGACGGAATGCGTTTCACGCAGGCCTATGCAGGGAGCCCCGTTTCCGCACCGTCGCGTGCCTGCGTAATGACGGGACAACATACCGGCCATACGCATGTGCGAGGCAACAGGGAACATTGGTCGGGGCAGATTATGTACGGACAAAATGCCGATTACGCCGTATCGGGCCAGGAGCCATACGACACATGCCATGTGATACTGCCGGAAATTTTCAAACAGAACGGATACGCCACCGGAATGTTCGGCAAATGGGCCGGCGGATACGAAGGAAGCATTTCCACACCCGACAAAAGAGGTATCGACGAGTTCTACGGATACATCTGCCAGTACCAGGCCCACCTGTATTTCCCTAATTTCCTGAACCGTTACAGCAGCAGTAAAGGCGACAAGGGAGTTGTTAGGGAAGAACTTACAGAGAATACGCGACACGCCATGTACGGCCCCGACTACGACAACCGCACGCAATACTCCGCCGACATAATACACAGCAAAGCCCTCGAATGGCTCGACAACCGGCAGGCCGGCCAACCGTTTCTCGGGATATTCACATACACACTGCCGCACGCCGAACTGCGCCAGCCGGAAGACTCTATCTTAAAAGGCTATCGCAACAGATTCGCCGACGACAAGACATTCGGCGGGAACAAGGGCTCACGCTACAACCCCACCTTGCATACACATGCCGAATTTGCGGCAATGATAACACGACTCGACACACAAGTTGGCGAAATAATCGAAAAACTGCGGGAGAAAGGATTGGAAAACAACACCGTTATAATTTTCACCTCCGACAACGGCCCGCACGAAGAAGGCGGCGCCGACCCCGAGTTCTTCAACCGCGACGGCCTGTTGCGCGGGCTCAAGCGTTCTACCTACGAAGGAGGAATAAGAGTGCCGTTCATAGTGAAATGGCCTGAGCACATAAACGCAGGAAAAGACTGCGACATGCCTTTTGCGTTCTACGACCTGCTGCCAACGTTCTGCGATATAGCGGGAATAAAGGACTTTAAAAAACGCTACACCAACAAAAACATTCCCGACGACTGCTTTGACGGAATTTCCATATATCCCACACTCACAGGCAAGGGAAAGCAGCGTCACCACAAGCACCTGTACTGGGAGTTTCACGAAACTGACATGATTGCCGTGCGGAAAGGCGACTGGAAGTTAGTTGTCAAAAAAGGAAAGCCCATGCTCTACAATCTTGCCGCCGACCTTCACGAAGACCGCGACGTCGCAGCAGAAAATCCGCGCATTGTGCGCAAAATGACAGACATTATTTATAAGGAGCACAGGCCGAGCGAGTTTTTCCGCATAACTCTGCCCCCAAAAACTCAATGACAGAAAAAAACGCGATAGCACCTTTCGCCCGCCCGCTGTACGTAATGCTCAAGCCGGCAGGCGCTCACTGCAATCTTGCATGCGAATACTGTTACTATCTCGAAAAAAGGAATCTGTATGCCGGCGGTACAGACCATTTGATGAGCGAATCACTGCTTGAAAAGTTCACACGCGAATACATCGAAAGCCAGACCACGCAGGAAGTTCTCTTTACATGGCACGGTGGAGAGCCGTTGTTGCGCCCGCTTTCATTCTACCAAAAGGCCGTAAGCCTGCAGAAACGCTATGCCGGCGGAAGACAGATAGACAATGCGCTGCAAACGAACGGCACATTGCTTACCGACGACTGGTGCCGCTTTCTTAAAGAGAACCGCTGGCTCGTAGGAGTATCGATAGACGGTCCGCAGAAATATCACGACGCATTCCGCAAGTCGCGTTCCGGACACAATTCGTGGCAGCAGACATTAAAAGGCATAGAAAAGCTTAACCGATACGGTGTGGAATGGAACGCTATGGCCGTGGTAAATTCTATCAATGCGGAGCACGCCGCCGAAGTTTACGACTTCTTTAAAAAATCGGGCACCGACTTCCTTCAGTTCACCCCGATTGTGGAACGTATTCTACCGCATAGCGACGGACGACACCTTGCCACGCCCTGTGACAGCGCTCCCCTTACACCGTCGTCGATAACTCCCGAGCAATGGGGAAGATTCCTGTGCGAATTATTCGACTTATGGATTCAGAACGATGTTGGACGCTTTTTTGTACAGATATTCGACGCTACGCTTGCCAACTGGTGCGGCGTAGAACCGGGCCTATGCACACTGTCGGCTTCCTGCGGGCACGCGGCCGTAATGGAATACAACGGAGATGTTTATAGTTGCGACCATTTTGTGTTTCCCGAATACAAATTAGGAAACATAAACCAAAACACAATTATCCGAATGCTCTACGGAAAGCAGCAATCGGAGTTCGGGCTGAAAAAACATTCATCCCTGCCACTAAAGTGCAAAAAATGCGAATTCCTATTCGCTTGCCACGGCGAATGCCCCAAAAACCGCTTTACCACCACCTCCACAGGCGAACAGGGACTGAACTATCTGTGCGACGGATATCGTGAATTTTTCAGTCACGTCAAACCATATATGGATTTTATGAGAGACGAATTAAACGCACAACGTCCTCCGTCGAACGTAATGCAGGCAATAAAGCAAGGTATGCTTCCCCGTCCGGCTTTTCCCGAAAAAGGAAAAAACACAGTTCAATAAAAATTCAGCCATAACGTAAACGGACATTTTTTATATACCTGACATTTTTGTCAGGTGGTTTTTGAAGAGCTGTGAAAAGAAGCCCTGAAAAATTATCTCAGACATATTTTAAAATATCTCAGAGATAATTCAAAATATGTCTGAGATAATTTTTTCTACAAGCGGGAGGTTTTTTTCCACGTGCTGGCGGGAGGTGCGGGTACCTGACAAAATGTCATGTCCGAAGAATCCTGTACCGGTTACGGTTTGTTGGGGTTGCAGTGCGGCGTATGCCGTTGCAATGTAAACTGAAAAAATAGCTCTTGTCGTTGGCATAGCAGGAGAGATGAAGCGACCGTAGTTGGGAATGTCGGAAAGAATTAGTAATTTTGCATGGAAATATCAACATGCGTAAACATGAACGTATTAGAACTCAGTGAGCAAGAACTCAACCGCCGCGAAAGTCTGGCGGAGTTACGCAGCATGGGAATAGATCCATATCCTGCTGCCGAATATCCCACGAATGCTTTTTCAACCGAGATAAAGGAAAGTTTCGACGAGGCAGCCGCCCCGCGCGAAGTCTGCATAGCAGGACGCCTTATGAGTCGCCGTGTAATGGGTAAGGCGAGCTTTTTCGAGCTCCAGGACTCTAAAGGAAGGATTCAGGTGTATGTAACCCGCGACACGATTTGTCCGGACGAAAACAAGGACCTATATAATGTGGTTTTCAAACGTTTGCTCGATATCGGCGATTTTGTGGGCGTGAAAGGCGAAGTGTTCCGCACGCAGACGGGAGAAATCTCCGTAAAAGCCGACGAACTGAAAGTGCTTTCGAAGAGCGTTAAGCCTCTGCCTATAGTCAAGATGAAAGACGGAGTGGAATACGACCGTTTTGACGATCACGAACTGCGCTATCGCCGACGTTACGTCGACCTTGTGGTAAACTCGGGTGTAAAAGACGTGTTCATGAAACGCGCACAGATATATAAAAGTATGCGTGCGCAGTTCGATGCCGACGGATATACCGAGGTGGAGACACCTATCCTGCAGCCGATTCCCGGAGGTGCAAGCGCACGGCCGTTTATCACGCACCATAATACACTCAATACCGACCTGTATCTTCGTATAGCCTGCGAATTGTATTTGAAACGCCTTATCGTAGGCGGATTCGAGGGAGTGTATGAGTTTTCCAAGAACTTCCGCAACGAAGGAATGGACCGCAACCACAATCCCGAGTTCACCTGCATGGAACTTTACGTTTCGTACAAGGATTATCGCTGGATGATGTGCTATACCGAGAAACTGCTCGAGCGTATAGCCCTCGACGTGAACGGTACGACCAAAGTGACGGTTGACGGAAAGGAAATAGATTTCAAGGCTCCTTACCGCCGTGTTACCATGCTCGATTCGATAAAGGAAAAAACTGGTTACGACCTCACAGGAAAGACGGAAGATGAAATTCGGACTATCTGCAAGGAACTGAAGCTCGACAGCGTTGACGAGACTTACGGCAAAGGCAAGATGATAGACGAGATATTCGGTGAGTTCTGCGAGGGCACTTATATTCAGCCCACGTTCATAATAGATTATCCTATCGAGATGAGTCCTCTTACCAAGCGCCACCGCGACAATCCCGACCTCACCGAGCGTTTTGAGCTTATGGTTAACGGAAAAGAGCTGGCCAATGCTTACAGTGAGCTTAACGACCCGATAGATCAGGAGGAACGTTTCAAAGAGCAGCTGCGCCTGAGCGAGAAAGGCGACGATGAGGCTATGTTTATCGACCAGGATTTCCTTCGCTCGCTTCAGTATGGAATGCCGCCCGTGTCGGGTATAGGTATAGGTATCGACCGACTTGCAATGCTTATGACGGGGCAGACAACGATTCAGGAAGTGCTTTTCTTCCCGCAAATGCGTCCCGAAAAGAAGCCGCAGCGCGACGCTGCCGACAAATATACGGCTATCGGAATAGCAGAGGAGCTCGTGCCTGTGCTTCAGAAAGCCGGTTATAACACAGTCAATGACATGAGCGAGGTGAATCCGCAGAAATTGCAAATGCAGATAGGCGAGGTTATAAAGAAATATAAGCTCGAAATCGCCAAACCGAGCGTAGACGAGGTAGGAGAGTGGATAAAGAAGCTCAACGCATGATGAAATATCCCGCCGGCATGGAAGTGTGTGGGACTTTAAATATGTATGGAGCAGAAAAAATATGTCAGCCTGCGGTAAGATAGCAATAATAGGCGGCGGAAGCTGGGCTACGGCAATAGCCAAGATTGTTCTCGAAAAGGCGGACCATTTAAATTGGTATATCCGCCGGCAGGAGAGCATAGACAACTTCGTGAAGTTGGGCTATAACCCGTCGTATCTTTCGAGCGTAAAATTCGACACGGGCAAGATAACTTTCAGCAGCGATATAAATGAAATTGTCGAGGCAAGCGACACCGTGATATTTGTTACGCCTTCGCCTTATCTCAAGAAGCTGCTGAAAAAACTTCGTGTGAAACTCAGCGATAAGTTCATCGTTACCGCAATAAAGGGAATTGTGCCCGAAGAAGACCTTGTGGTGACGGAATATTTCAGACAGATATACAACGTTCCCGATGATAGTCTTGCCGTGATAAGTGGCCCGAGTCACGCCGAGGAAGTGGCGCTCAATCGTCTAACTTATCTTACTATCGGCTGCCTTGACAGAATGAAAGGCAGGGCACTTGCGGCTGCTCTTTCGAGTAATTACATAAAGACTTCAATAAGTGAGGACGTCGTAGGCATAGAATATGCCACGGTTCTCAAGAACGTTTATGCCATTGCCGTTGGTATTTGCAAAGGATTGAATTACGGCGATAACTTTCTGGCTGTACTTATGTCGAATTCCATAATGGAAATGAACCGTTTCCTGCGTGCAGTTTACCCCGTAGAACGCCGCGTCGACGCCACCGCATATCTCGGAGACTTGCTCGTGACCGGATATTCCAATTTCAGCCGCAACCGCGAGTTCGGTACAATGGTGGGCAAGGGATACAGTGTGAAAAATGCACAGATAGAGATGGATATGGTGGCCGAGGGATATTATGGTACAAAATGTCTTTATGACATCAATAAACATTTCTATGTGAACATGCCTGTGCTGTATGCGGTCTACAATATTCTTTACGAGCGCATTCCGCCTGCTGTCGAAATAGGGTTGCTCACAGATTCATTGCGATAAAACAAAGAAAATCATAAAACTTAAGATTATGAAGAAAATAAGTTTGGACATCACTAAAGCAAAGTCGTTCGTTTTGGACGAAGTATTTGCTGAAATGCAGAAGAAAGCCAAAGAAGCACAGAAAGCGCTTGAAGCCGGCACCTGCCCGGGCAACGATTTCCTCGGCTGGTTGAACCTGCCGACCTCGATAACCGACGCTGACCTGAAAGCTATTAAAGATTGCGCCGCTGTGTTGCGCAGTGAGTGCGACACAATAGTTGTAGCAGGAATTGGCGGCAGCTATCTCGGTGCGCGTGCCGTTATAGAAGCTCTTTCCAGCTCGCTTCAGTGGCTTATAAAAGACGAAAAAAATCCTACAATACTTTTCGCCGGAAACAGCATAAGCGAAGATTATCTTGCCGAATTAACCGAATATCTGAAAGACCGCAAATTCGGTGTTATAAACATCTCGAAATCGGGCACGACCACTGAAACGGCTCTTACGTTCCGTTTGCTTAAAAAGCAGTGCGAGGACCAGCGCGGAAAAGACGTTGCTCGCCGCGTAATAGTTGCCATAACCGACGCAAAGCGCGGTGCAGCCCGCACTACAGCCGACAAGGAAGGGTATACCTCGTTTGTAATTCCCGACAATGTGGGAGGACGTTTTTCCGTTCTCACTCCTGTAGGTCTTCTTCCCATAGCTTGTGCAGGTTTCGACATTGATGAGCTCGTCGAGGGTGCACGTGACATAGAGAAATCTTCGGGTGCGGATGTTCCTTTCGAGGAAAATATTTGCGAACAGTATGCTGTAATGCGTAATGCCCTTTATTCCAAAGGCAAGAAGATAGAGATTCTTGCCGATTTCCAACCGAAACTTCATTTCATCGCCGAGTGGTGGAAACAGCTTTACGGAGAGAGCGAGGGAAAAGAGAACAAAGGAATTTTTCCTGCTTCGGTGGATTTCACAACCGATTTGCATTCAATGGGACAATGGATTCAGGAAGGCGAACGTTCTATTTTCGAAACGGTACTCAGCGTTGAAGAAACAAAATGCAAGGTTCTTTTCCCGAGCGATGAGGAGAATCTCGACGGTCTCAACTTCCTTGCAGGCCGCCGCGTGGATGAGGTAAACAAAATGGCCGAGCTCGGCACCCGTCTTGCGCATGTCGACGGAGGAGTTCCCAATATGCGTGTTATAGTTCCGAAGCTGAGCGAGCGTTATATCGGTCAGCTGATTTATTTCTTCGAGCGTTCGTGCGGCATAAGCGGAAATATTCTTGGTATAAATGCTTTCAACCAGCCTGGCGTGGAGGCTTATAAGAAAAACATGTTCGCTTTGCTCGACAAACCAGGTTACGAGAAAGAAAGCGAGGCCATTCGCGCTCGCATTGCAGAATAAGGTTATGTTCGAAAACGAACTGAAAAAATATTTGTCGAAGTACGGCTTTGAGGCATTAGACCTCAAGGCCGTACTTTTCGATATGGACGGAGTGTTGTTCGATTCCATGTCATATCACGCCAAAGCGTGGGCGCAGGTCTGCAATGAATGCGGTCTGGCGATAGACTCTGCAGAGCCGTATTTGCATGAGGGCCGCACCGGAGCCTCTACGATAGATATTTTTGCGCAGAGATTTTGGGGCAGACCTGCAACCGAAGAGGAGAAGCGCAATATATATGCGCGTAAGTGCAGGGTTTTTAATGCGTTTCCGGAAGCGCCGAGAATGCCCGGCGCTGAAAAACTGCTTGCCAAACTCAAGGCCGAGGGAATTACTATTGCCGTGGTTACGGGCAGCGGACAGGAATCGTTGCTGACGCGTTTAAACAACGGTTATAACGGCTTTTTCAGAAAAGAGCTCGTTGTGTCGAGCCATGATACGTTTCGCGGAAAGCCCGCTCCCGACCCTTATCTGAAAGGATTGGAAAAATGCGGTGTAAGGCCTGACGAAGCCGTTGTTGTAGAGAATGCGCCGCTCGGGGTGCGCGCTGCAGTTGCTGCGGGGGTATTTACGATAGCGGTCAATACGGGGCCGCTTGACCCGAAGACGCTTTCCGACGAGGGCGCAAACGTTGTTTTTCCGTCAATGCAGGCTCTTGCCGACGCCTGGCCGTTGTTTACCGGACAGAAATAAAGAATCCGACGCAAAACGTCGGATTTTTTATTTTTCGTTTTCTGTATGTAGACCTTCTTATCTTTTGTTTTCAAGGTATTTCAAGGCTTCTTTTATTGCGTTTCGCGTGCAGTTTCCGTTTTTCAGTTCTTTGCTCCATGCGATTACGTTGTTTTCCATTTCCGTATACTTCTGTGCGGAAATACCCTTCAGAGTTTTGTCGAGGTTGCGGAGAGTGCTTACGCATATTCCTATGCCTTTTTCGCGTACGAGCGGAGCTATGGCGGCTTTCTCCCACACGATGAGTGGAAGGTGGCACCTTATGTAGAGCGATGCTTTCAGCGGATTGTTGTAGCGCAGATATTCTCCGAAATCGCCTTCGCAGGCGTCGAGCGACGGGCCGTCCCACACGAGGCCGTAGTTGTATTTCGTGTTTTCAATCAGTTCTTCGTCGGGTATGAAGCCGTGATAGTGCACACTGTCCGATTTTATTTCGGCTGCGTTAAGCCCTTTGCCGTATAGCTCGAGGTCGTATCCGCGGTCTTCCTCGGCAAGAGTGTAGAGGAATGCGTTCTTTTTTCTCGGCAGCGAGCCGGCGTAAAGAATGGACGCTCTTTTTTCGGGAGTATTCCGTACCGGTGCTTGTGCTTCTGAAATATAGTCGTGCATACGGTGTATTCCCACACCTTCGGTGCGGCCGTGTTCATTTAGCCACCGTTTCATGTTTTCGTTGTGTGCTATTATGTAATCCGAATTGTTCAGGCGCTGCATTTCTTTTTCGGGAGTTAACTTTTTGCGTCTGAAGCTTCCCAGGTCATGTATGAGAGTTATAATTTTAGCTCCTTTGAAATGCGCCACACGGCAAATGAACGTATAATACTTCTTTATGGGATATTGCAGTACGAGCACATCGCCTTTGCTTATTCGCAAAACGGCCAGAATCACGCCTGTAAGAGTTGCGAGGAATCCGAAAATAGTGTTCTGAAAGTGTGTTTGAGGCAAAGCAATGTTCTTGAACCCCATGCTTTGAAATATCTGTTCGTTGTAAGCTTTTGATTTTGTGCCGGCGTGGGTAAAGTTGCGATAGTTGTGAGATATGTAACAGTACATGGTAGCGTGTTGTGTGTCCTGTGTTCTTCAATCGAAATGTTTATGCGGAATTTTTTGCAGATAGGATAGGTCTTGCCGTATGACGATTCCACTGTATCTTACAAAGATATGTAAATATGGCAAGATGTCAAAACAGCCGGACTTCTTTTGTGCGGAAAATGAAACGTATGCTGAGAGGTTCGGAAAAAACTGGTGTTAGAAGATTTTCTTATCCGTAGAATGATTTATCTCTGCTATAGGCGGGATAAGAATATGTGTTATGCCTGTTACTGCGTATATTTCTACGTAGAGTTTTGCAGACAAAAACGGTCAGCGGCCAAGCACTTGAAAATCAACAGGTGTATATGTAGCAAAAAATATGTCTGAGATATTTTAAAATATCTC
>CAJKQZ010000043.1 GCA_905202115.1 uncultured Prevotellaceae bacterium | reverse complement strand
ACATATTTTGAATTATCTCCCTTGTATTTTCAATTTGCTGCGGGAAGTTTTTTACTCGTACAAAAAAATATTTTTTTTCTTGAGGCCCTATTAAAAATGAAACTTTACTAACATCGGTTTTCCGGCATACCTGTTCGAATTCATACCGAACTCACGTCGGAATGTCCTGTATAGCGCTTTTTGCAGGCGGAAGCGGATTTATTTTTGCGGCCAATCGAGTCAGTGTGTGCCGTTATGCCAATAAAAATTATGCTACGTTAAAGAACGCTTAAGGAGCGGGCTGTTAAACGGATTATTCGTATCTTCGCAATATCGCGGATTGTTATCGCGAATACCGGTGAAATGAAGAATCCATTACTGATATTGTTTGTTTGCGTGCTTGTTGCGGCGCAGCCGTGCCTTGCGCAGGACGACGGCGGGCGGAAACCTGCAGCCTCGGAGCCTGCCGGCCATTATACCGACGGCATTCCTTCTGGTTACGGGGGAACGCTGCGTCTTCCGGCCGATACGGCATTCTTTCCGCGGCTTTATTATCCTATACCTTATTATATGGGCGACTGGCAATTGCATTCGGGCCTGAATGCACAGCTCGGCACAAGCGTAACCGTGGGGTTCGGCAAGCATTCTCCCCGAGGCGCGGGTATCGGCACTCATGCGGCTTTTCTTTATGCTGTTCCGTTCGGCCAACGGTTCAGCGTGGCTGCGGGAGTGGGCACCGAAACGCTCGACTGGGGCAGGATGAAAATACGCAATGCCGAGCTTATGGGCGTGGCAGCCTACAAGGTGAACGATTTCGTGAATGTCTACGCTTACGGAAGCAAGAGCCTGCTCGACGAATCGCAATGCCGCATGAGCCCGTACCGGTCGTTCGGGAAAGAGCGCTGGGGCGGGGCTGTGGATTTCAGTCTCGGGCGCAATGTTTTCGTACAATTCGGTATAGAGCAGGCACGTTATTATTGAAAAAAGCATTCCCCGTAAGTTCTTTTGTGACACATGCCGAACTCCGTATCATATCTTGAGCAGCATCGCGCACTCCTTAAAAAAGAATACGAGTATGAGCGTGAGACTTTCCGTCGCGAAACGCAGGTAATGCCTGTGGGACGGAAAATACGCCGCGGAATATGCTGGTATCCCCTTAACGTGGGCCGCAGTTATTACAATTCGCTCAATCAGTTGGTGGTCGAGGTGTTCCGCACCGAAGAAAAAGAGGTGGAACACGTTTTCGAATACGGGAAACCGATATGCTTTTTCACGCTCGACGCCACCGAGCGCCCCAGTTTCTTTAAGTTTGCTTCGACAGTGGGATATGCGGACGACGACAGAATGGTTGCCGTCATTCCCGACGGCGGCGCGCTCGCCTCTTTGCAGGCGGCGGAACGCCTCGGTGTGCAGTTGTTTTTCGACGAGACGAGCTACCGCCTGATGTTCTCGGCGCTCGACGCCGCAATCAATGCCAAAGGTAACCGTTTGTCGGAGCTGCGCGAAATATTCCACGGAACAGTGCGCCCCGCAAAAGCGACGCCGTTGCCGGTGCCCTTTCCCTGGCTCAACGTCTCGCAGCAGGAAGCTGTGAACGAGGCCCTGCGCGCAAAGGACGTGGCGATAGTGCACGGCCCTCCAGGAACGGGAAAAACCACAACGCTCGTCGAAACCGTTTATGAGATTCTAAGGCGCGAGAACCAGGTAATGGTATGCGCGCAGAGCAATATGGCGGTCGACTGGATAAGCGAGAAAATCGCCGACAGGGGAATAAACGTTCTCAGAATAGGAAATCCTACCAGGGTAAACGACAAAATGCTTTCGTTTACCTATGAACGGCGTTTTGAGGCTCATCCTGATTACCCGCAGCTTTGGGCTTTGCGCCGCGCTATACGGCAACTTTATTCGCAACGCGGAGATGCGGAGAAACGTCATCAGAAAATAGCTCGTCTTCGCGACCGTGCCACTGAAATAGAGCTTTCCATACACGAACAGTTGCTTTCGTCTGCGCGCGTCATAGCGTGTACTCTTGCCGGAGCGGCCAACCGCATTCTCGACAACCAACACTATCACACTTTGGTGGTGGATGAGGCGGCGCAGGCTTTGGAAGCGGCGGTGTGGATCCCTTTGCAGAAGGGCGACCGCCTGATTCTTGCAGGCGACCACCGGCAGCTTCCGCCTACTATCAAGAATCCAGAGGCCGCGCGTGCCGGACTGGCCGACACTCTTATGCAGGTGGTGGCCGAGGAAAAGCCCGAATGCGTTTCCATGCTCAAGGTGCAGTATAGGATGAACGACGACATAGCCCGCTTTTCGAGCAAAATGTTTTATGACGGGCAGATTGTGAGCGCTCCCGAGGTGAAGAATCGCGGAATACTCGATTTCGACACGCCTGTAAGCTGGATAGATACTTCCAGAACGGATTTCCGCGAAGAGTTCGTGGGCGAAAGCTACGGCAGAATAAACCGAGCGGAGGCGGAACTCACCGTAAACAGTCTGAAGTCTTACATCGAAGAGATAGGCAAGCGTCGTTTGCTTGAAGAAAACATCGACATCGGTGTCATATCGCCCTACAAGGCGCAGGTACAGCTGTTGCGGCGCATGTTCGGCCGAGACGCTTTCTTCAAGCCGTTCAGAAATCTTGTTACGGTAAACACAGTGGACGGTTTCCAGGGACAGGAACGCGATATAATAGTCATAAGTCTCGTGCGCGCCAACGAGGAGGGAAACATAGGCTTCCTTTCCGACATCCGCCGCATGAACGTGGCTATTACAAGGGCGAGGATGAAACTTTTCATACTCGGAAATCCCGATACGCTGCTTCATCATCCGTTTTACCGCAAACTTTATGAGTACGTCAAGGCGCTTGAGAAAGATATATAGACCTATTATAATAAGGTGTATTCCGTAAGGAAGAAGGGGCCCTGCAGAAAATAGGCGTAGAATGGTTTAATCCCGAAACGTCCTTGCGAAAAAATATTTATTTTTTCATATGGTAAAAAACTTCCCGCATGAAATTGAAAATACAAGGGAGATAATTAAAAATATGTCTGAGATAATTCAAAATATCTCAGACATATTTTTCGCTATATATACACCTGCTGATTTTCAAGTACTTGGCGGGTGACCGTTTTTGTCTGCAAAACCTTCCTGAAAAGTACCTGCTATTTTATGTGATGTGGTGCGATTTGTTGATTTTTCATGGATTTTCCCTGTATTCCGTGATAATGTTTTCCGTTACTCGTAGCGGCGGGGAAATGATAGTCTGCTGACGTTTTGCTGCGTTTATGGGTAGTATGGCAACTGCGCCTTTGTATCCGGGCGGCCTTGTTTGCATGTGTTCCCGAAAGGAATATGTGAATTTTGCCAGGTCAGTGGTTTGTGCTACCTTTGCAAATTACAGTATGCCTATGGAAGCAAGTGAAAATTATCCGCTGTTGTCAGAAATAAACTACCCCAACGACTTGAGACGCTTGCCGGTGGAGCAGCTTCCGGAGTTGTGTTCCGAACTTCGGGAGTATCTTATCGACAATCTTTCGAAAAGCCCAGGGCATTTTGCCTCGAGCCTGGGAGTGGTTGAGCTCACGGTGGCTCTTCACTATGTGTTCGATACGCCTGACGACCGGCTTGTCTGGGATGTGGGCCACCAGGCGTATGTTCATAAGATTCTTACCGGCCGCCGCGACAGGTTTGTAACCAACCGCCGGCTTAACGGTCTGAGGCCCTTTCCTTCTCCGTATGAAAGCGAGTACGATTCGTTCATCTCGGGCCATGCCTCTAATTCCATATCGGCGGCGCTCGGAATGGCTGTTGCCGCCGAACGGAAAGGCGAGCGCAACCGCCATGTGGTAGCTGTCATAGGCGACGGAGCCATGAGCGGCGGCCTTGCGTTCGAAGGTCTGAACAACGCCTCCACAACTCCAAATAATCTTCTTATAATACTTAATGACAACGGAATGAGCATTGATCGTTCCGTGGGGGGAATGCGCCAGTACTTGAGGCACCTGCATACGAGCTCGTTCTACAACAGAATAAGGTTCAAGCTGTCGCAGAAACTCATATCGGCCGGTTTTCTTAACGAGAACCGGCGCAAGTCTATAATACGCTTCAATAATTCGGTGAAGTCTCTGCTGGCTAACCAGCAGAACATATTCGAAGGACTTAACATAAGATATTTCGGGCCGATGTACGGGCACGACGTTATCGAGCTTGTGCGTACGCTGAGAGAGATAAAGGATATGAAAGGGCCTAAGCTCCTGCATATACATACCGTGAAAGGAAAAGGTTTCCGTCCGGCCGAACTCGAGGCCTCCATGTGGCATGCCCCGGGAAAGTTCGACAAGGAAACGGGAACGTTCCTGAAAGAAGATGCTGGCGATGAGGGCCCGAGGTTTCAGGACGTGTTCGGCGAAACATTGCTCGAGCTCGCCAGAAAGAACGACAGGATAATGGGAATAACTCCAGCCATGCCTACGGGATGCTCTATGTGTATAATGCAGAAGGAGATGCCCGACCGCGTGTTCGATGTGGGGATTGCCGAAGGCCATGCCGTTACATTCTCGGCCGGTCTGGCGAAAGAAGGAATCATGCCTTTTTGCAATATATACTCGTCTTTTGCCCAAAGAGCCTACGACAATATAATTCACGACGCAGCCATACTGAATCTTGACATGTGTATATGCCTCGACAGGGCAGGGCTCGTTGGGCGTGACGGGCCTACCCACCACGGCGCTTTCGATATGGCTTGTCTCCGGCCGATTCCCAACATAACCGTCGCTTCTCCTTATGACGAACACGAACTGCGGAATCTTATGTACACGGCACAGATTCCCGGCAAAGGAACTTTTGTTATACGTTATCCGCGCGGCAACGGCTATCTCAGGGACTGGCGCAACGAAATGCAAGAGATACCGGTGGGCAAGGGGCGCATGATGAAACAAGGGCGGGATATGGCGGTTCTTACCATAGGGCCGATAGGCAAAGTCGCTGCCGCTGCGATAGAACGGGCCGAACGGGAAAATAAAGACCTCTCGGTGGCTCATTATGACATACGTTTTCTCAAACCTCTCGATACGGAACTGCTCGACAGCATAGGCCGTTCGTTCGACAAGGTAATCACGGTCGAGGACGGGGTAAGGAAAGGCGGTTTCGGTTCGGCTGTGTTGGAATATCTTTCACAAAAACGTTATCCTGTCAGGATTTCGATTCTCGGACTGCCCGACAGATTCATAGAACATGGCAGTCCTTCGGAACTGTACCATATAACAGGTCTCGATGAAGAGGCTATTTGTAATGAAATACTAAAACTCGGCAAATGAAAATTCTCATAGCCGGCGCTGGAGTGGTGGGAACACATCTTGCAAAGCTCCTGTCGCGCGAAGATCACGATATTGTGCTCGTTGATGCCAACGAAGAGCGTCTTGCGAATGTTCAGAATGATTTCGACCTCATGACGATGAACGCTTCTCCCACGTCGATTGCAGCTTTAAAGGAGGCCGGAGCGGGGAGCGCCGACCTTGTGGTGGGAGTAATGGACGAAGAAGCGCGCAACATGGCTTGCTGTATGCTGGCAAGCAAGCTCGGGGCGAAAAAAACCGTAGCCCGAGTGGATTCTTACGAATATATATCGCCCGAGAACAAAGACTTTTTTACTTCGGTGGGAATCAATTCCATGATTTATCCCGAAATGCTTGCTGCCGAAGAAATTGTAAATTCCATGAAACGCAGCTGGATAAGGCAGTGGTGGGAAGTGAAAGAAGGAGGTCTTATTCTGTTGGGCGTGAAGTTGCGCACTAATTCCAAAATACTCGGAATTCCCTTGAAAAACTTGTGCGGTCCCGATTCGCCGTATCACGTGGTGGCAATCAAACATATGAAGGAAACAATCGTTCCTCATGGCGATGACATGCTTAGCGCATACGATGTCGCTTATTTCATGACTACACAGAAATATATTCCATATATCAGGGAAATAGCAGGTAAAGAGGATTTCCCAGATGTGAGGAATTCGATAATAATAGGTGGCGGCGATACGGCTGTTTGCGTGGTGCGGCAAATGCCCGACTATATGCGGGTGAAGATAATAGAGCAGGATGAGCAACGTTGCCGGAAACTTACTGAGGAACTCGACATAAACAAGCATGTAATGGTTGTGCGTGGCGACGGCAGCGACTTGTCTCTTCTTGCTGAGGAAGGAGTTCAGACCACAGAGGCTTTTCTTGCACTTACAGACGATACGGAATCGAATATATTGAGTTGTCTTGCCGCCAAACGCATGGGAGTGAGAAAAACCGTGGCGATAGTCGAAAATGCGGACTATGTGCCGATGGCCGAAAGCCTTGACATAGGTACGATAATAAACAAACAGACCATTACAGCGAGCCATATATATCAGATGATGCTCAACGCCGATGTTTCCAATGTGAAATGTCTCACCGTCTCGAACGCCGATGTGGCAGAATTCGTGGTGGCAAAAAATGCAAAGGTCACACGCCGCATGGTCAAGGATTTGGGTCTGCCTCCCAATATAACTCTCGGAGGTCTTGTGCGGAATGGTTGCGGACAGTTGATAAATGGTTCGACTCAGATTCTGGAGGGCGATCGCGTTGTGGTGTTCTGTATCGGAAATATAAAAAAGATAGAGAAATACTTCAATTAGATTCGTTGTCGGATTTGACTAATCGTCTATAGTATGGGAGAGCATAGTTTGCGAGGTGTATTTCGGGAAAGCCGGTCATGTCTTTTTTATGACAACAGCCGGACTACGGAAAAATATCTCTGAGATATTTTAAAATATGTCAGACATATTTTGAATTATCTCAGAGATAAATTTATTTTCCTCCCGAAGCATTCGGAATGTATGTTGACTTTATATGTTCAGAAACGGCATAAGTTGCAATATGGTATGTATTAAATGATTTGGATAAGTGAATAAGAAACTGATAATGCAGCTTGTCGGTACGCTGCTGCTGATAGAAAGCATAGCGTTCGCCGTGTGTCTTGTCGTATCTGTATTTTACGGAGACTCCGGCTTTATGGCATTTGCCATATCTATGATAGCAGCGTTTGCTACGGGATTCCTGTTGCGATACGCCGGTCGCGGCGCGCGTACAACGCTTACACGATACGATAGTTTCGTGGTTGTTGCGGTTTCGTGGTTGGCGAGTACTGTAATGGGCATGTTGCCTTATCTTATTACGGGATGTGTAGGTTCTGTTGCCGATGCTTTTTTTGAAACGATGTCGGGGCTTACAACCACGGGGGCGACAGTGATAGATAATCTGGATTCTCTTCCGCGAAGCGTGCATTTCTGGCGGGCAATTACCAACTGGGTAGGCGGTTTGGGAATAGTAATCTTTACCCTTGCGCTTCTTCCTTCTAATTCAGTGGGTGAAATAAAACTTTTTGCTGCCGAGGTGACCGGCCCGAAGTCGAACAAGCTTCATCCGCGCTTTAAGACTACTATTCGCTGGCTGTTGTCTATTTACATGCTGCTCACGGTGTCGTGTGCCGCGGCTTTGTATTTTGCCGGAATGGGATTGTTCGACAGTGTTTGCCATGCTTTTACCACTACAGCTACGGGAGGATTTTCCACTCACTCCGAAAGTATAGGATATTTTAATTCTCCGACTATAGAATATGTGGAAATAGTGTTTATGTTCCTTTCCGGAATAAACTTCACAATGCTCTACATGCTTTTTCTTCGTGGAAAATTCAAGGTGTTTTTTACAAACTCCGAATTAAAGGCATACGTATTCATTATGTTGACTGCTTCTGCGGCAATGTCGGTATTGCTTTATTTCCATTCGGGATACGATATTCCTACATCTGTCAGAACGTCTCTTTTCCATGTAGTGTCTATCGGAACAACCAGCGGCTTTGTTTCTTCCGACATTACTGTATGGCATCCTACCATTCAGGTGATTCTTGCAATCGTGATGTTTACCGGTGCGTGCGCCGGTTCTACGAGCGGAGGCTTTAAAATAGTAAGGATAGTCGCTCTGTTTAAAATTACCAAGAATGAGTTCAAGTATATACTTCATCCCCGTGCCATAATTCCGGTACGTATAAACAACAGCACCATGAACTATTCTATGGAACATACGTTGTTGTCGTTTGCAACGTTGTATGTGGCTTTTATAATTGCTGGAATGATTGCTTTGAGCATTATGGGCATACCTCTGACAGACGCAATGGGGATTTCGCTGACTTCCGTGGGTAATGCAGGGCCGGAGTTCGGCAATATGTACGGAGCGATGTCGTCCTGGAGCCCGTTGCCTGAATCGGCGAAATGGGTAAGCTCGTTTCTCATGTTCGCGGGACGTCTTGAGATATTTACAATAATAATGTTGTTCGTTCCCCGTTTCTGGAAAGACTACTAAGTTTGCACCGGAATAGATATATAATAAAGAAAAAACAGCGAAAATGGCCACAGACCACGCAATGCATACAGTAAATCCCGTAACTACGCGCATAGCTCCCATTAAGTTCCGTCCTTTGCTAAAGGAAAGAATATGGGGAGGCAAAAGAATAATTCCGTTTAAGAATATTGATGCGCCGCTTGCGGAATATGGAGAAAGCTGGGAGATTTCAGGGCTTAAAGGTGATGAAACTGTTGTCTCCGAAGGCCCGTATGCCGGTTTGCGTACAAGCCAGCTCATAGATCGTCTTAAATGGAGGCTCGTAGGGCGGGGAAATTATCAGCGGCATGGCAATAGATTTCCTATGCTAATCAAATTTATCGACGCAGATAAGGATCTTAGCATACAGGTTCATCCAGACGATGCGATGGCTCATAAATATGGTTTCCCTAACGGTAAGAATGAGATGTGGTATGTGGTTGATGTAGCTCCTGGAGCGCATATAATATCGGGCTTTTCTTCGCAGATAACTCCCGAAGAATACGAAGCGAGCGTTGCAGACGATACAATCATGACGCTCTTTAAAGACCATGATGTTAAGGCGGGAGATTGTTTTTTTATTCCGGCAGGACGGGTTCACAGTATAGGAGCCGGTTCGTTTGTTATAGAAATACAGCAGGCCTGCGACATAACTTATCGTATCTACGACTTCAATCGCAGAGATGCTAACGGAAACAAACGTGAGCTTCACACCGAGCTTGCTAAAGAAGCCATAAAATACGACGTTCGTCGGAATTATCTAACCGATTATTCCGACGAGCGCAACAAGCGTATAATTCTTGTGGAGAAAAGTCCTTTCACTGTATCGCTTTATAATCTCGACAAACCGATAACCATAGATTATTCCCGTTCCAATCACTTTGAAGTTTACATTGCTTTCCGAGGTGACGCCGAAATAGCTGATGACGATGGAAATGTTGTGAGTCTTCGTGCTGGTGAGAGTTTGCTTATTCCTGCCGAAACCTCTTTTATTAAGGTCTATCCAGGGCATGAAGGACTGGGATTCCTCGAAGCGCATACGTAAAGTCGTTTTATTTTTCTGAAATACGATTATAAAAATACATTTTGCCATGAAAACGAATAAGTTGATTCCGATTTTCCTGTTGTTCTTGTTTTCCGCAACGGTTCAGGCGCAGGAAAAAGTAAAAGTAACGCTCGAAACGCCTCAGAACGGTATGTTCAGCGTGAGCCCAACCGTTCCGGCCGACGGCATGGTTGCGAAAGGAACACGTTTCACCGTTACTGCCAAACCCGACAAGGGATATGTTTTCGACTGTGCCTTTCAGGGTGTGAAAGTTCCCTGGGGACTTACCTATAATGAAACCAACGACAATCCCGGCGTTATTGTTGCCGATCGCGACATCACTCTCGGTGCTGCTTTTTTGCCAGAGAGCGAGTTCAAGGATATAAAAATAACAAAGAACGTAGTATACGCCAGGCCTGGAAAGAAAACATTGAAATATGATGTCTATTCTCCGGCAAAGGCCCGCAATCTTCCGATTGTGGTTATCGTTCACGGCGGGGGCTGGAGTTCTAATACGGAAGACATAATGCGCGGTCTCGGGCGCGAAATAGCAAAGTCGGGGCGCTATGTGGCTTTCAGTATCGACTATCGTTTTATCGGTGGTGGCGATGGCGAAGAAACGCCTGTTGCCATGTATCAGATAATAGAGGATGTGTATGGTGCGATAGCCCATATTATGGAAAATGCCTCTCTTTACGGCGGCGACGCCAAGAGAGTGTTCATAACGGGCGACAGTGCGGGAGGTCATCTTTCGGCCGCGGCAATAAATTTTGCCGATTACATCGGTGACGGAGGTTTCGGGCGCACATCGGGAGTGTATGAGTTCAAACCTACCTACCTGCCTCAGGGCAAGGACGCCGCAACTGTGGGCAAAGAAATGCGCGAGGCTTTTCTCGGAGCGGTTCCCACCTATCCCGTGCTTACCGATGATGTGATGAAACGTTTTTATTCGGCCGATACGCTTACGGCAAGGCATATTTCGCCTATTTGTTTTATTCCGCAGCGTTCGGTACGCGCCGTGCCGCAACTGATTCTTCGCGGAACAGGCGATACGTTGATTCGAGACGAGCAGATGTCGCAGTATTGCAATGCCATGAGTAAGGCGGGGCAGGACATAAAGTACATTCAGATAGGCGGCATAGGACATGCGTTTCTCGACTGGCGCCATGACGACAATTCTAAGAGAACTTTCACCCGCTTCGGCCTGCCGCAGATAAAGGAAATGCTTTTGTTTTTCGACGGCCTCGTTGAGGAGAATGCCGCCGCGCATAAATAAAGGCGAGTTCATCGTTTACGTATACATTGCGCGTAACATGAAAACACTTCTATTTTGTTCGTGAAAATTATCTCTGAGATATTTTAAAATATGTCTGAGATAATTCAAAATATCTCTGAGATAATTTTTTTTACGTGCCGGAGCGTCTCCGAAAAAGTCATGGCCTGTTGTAAAAAACGACGATATGCCTGAGTGAAATCCTCGACTACGCTAAATTATCCAGAATATGAAAATGTAGAAATCAAAAACCTATACAATATGAAAGTAATAATATCGTTTTTCATCGCCGTGCTGTTTTGCGCAGACATATCTGCACAAACCGCCGGCGCAGCGCATACTGCCATTCCGGCCGATGCCAAAATTGAAGCCCGAATACAGGAGTGGCTTAAAAAGATGACGCTCGACGAAAAGGTGGGGCAGATGTGTCAGATTACAATCGATGCGATTACCGACTATCCCAAGAGCCAGGCCACGGGTAAGTTCGTTATCAACAAGGCTATGTTCGACACTATTTTCGGGAAATACAAGGTGGGTTCCATGCTTAATGTCCCGCTCAATGAGGCCCAAACGAAAGAAGTCTATTACGAGCTTATCAAGGAAATACAGGATTATTCCATGAAGCATATTGGAATACCCTGTCTTTACGGAATAGATCAGATTCACGGTTCCACTTTTGTGCTCGACGGTACGCTTCTGCCTCAGAACATAAATCTTGCAGCTTCTTTCAACCTTGCCTATGCAAGAAAGGCGGGCGAGATTACGGCCTACGAAACCAGAGCTGCCTCTGTGCCCTGGAGCTTTTCGCCTGTGGTAGACCTGGGGCGCGATCCGCGCTGGCCGCGCATGTGGGAGAACTTCGGCGAAGACTGTCTTGTGAACTCACTTTTCGGTGTGGAGGTTGTGAAAGGAATGCAGGGAAACGACCTGAACAATGTGGGCACCGAAAACGTGGCTGCTTCGATGAAACACTACATGGGCTACGGAGTGCCGCGTTCGGGAAAGGACAGAACGCCTTCGAATATAACTCCTTCTGAAATGCGCGAGAAACATTTTGCACCATATCTGGCCACGGTGTGTGCGGGTGCGCTCTCGGTCATGGTAAATTCCGGCTCGAACAACGGTATGCCGTTTCACGCGAATAAGGAATACCTTACCGGTTGGCTCAAAGACGATTTAAATTGGGACGGTCTCATAGTTACCGACTGGGCCGACATAAACAATCTTTTCGAACGCGACCATATTGCCGGCAGCAAGAAAGAAGCTATCGAGATAGGCATAAACGCGGGTATAGATATCTCTATGGTTCCTTACGATCCCAGCTTCTGTACCGATCTCAAGGCACTTGTCGAAGAAGGACGCGTACCTATGAGCCGCATTGACGACGCTGTGGCGCGCATTCTCCGCCTGAAATACCGTCTGGGACTGTTCGACAAACCGTATGTCTCGCCCAAGAACTATAAGGATTTCGGTTCGCAGAAATTTGCGGACGTGGCGCTGCAGGCAGCCCTCGAATCGGAAGTGCTTCTCAAGAACGAAAACAACATGCTTCCGCTTAAAGAAGGCGTAAAGATACTTCTCGCCGGCCCTAATGCAAATTCCATACGCTCGCTCAACGGCGGCTGGTCGTATACATGGCAGGGAAACAAGGCCGATGAGCTCGGAAAAAATTACAATACTATCTATGAGGCTCTTTGCAACCGTTTCGGCAAAGAGAACGTGGTTCTTGACGAGGGTGTGTCGTATGCTCAGCCGAAAATCGACAACTGGTGGGAAGAGGTAAAGGGAAATATCGACGCTGTGGCAGAGAAAGCCAAGAGCGTCGATGTGGTGATAGCTTGTATAGGAGAGAATTCTTATTGTGAGACGCCCGGAAACATCGACGACATCACTCTGTCGGAAAACCAGTCGGAGCTGGTAAAGAAACTTGCCGCAACTGGAAAGCCTATAGTGCTTGTGCTCAATGAAGGCCGCCCGCGAATCATACACGAGTTGGTTCCGCTGGCAAAGGCTGTGGTAGATGTGTTGTTGCCGGGCAATTACGGCGGCGACGCCCTGGCCAAGCTCCTTGCCGGCGATGAGAATTTCAGCGCCAAGCTGCCTTTTACGTATCCCAAATACGTAAACGCTCTCGTTACATACGACTACAAACCGTGCGAGAACCTTAACCACCAAATGGAGGGCAATTATAATTACGACGCCAAAATGAGTATTCAGTGGCCGTTCGGATATGGACTCAGCTATACTGAATACAAATATGATAATATGAAGATAAACAAGCCTCATTTCGCTCATTGCGACGACATTACCGTTTCTGTCGATGTTGCCAACACCGGAAACCGCAAAGGCAAGGAAGCTGTTTTGCTTTATTCGAAAGATGTCACGGCTTCTTCCACGCCCGACAACATCCGCTTGCGTGCATTCGAGAAGATAGAGCTTGCTCCCGGGGAGAAACGTACTGTTTCGTTTACCATACCTGCTTCCGATTTGGCTTTTGTGGGCTATGACGGTAAATGGCGCCTGGAAAAGGGCGAGTTCAAATTCAAATGCGGAGACAATTGGGTCGACGCATATTGCGAGGATACGAAAGTGTGGGATACGCCCAACCGTTGAAATATTTCCGTCCCGATAAAAGTTCACGGCTTGCCTGTAAAACAAGGCAAGCCGTGAGTCGTATTATGAGGTGCTCCGCGAAAGGTTTTTCTGTTCCCTATTTCCTGTCTGTTTTTGTCGCGGATTATACGGAAATAATACCTTGTCGGGAAAGCCTTTCCCTGCAAGGGGAAAAATATGTCTGAGATATTTTGAATTATCTCAGACATATTTTAAAATATCTCAGAGATAATTTTTTTTACAAGCGGGAGGGTGTTTTTTACAAGGTATTTTAGGTGTGCGGATTTGTATATGATTTTATTGTCCGCCAGTATTGCCGTTTGCGCCGGTTTCTTTGTTTTCGTCCAACGGTTCGGAAAAATCCGAAAGAAAGTCCCGCAACGAATCAAGTATCTGCTGGTATTGCGGGGCTTCGGTGAAATCGGTATGTTTCCGCAGGGCGAAGTCGGGCGGGGATATGCTGTGCTGGTAGCCCGACAGCTCGTTCTGCATTTGCTGTATATTGACGGCCAGACGTCGTATTTCGCTTTCGCGTTCCCGCCGCAGGGTGTCGCAAACGGAGGTTATGAGCGGGCATATCACAGCGTCGAAAATGTCATGGCCGCGGATGTACATGTATACGTTGTCCGGCGTGACGCCGAGGCGCGACAGCTCGTCCCTGAGCGGGGCATATTCTTTCTTTGCCTGCGGAAAGCGTCTTTGAAGCCACGACATGGCGCGGTTTACACGTTGCCTGAGAAGTTCTATTGCGCGTTCGGGGTGGTATATGTTCACTTCGCGCAAAGAAATCACGCTGCACAGAGAACTGAGAGAGAAGTGTTTGAAGTTTCCGGTGCGATAACACCAGATACTCCACACGAAAAGCGGGTAGACCGTTTCGGAAAATTCGCGCATATATTGTTCGAAATCGAAAATTTTACGGTCGTTCAGTGTGGCTGTCACGCAAACGTTGCGTAGCGACGGAGCGTAGCATTGGAAGTTCTCTATTGCGTAGGCATAAGTGTGAAACACATACGGGTTGCAGCACATCGCCCGCGAGGATTCGCGAGAGCCTTGCAGCAGATAGTCGTAATCGGCGTCGACACAGGCTATCATGTTTTTCCCGAGAGAATTATGGAGTATGTTTGTTATAGCTATTTTTTTCCCTTTTGCCAGAGATGTGCGCGAAGGCAGCATTATTTCGAAATAAATCCTGTCGTTTTCGAAACGCCCGAGCACATTGCGCCAGAACATGATATCGTCGAATCCCTCTACATAGACTATTATGCGCCGGCGTGAGCCTGCCGGCTTCATGCGCGAGGCTGCGCCGATGTATTGTGAGTTTAGATTTTCGGATAGACGCTTGCTCATTCTGAAAAATAGGGGAGAATCCGGCCGCACAGGGCATGTGTGGTCTACAAATGCGGTATTGCGGTTATTTTGTTATGTCGCTCACTTCTGTAACCGCGTCAATCCAGCCGTCCATTATCACGGCGGGAGAATGTGTGGTGAGAACTATTTGTGCTTTCGGGTTAAGGCTGCGTATAAGTGAGATGAGTTTCTGCTGCCATTCCACATGCATGCTCGCTTCCGGCTCGTCGAGGAAAATCACGTAGGGAAGATTGTCCTCTACAAGCACGGTTAGAAGAATTATAAGCAATTGTTTTTCGCCTGATGAGAGTTTGTATGGCGAAAGCTTTTCGTCGAACTGAATCAGGCGCACTTCATTGCATGTGCGGTCTATTTTTTTTCCTGTTTCTGCGAACAGAGTGTCTACTGCGTCCTGGAACATCTTTTTTGCCGCGGAGGCTTCGGCTGCTTTCTCGGCCGCATTGGGAGCACCCGAGGTCAGAAGACTTATCATGCGGTTCCCGACATTCACCTGATAGTCGAGATAGCGGCGCTGCAGCAGGTAAAGCTGGAAATCTATCTCGGTTTTTACGCCTCCGTCGGAAAGTTTGTCGAGGGCGTCGCCGTGTACCAGCGGGCGGTCGAACGAACGCACGAGGTCGTAGCGCACATAAGTGGCGTCGGAGGGATGAAAATCTATTTTCACGCCGAATACAGGGGTGTTTCCCACGTTTCCTTCACGCATAGCCAGCCTGTCGGCCAGTTTGTTAAGGATTGTGCTTTTTCCCGCTCCGTTTATTCCGCTGAGAATGTTGACCTCGGGGTTCAATTTCCATATTATGTGTTTTTGGCCGTTCCAGAGGCTTTTGATTTCAATGCTCTTTATGTATTCGGCGGCTTTTCCCATTATGTTGTTGCTTTTAAGATTTGTTGTTGTGCGGCTGAATGTCCTTTCCGCGCTTCAAATATAGCAAAAGGCGAGAGCAGAGCAAAATAAGCTTGCTTATTTTCTCTGCCGAGCCGCCATTATATTGGAGCTTCAGCTCAAATTGTGCAAAAGGCGAGAGCAAAGCAAAATAAGCTTGCTTGTTTTCTCTGCCGAGCCGCCCATTATATTGGAGCTTCAGCTCAAATTACGAAAAAGGCGGGGAGGAAGGCAAAATCAGATTGCCTATTATTTATTATCCTACCGTTTGAAAAAATATTTTTTTCTTACACGTAAAAAACTTCCCGCAGGAAATTGAAAATATAAGGGAGATAATTGAAAATATGTCTGAGATAATTCAAAATATCTCAGACATATTTTTTGCCACATATA
>CAJKQZ010000042.1 GCA_905202115.1 uncultured Prevotellaceae bacterium | reverse complement strand
AAATATGTCTGAGATATTTTAAAATATCTCAGACATATTTTTTGCTACATATATATACGTTGATTCATAATTACTTGGAGGGTGACCGTTTTTGTCTGCAAAAACCTCAGAAAAAGCACTGAGGATTTTACAGAAAGCAATATACTTTTTCGGCCTGAAAGTTTTCAGGCCGAAAATCAAATTCAGTTTGATTCTGTTTATTTCAGATTTTCTATAGAGCCGATATACCTCGTCCGTTTTGCGTGTTATCGGCTCGTTTTTACAAATATATATTTCGAAGGTATCTTTATAAGTTTCCTTTTATCTACCTTGCGTATTACTTGCGGACTAAGCATTTCAAGAGAAAAGGTATCTGCCTGCATGTGGGTAAACTTCACTTCTTGCGTTTCTGAACCGAAATCGTTAGAAAACCTTATGGTGACGTTCTTTTCGCTTTCCTTGAATTTTGTAACGATCCATGTGCCGTATATGCTGCCGTTCATATACCCGTTTGTAGGCCCGAGCAATTCTAATCCGGGAATGTTTATCTTTTCTTCCGTAAGATTAAGATGCAGCACTATGTTGTTTTCTTTGTTGTAGAAATCCCCGTTGAAAATATGTGATTTCTGTGCCTGTACCGGCAACATGGCATAACAGACAAGTATTGCTGTCAACAAGAAACGTATCATGGTGTTATTTCAGTTTCATTACCCATGCATCGGAAGCAAAACTCTCGGCATTTAGTTCACGCAGAGCGGAATATGCCTCCTGCTCGCTGCTATAACGCGAATAGATTACGCGTCTCATGCTCTTTCCCTGGTAAACTTCGGCTTGCGCAAATCCTTTTTTCTTTATTTCCGACACAAAAGCTTCTGCATTTTTTTCGGAAACATCGCTTGCAAGTACGATAGTGTAGGGCTTGCTTGTCTCGACGGACGATACCGAAACTTTATTCTCCGAAGTTACAGTCGCTGTGGCTTTTTCTTTTTCTGTTGTCTCTTTTTCTTCCTTTTCGGAAATAGTGTTTTCCGGAACAACCGGCTTTGCTGCGTTTTGCTTGTCCTCTGTAAATATACCTATTGCCTGCGGAGCGTCCTGCAAAATATCATAAAGAACCGCAGCTTCAGATTTTTTATTCAGCGAATTGTCTAAAGGATAAGATATACAGCAAAATACAATAAATGTTGCGGCGACAGCGCATAATGTATGCACTATAGAGCGACGCATTGACAGGGTATAAACTTCCGGTGTGTGTTCTTCCTGCTCTTTTCCTGATTCATCGTGTTCTGTGTTACCTGTTGATATTTGCAACGAGGAAATCAACGCTTCTTGGGTTTCGATTTCCGCTTTTTGCAACTTACTGCCGGTGATAGTGCTTACGTTTATGTCGGGCAGAGCGTATAGTGCTGGGGTAACAATGTCGAACGACGAGGCTTCGAATCTGTATGCGCTGTTGTTATTACGCACAAGCATACCGAGCCCTTCTATTTGTACCGAACCGTTTTCGTCGAGTTGCTGATGTACTTTGTGTAAATCTTTTTCCAAAAGACGAGAAGCGTCTGGGTATCCGAGGTCGTACGCTTGCATGTAGGCCTGGACTATCAAGCCGTCGTTAAGGGTGATTGCGCTATTGAATCCGACCACTCTCTTAGGTGAAACAAAAGAATTATTATCGCTACTGTATTTGGCTGATTCGTAATGTGCTATAAAGCCCCCTATTCCTGGCAGAATGACACAATCGTTATCTGCCAGCAAATGGATTATACTTTGCGATAGTTCTTTCATGAGGCAAAAGTAACAAAAAATTTAAAAACCGTAACGAGGTTTTAGGTTGTATTCAGACGAGTATTTGGAATCAAGAACCGTATTATTCAAAAAAGATTTAAACAGTTATAATAACATGTGTTTGTATTCTACTGAACAACAGGATTTAGAATTGCCTCAATAAGAAATTCAATAGGGCGATAGGCTCGTCCCGATAAAAACATAAAGCGCTTTTCGTTGTTTTTATCATGTTGCTGCATTCGCGCCGCCGTCGGCAATTACATGCGCCGAACTTTGACCGTTGTAACTCCAAAACCGACATTGGACTTTTCAGAACATGACATTTTTGTCAGGTGTCCGCACTTCCCGTCGGCAAAGGAAAAAACACTTCCCGCTTGTAGAAAAAATTATCTCAGACATATTTTGAATTATCTCTGAGATATTTTAAAATATGTCTGAGATAATTTTTCCGACGCTTTTTGCCGACACGAAAAATACGACCTGACATTTTGTCAGGTGGGAAAAAATGTAGACTTCCGTTCCTTATAAAATATTTTATATACTTCCTAAATTCTTACATGCGGGAATTTTCGAAAAAATCCGCACCCAGTCTTGTTATGCTCCGATAGGATTCGTTGAAACACATACGGTTTTGCCGGAAAGCTATAAAAGATTATTTTTGTGATTAAATGGATGTGAATCTTAAAGAGAATAAAAATATGGGCAAGCACGACTCGTATGCCAGTATATTGAAATATACCGGATTGTTCGGCGGAGTGCAAGGCTTTACCGTATTTATTTCCGTTCTCCGTAATAAATGTGCCGCGGCTCTTATTGGTACGGTGGGAATAGCGTTGACGGATATTCTGAACAGGACCACAGATTTAATATCATCTATGACCAACCTCGGAATCTCTTTCAGCGGAGTGAGGAAACTTTCCGAGGAATATGGTACATCTCATGAAGAGAAAATAAACGATGCTGTCTGTACGATTCGTGCCTGGAGTGTAGGAACAGGATTGTTCGGAACATTGCTTTGTGCGGCACTGGCGCCTTTTATCAGTAAGTATGTCTTTGATGACGCGGCACTTAGGTCGGCACTGTTCACGGTGTCCCCTATAATATTTCTTATGGCTGTTTACGGAGGGGAGGTTGCAGTAATGAAAGGTATACGACGGCTTAAAGAGATAACCGTGGTGTCGGCCGTGTCGTCAGTTCTTACTTTGCTTATAACAGTAGCCTTGTATTTCTCGCTCGGCCTGCGCGGCGTTCCGCTTGCGCTTTTGCTCAGCACTACGGCAATGACGGCTGTTGCATTGGCGGTCACACACAGAATACGTCCCTGGACCAAAAACATATTCCGGAAAAAATATTTCGTAGCGGGAAAGGCTCTTCTGTTTCTCGGAGTAGCTTATCTTGCTGCCGGTATAGCCGGAAGCGGAGCTGAAATGGCCGTACGTGCGATAATAAACGATGTAGGCTCGCGGGCAGATGTCGGCTTATATGCTTCGGGATTCGTTTTGTGCGTTACTTATACGCGCATTATTTTCGTAGCTATGGATGCAGATTACTTTCCACGACTTTCAGCCATAAGCAACAATGTAAAGGAAAGAGACCTTGCGGTGGACAGACAAATAGACGTATGCGTGCTTTTAATGGCTCCGTTGCTCATAGCGTTCCTTACATTCCTGCCTTTAATAGTCAGAATTTTATACACATCTTCTTTCGTGCCCGCTATCGACATGTGTGTGGCTGCGGGAGGCTATCTTTTTATAAAAGCAATCGTTGCTCCCATAGAATATATTCCTTTGGCAAAGAACGATTCGGCGCTATATTTTTTCCTGGAGCTTGTTTATGATATTATATTCGTAGGGCTTTTAGTGGCAGGCTATTCACTTTACGGGCTGCGCGGAGCCGGCTGGGCGCTGACGATTTCGTATGTCTTCGATTTGCTTATGATTGTCGTGGTGTTCGGAAAAAAATACGATTATCGCATGGGCAGCAATACGATAAGAAACATATTTGTTCAAGGTTGCCTGGTCGTATTGCCGGTGGCCATGTTTAGCTTCGGACACGACTTGCTGAAATGTTCAATAAGTTGTATTTTGCTTTTCATATCGACTGTTTTCAGTCTGCGCAGGTTAAAAATTTCGCGGGGAAACGTAAAAGCGTATTTTGCTCGCAAAAAGACGAAAAAATAAATTTATGGCAAAGGTCAGTATTTTGATTACCGTTTATAATGAGGCGGATTATTTGCAGGAGTGCCTTGATTCCTTGAAGAATCAAACGTTTGCAAATTTCGAAGCTATCTGTGTGAACGACGCTTCAACCGATAATTCGCTCGAAATATTGAATGAATATGCCCGCCGTGACGAACGTTTCATCGTAAAAAGCAATCCGAAAAATCTGGGACTTACAAAAAGTCGCAGCATAGCCATAAAATTTGCTCGGGGAGAGTATATTTCCATTCTTGATGCCGACGATTTTTTTTCGGTCAATGCTATTGGTGAAGCTGTCGGTGCAATAGAGAAAACAGGAGCTGATATGGCTTTGTGGAACTTACAGATGTATTACGCAAACGATAATGTACAACCGTATACCAACGAGAAATTTTCTGATGTTATAGAAGGCGGACAGGCGTTTCGTCTTTGTATAGAAGGCAGGTTGCACAGCGTTTGCATGGCAAGGCGTTGCATGTACGAAGCATTTCCTTTTGATGATTCATGTCGCCTGTATAGTGACGACAACACCGCACGTATGCACTTGTTGCTGGCACGGAAAATCTGTATTTGCGAAGGTATTTATTATTATAGGAGACATAATGAGAGCGAAACGCATAAAATAGGTTTTCATCGCTTTGATTATCTCATAGCCAACCAGCGTCTTGCCTGTGAATTGAAAAAACGCAACGTCGGTATTGAGAATTTGCGCATATTTGAAATACATAGGTGGAAAAACATTGTTTCTCATTATTATTTGTTCGTAAACAATAGAATGTTATTCGGCAAGACAGAGACGAAGAAAATACTTTCGGTTTTGAAAAACTGCATGAAAAGCATGGATTTCTCTTTATTACCAATGGGAATGAAATTTCGTATGCCTTATTGGCCCACGCATAACCTAAATGTTTTTAAAGCGTATCAGAGCATTTATTGTTTTCTGCGAAGTCTCAAAAAAACGATATGGCAAGCAGCCAAAGTGGAGTAGAGTGCATGAGGAAACGATAATTTCACACAATGCGAATAATAGGGCTTTAACCCTATGAAAAAATAAGTCTGAGATAATTTAAATTATCTCAGACTTATTTTTGTCGACACAGATAAAATTCTTATGAAACAGTATGACCATCATTGCGTGATGAACGAATTAAATGTTTATTCATCATTATTCGGATTTAAGATGCTATACGTTTTTATTTATAATCCTCCGTCTACTATCCAGAGGCTTTCAGGGGATTCACGCCTTAGAGCAAGGTGCTTTGTCTCGGTTATACCATCGGGATGTGTGAGTTTGTAATACACAAAAACATCGGCAAATCCTTCTTTTTCTTTAGCTTTACTTATTTCATCCACTTTGCAACCACGCATACTTGCAATCAGTGTCGGAAACGAAGCTTTATAATAATATAATGAGGCTTCTGCTTGCTCCGGCTTTCCTTGTGTGAGTGCAAACAATATTCTTCTTGCAGCCTGTTCGGCCGTTTCGGCTTTAAGTTCGGGATTGATTGTTTGTGTATTCTGATTTTCGGCCAACCATTCTACTTGTTCATGTGACGGACGTTTCAACAGACTGTCGGGAATAACAATAGTATTGTACTTTATACTTCGGCTTTCTACTACGAGTGTTTTATTTCCGTCGCGCTCTAACCACATTTTTACGCTTCTCAATAATCCGTCGTTTTTTGAAAAGACATTTTCAGTTATGCAACGGTAGGCGGAGTCAGACATTTTATTCTCGACAATATCTGTCGGGCTGTACATTTTCGTGTGTGTGGTGACAGTTATCATACTATCGGTTTCTGTGATATTGATGTCCGAATTTTTATCAACCGTAAGAATTGCTTTTTGTTTTTCAAGGAGTGTTTCCGGATACAGATAGTCGGCAAAACCTTCGGCTATGTTTGTTTTTTTGTCGCATTCAACGGCAAAACCGTTGGTATCCCACAGATATTGTTTCTTACCGTCACAAACTATAGTACGCCCGTTTTCTTTTTCTATTCGCCATATTGTGTCGCTTCCTTGTCGCAATGAAACTATGTGCATTTCCGTAAAATCGGCTTCAGGATCCATGAATGCAAAGTTTTCGTTAGGAGTGGTACGAACATACAATGTGATGTCGAAGCTGCCCGTAGCACGCGATACCATTATAGAGCGGTCGAGCATTTGCATTGGTGTTAAGGCATTCGCTTTTTCCGACAACAGATTGCTCATGCCAATAAACAAACCTGCAAAAAATATTGCTGCTACAGCTGCAACCTTCCACAATTGTCGCAACAATCTACGCCTTACTACTATTGTGTGTCGCGTCGAAAACTTTTGTGTGTTTAAGAATTGATTTTCCGAAACAGGTGAGCATTTTGGCGCGAGAAGGTCGACTGTACTCATGAAGTTTTCATAGTATTTTCGGCATTCAGGGCATTCTTCGATATGTTGTTTGAATTTTGCAGCGATTTTTGCATCGACATGTTTGTCGCAAAGATCAGCGATATGATTTTTGAAATTCTGACAGTTCATTATAATATTGTTTTATTAGTTTGTTAATGTTTGATTTCGATTGCTTTTCTAATTTTTTCTATTCCGTATTGAAAGCGAGATTTTGCAGTTGTAGGCGGAATATCCATGATTTCGGCAATGTCTGCAAAACTTTTGTTTCCATACAGCCTCAACCGTATAACTTCGGCCTGTTCTTCGGGAATATCGGCAAGTAGACTTGTGATGTTTTGGTGTTCTTTTTCGAAAGCCGTTTCAGATTCTTCTGTAACAGCCGCGACCTTTTCCAATGTTACGAATTTGTCTGCTTTCCTGCGTCGCAGGCGGTCGGTACATTCGTTTGCCAAACTGCGAAATGCGTAGTTGCGTAAATGTTCAGGCTTTTGTTCGTAAGTTCCGTACACTTTGTCAGACATCCGTAGGAATATATCCTGTATAGAATCTTCCGCGTCGTCGCAACATCCCAACCTATAGCAGGCATATTGGAGCATATTGCGGTATTCTGTTTCGAACAGTGTGGCAATTCTATCGTTTTTACTTTTTTGAGTTTTTATTTTTTGTATAAGTTTCATGTTTTGGTCATTATTTCCGATTGCAATCTATATGAATGACGTAAAAATGTCAAAAAAGACGTAATTCAAAATGATTTTTTTTGAAAAGTATGCCTCGAAATAGATTACAAAAGGATTTCAAATGCTTTTGTACTTATATATTAATTAAACAATGATAAACCGTAGAACAGTCGTGAGATTTTACCGGGACTCCACAGATATTTATGGATTATATATAATACCCTTTATGTATGTCATAAAAAATATGTCTGAGATATTTTAAATTATCTCAGACATATTTCGAAATATCTCAGAGATAATTTTTATTTGCTGCCGGAGAGTAATGATAAAAAGCACCGGTCATTATAACAACCGGTGCTTCTCTATTTTAAATAAAAGTAAATTCGTGGTTTTGGGTATCGTATTAAAGTATTTCTTTTATTCTGGCCATTGCTTCGTTAACGTCATCGTTTGTTCCGAAGGCAGTAAGCCGTATATATCCTTCGCCGCAAGAACCGAATCCTACTCCAGGTGTAGTTACAACGGCAGCCTCATTGAGAAGACGGCCGAAGAACGACCATGAAGTATCTCCGTTGGGAATCTTTATCCACAAATAAGGAGAATTTACTCCACCATATACCTTGAGACCGAAATCGGTGAGTGACTTTTTCATGATAGCAGCGTTACGGTGATAATAATCGATCGTTTCTTTTATTTGTCTTCGCCCTTCTGCGCTATATACGGCTTCTGCTCCGCGTTGTGAAATATACGAAGCTCCATTGAATTTCGTTGTCTGGCGGCGGCGCCACATTTGATTGAGCGATACTTTTTCATTTTGTGAAATATGTATCTCTATCGTCTTTGGTATAACGGTATATCCTAATCTGACTCCCGTGAATCCGGCGGTTTTTGAAAAACTCCGAAACTCTATTGCGCAGTTTTTCGCCCCATCAATTTCGTAAATGGAGTGGGGGGTATCATCTGTAATAAAAGCCTCGTATGCAGCGTCGAACAGAATAATCGCCCCATTTGCCAAAGCATAGTTTACCCATGCCGTCAACTGCATTCTTGAAAGGGTTGTCCCTGTTGGATTGTTAGGGTAACAAAGATAAATAATGTCGACTTTTTTGCTCGGTATTTCGGGTGCAAAATCGTTTTGCTCAATACATGGCAACATTATTATGTTGCTCCATCTGCCGGCGTTCTGCGTTCCAGCATGTCCGCTCATAACGTTGCTGTCCATATAAACGGGATAAACAGGGTCTGTAAGACCGATAGCGTTGTCATTGCCGAACAAGTCGACGATGTTTCCCGTATCGCTCTTTGCGCCGTCGCTTATGAATATTTCATCGGCCGAAAGTTCTATACCGCGGTCTTTGAAGTCGTTTTTTGCAATGGTTTCGCGAAGAAATGCATATCCTTGTTCAGGACCGTATCCGCGGAATGTTGATGTGCAGGCCTCGTCGTCTACAGCTTTGTGCATCGCATTGATTACAGCCGGAGCAAGAGGACGGGTAACGTCGCCTATTCCGAGGCTTATCACTTTTTTGTCAGGATTGGCGGTTTTGTATTCCGCCACTTTATGTGCAATGTCGGCAAAAAGGTAATTTTCGGCCAGTTGGGTGTAGCTCGTGTTTATTTTTATCATTGTTGTGTCGTAAAAGTATGTTCCGTTTTACTTAAATGGATATTTTCCCTTCGAATACAGTGGCGGCAGGTCCTGTCATAATAACGCTTCCGTCGTTTTCGTTTAGTTCTACGTTAAGTACGCCTCCGTCTAAAACTATATCGGCTTTTGCTTTGCTCAATCTGTTGGCAAATGCTGCAACGAGCGTAGCGCAAGCTCCTGTGCCGCAAGCCATTGTTACTCCGGAGCCCCGTTCCCATACGCGCATTCTTATTTTTTCGGGCGATATGATTTGTGCGAATTCCACGTTGGTGCGGTCGGGAAACCATTCGTGACGTTCGAATATCGGGCCCATAGTGGTAATGTCTGTTGTTTCTATGTTTTCAACGAAGAATACAATGTGCGGATTACCCATAGAAACGGACGTTCCGTACATGGTTATACCGTTGGCGGTTATAGGTTTGTTTATGAATGGAATATCGGAACCTATGAGGCTGAGAACTTCAGATTTCCCCATATCAACACTTACTGTATTTACATTTCCGTCGGTTATGTGCAGGTTAAGCGTTTTTATACCTGAGAGCGTTTCAAGAGTTATCGTTTCCTTTTTTGTAAGCCCGTATTCATATACGTATTTTCCTACGCATCGGCTTCCGTTTCCGCACATCATGGCTTCAGAGCCGTCGGCATTGAAAATCCTCATGCTGAAATCAGCTTTCTTTGATTTACCTATTAGTATCAGACCGTCGCTGCCGATTCCTGTGTGGAACTTGCTTAGCCTTATGGCAAGTTCCGACGGATTATCGATAGGAAACTTTTCAGTATAGACATATATGTAATCGTTTCCCGCGCCGTGCATTTTAGTGAATTCTATCTCGCGTAACATTATGAATGGAATGCTTTTGTTTACGTGTTTTTGTTTTGTTATAGATCGGATGTATCTTAAAACGATATCAGCCCATTATGTGTACATCGTGCACTGCGCGTCCTGAAGGCTCGTTCTGCCCTTTGAAAGAAGCGTCCCATGCAAGAGCTTCAGCCGTAGAACAAGCAACACTCGGCACACTGGGAACACTCTTTGCCGCACTTTCGCTCGGGAAATGGCTTTCGAAAATACTGCGGTAGAAATATTCTTCTTTATTGCGCGGTGGATTTATCGGGAAACGTTCGGCCGCATGATTCATTTCGTCATCACTAACGGCCGAAGCGGTCATGTCGCGAAGCGTGTCTATCCAACTGTATCCCACACCGTCACTGAACTGCTCCTTCTGCCTCCATGCCACTTCTTCAGGCAACATGTCAGCAAATGCTTCGCGAAGTATTTTTTTCTCAATAGTTTTTCCCTGGCACATTTTTGCCGCAGGATTTATTGTCATTGCACTGTCGAGGAATTCCTTGTCGAGGAATGGCACCCTACCTTCCACTCCCCATGCGGAAAGACTTTTGTTTGCACGCAGACAATCGTATAGATGCAGCTTACCTAATTTGCGTATTGTTTCTTCGTGGAACGCACGTGCATCAGGCGCTTTATGGAAATACAGATAACCACCGAATACTTCGTCGGCACCTTCGCCGCTCAGTACCATTTTTATTCCCATGCTTTTTATTACGCGAGCAAGCAGATACATCGGCGTAGAAGCACGCACGGTAGTGACATCGTAGGTCTCGATATGATAAATTACGTCAGAAATTGCGTCCAAACCTTCCTGGATAGTGTAATTGATTTCATGATGAACAGTTCCTATGTGGTCGGCAACGGTTTTTGCTTTGGCAAGGTCGGGTGCTCCGGCAAGCCCTACGGCAAAAGAATGCAGCTGAGGCCACCATGCCTCGCTCTTGTCATGACTTTCAACGCGTTTCGCCGCGTATTTTTTTGCTATAGCCGATATTACGGAACTGTCTAATCCGCCACTCAGCAACACTCCATAAGGAACGTCGCACATTAATTGACGGCGTACGGCTTGTTCCAAAGATTCTTTGATTGTCAGGGGAGAGGCTTCATTATTTTTTACGGCATCGTAGTTCTCCCATTCACGTTTATACCAATGATGAAACTGTTCGTCGCGACTGTCGTAATAATGTCCGGGAGGAAATATTCTATAATCGGAACAGAATCCTTCGAGAGCTTTAAGCTCTGAGGCAAAATATGTACGACCTTGTTCGTCGTGGCCTATATATAAAGGAATTATTCCTATGTGGTCGCGTGCTATCATGAAGCATTCCTTTTCTTCGTCGTAAAGAGCGAATGCGAATATTCCGTTAAGGTCTTCGAGAAAGTTCATTCCTTTTTCACGGTAGAGAGGAAGTATCACTTCGCAATCAGACCCTGTACGGAACTCATATTTACCTTTGAAACGCCTACGTATTTCCTGATGATTGTAGATTTCTCCGTTTACGGCAAGAATCTGCTTGTCGTCACAGGAAAACAGCGGCTGCTTTCCTGACTGGGGATCAACTATAGAAAGCCGCTCATGGGCCAAAATAGCCGTTTTCCCACAATAAATGCCCGACCAGTCAGGCCCCCTGTGCCTTATCTTCGAAGACATCTTCAGTACTTTGTGACGAAGAGCGCTGTCATGCCCGTCACACCCGAATACTCCAACTATTCCACACATAATCTTTCTGTCGTTTTAGTTTTTTTGCCGTTTATGTAGTAACGTAATATTTGCACGACGGCAACAGTTAAACCTATTTGTCGACAAAAATACAAATTTGCTTTACAAATTGCAATATTTTTGCAATAAATATGGATTTTTTATAGAATTTGGCCTTATTACTACTTTTTTGTATGTTTTTCGGATTAGAAACTTGCAGCAAAATGGAATAGAAAATAATCTGTATGATTAGAAATACCGTTTTTATATTTATCGCAAACCTGATGTAAAAAATACCTCAAACATATTTTGGTGCCAATTCTATACCGTATAGTTTTGCAGACAAAAACGGTCAGTCAGCAAGTACTTGAAAATCAGCAGGTGTATATATGGTAAAAAATATGTCTGAGATAATTTAAATTATCTCAGACATATTTTCGATTATCTCCCTTGTATTTTCAATTTACTGCGGGAAGTTTTTTATCATGAAAAAATATTTTTTCATAAAAGTACATTCTGAGACGAAACTGTTACTTTCAGTCCGTTGTAACAATGGAAACAACACAAATGATTGAAAATTAATATTTGTCCATTATTTCTGCTGAGCCCTTTTTAGGTAATCTATCTACCAATTATTGCTACTTTTGTATCGTTATAAATTAAGAATCGCCTTGTAGTTGTATGCTACAAGGCGATTCTTAATTTATAACGATAATTTTTATCAGAATTATCAGCAAATTCTGCGGGAACCGTCACCGATAACAACGTCTATCGATATCGGTTCTTTTCCGAACTTTTCTTTGTAAGCCTGTTTGGTTGTGGAAATGAAGCTATCGTATAGGTCTTCGCTCACAAGGTTGATTGTACAGCCGCCGAATCCGCCGCCCATAATGCGGGAACCGGTTACGCCGCAACTCTTTGCCACATCATTAAGAAAATCTAATTCAGGGCATGAAACCTCGTATTCTTTCGACAGACCATGATGTGTTTCGAACATCTTGCGTCCCACTTCTTCGTAATCGTCTTCTTCAAGAGCAACACAAACTTCCATTACACGATATTTCTCGCCGACCACATATTTAGCGCGTAGCAAATCTTCTTCCGTGACATCGCTTTTCACTGCAGCGAGCATATCATAGTTCGCATCTCGCAAGGATTTCACTTCAGGGAAGCGTTTCGTCAATGCGGCAGCTACATTTTCGCAACTCTTACGGCGATCGTTGTATGCGGAACTTGCGAGTTCGTGTTTAACTAAAGAGTTTAACAGAACGAGCTTATAGCCCTGCGGGTGGAATGGGAAATATTTATATTGCAGCGAACGGCAGTCGAGGCGCATAAGACTTCCGGCCTTACCGAAAACAGACGCAAATTGGTCCATAATACCGCAGTTAGTGCCGATGTAGTTGTGCTCGGTTGCTTGTCCCACTTTTGCTAAAGTGAACTTGTCGATTTTGTTGTCACCGAAAAGATCGTTCAAAGCAAAAGCGAATGCGCTTTCGAGAGCTGCCGATGATGACATGCCGGCTCCTAATGGAACATCTCCTGCGAATGCGGTATTGAAGCCTTCAACTGGTACTCCTAATTTCATCATTTCGCGGCATACACCGTAGATGAATCGGAAATGTGTTGCCGAAGGGCCTTGCTCGTCATCCAAACTGAATTCTACATAGTCTTTCAGGTCAATGGAGTAGGCACACACTTTACGCGATTTGTTAGGCTTTATTTCTGCCATAATGCCTTGTTCAACCGCGCCAGGGAAAACAAAACCGTCATTGTAGTCTGTGTGTTCGCCGATAAGGTTAATACGTCCCGGCGAAGCGTATACGTATCCGGTAGAGCCGTCAAAGTGCTTTATGAAACGGCTTCTTACATCTTCTATCTTTAATTTCATTATATTTTGTTTTTGTTTAGGTTAAATCTTTTTTCAGTCCTTGCGTTTCAGTCCTTGCGGCTTACGCGACTTCCTACAAGAGCGTAGAAGAGTATGTAAGCTGCGCAAACGAGCGGGATAATGTAACTTACGAGGTAGCTTCCTGTTGTTTCAGCAACCACGGCCTGAAGAGCAACCATTATTGCGCAACCAAATACCATTGTCATGAAAATTCCAGAAGCAGCTGCGGTGTACTTGCCAAGTCCTTCTACAGCCATATTGAAGATACCTCCCCACATTACAGAGGTGCAAAGACCTACGCAAATGAATGCTGCAACGCCAACGGGAACTTCTACCCAAATTACTGAAAGATTTGCCCAGTCAACACCAGGAACAGAAACTGTAAGAGTTTTTGGCGCAAGCATACCAAAGGCGAGCAAAGCGATTGCTGCAATAGCTACGGTTGTTACCATTGCGCGGCTTGAAACTTTTCCGCCTATTGAGCCGCCGATTGTACGGCCAATAAACATGGCGAACCAATATACGGCCGCGATCAAGGAAGCAACACCTGCGGAAATGCCTACGTCGCTAATAAGATACTTAATCATGTAAGTAGGAGTGCCCACCTCAACGCTCATGTAAAGGAAGATTGCCAAAGCGCCAAGTGCAAAATGACGATAGCTTAAAGCGCCTTTTATAAGTTCAAACTTCACAGGTTCTTGTTTTGGCTCTTCAATCCTTGTAGCAAGGAGCACAACAAATGCAACTGCGAAGATTGCCAATGCTATGTACATTGCAGGAGCTGCGTCGATGATTGCCGTTTCTTTTGTTACCTCGCCAATCAAAGCACCGAGTATAATGTAAACTGCTACGGCTGCTGCGCTATTGAATGCGCCGCCAATTTGGATTAACTGGTTTCCGGTATTTCCGCCGCCGCCCAATACATTAAGCAAGGGGTTTACTACGGTGTTGAGCATACACATGCAGAAACCTGCAATGAAAGCGCCGAGGAGATAAATCCACATGCTTTCGAGTGTTCCGGAAAGAAGTTCCAATGCCATACCGATAATACCTACAATCAGGGCAAGAAGTGCTGTTTTCTTGTAACCGAACTTCACGATAAGCATACCTGAAGGGATACCCATTACGAGGTAAGCAATGAAGTTTGCGTAGTTACCGATTTGTGATTGGAATTCAGATGCTCCAAATTGATTCTGTACGATTACCGCCATAGGTGAACAAAGGTTTGTCACGAAGGCAATCATAGCGAAGAGTGCGACCATCATTATAATCGCAGCCCATTGTTTTGTTTTTTGTGCCATTAATTTATTTTTTAGATTATTATTAGAGATTTTACTCGTTTAATTAGTCATCCACACCAAACTTATAGATTGTCTTTTGGGTATATACTTCACCTGGTCGCAATACCACCGACGGGAAATAGGGATGATTCGGGCTGTCGGGGAAATGTTGTGCCTCAAAGCATAGAGCACTTCTTCTCGGGAAGGTCGCGCCGTTCTGCCCCTTGTAACCGTCAGCCCAGTTGTCTGAATAGAACTGAACGCCCGGCTCTGTAGTGTATACTTTCATTGTGCGTCCGGAAACAGGCTCCGTTATTTTTGCAGCAAAAGAAAGTTCTCCGGGTTCATGTTTGTTAAGAACGAAGCAATGGTCATAGCCTGCACCGTTTTTTATCTGTTCATCATCGGCGTCAATGCGCGAGCCTACAACCTGCGGCTTTCTGAAATCAAAAGGTGTTCCTTCTACTTTCAAAATTTCTCCCGTAGGAATAGACGTTTCATCGATAGGCAGGTAATAGTCTGCATTTATTTCGCATATAACGTTTTCGGCCGAAGGAGTAGGATTCCCGATTCCCGCCAAAGAGAAGAAACCGTGGTGTGTCATGTTGACAACGGTCTTCTTGTTGCACTTGCCGCGATAGTCTATTATAAGTTCGTTGCGGTCATTGAACGTAAACATAACGTTCATTGAAAGTTCTCCGGGGAATCCTTCTTCATAATAAGCCGAAACATAGCGAAGCACAAGCGTCTGCGGGGTAATCTGTTCTGCGTCCCAAACACGTGCATGAAATCCCGTAGGACCACCGTGAAGATGATTCGGCCCATTGTTTACGGCAAGGTAATATTCTTTGCCGTTCAGCCGGTATGTCCCTTTGGCTATACGATTACCGTACCTTCCTATAAGTGTGCTGAGGAAAGGCTCGGGACTGTTGATAACATCATCTATATTATCATGCCCCTGTATGACATTGGCCATATTTCCTTCTCTGTCCGGTACCATTATCGAAACTATCGCTCCTCCGTAATTTGTAATGGAGACCTCGTTTCCCGCACTGTTTATCAGAGTATACAGGTTTACATCTTTCCCATTTATTGTTTTACGGAATTTTTCGGGATTTAAGCCGCTGATGTTTGGTCTTTGCTCATCTGCCATAGGTATCTAAAATTAAAGGTTAGTGAATGTATGTATTGCAAAGTAAACTATTATTTTTTATTTGGCAAAAAGTTTTTATTAAAAAACAGACATATTGTCGTTAATAGATTTTTAACAATAAGAATGTGCTTTTGTTACCGTGGAATAAGAGAAATTGTAACAAAAACGGCTTTTCTAAACAAACAGACTGTTCAGAAAATTTCTTATTTCTTTAAAGATAAAAACATTGTACATGAATATTTATTTATAAAAGCCGTTTGTTTACTCGTATGACCGTTTGCTGTATAAGGCTCCCGTAAAATCAACAGTCAACGACTTGAACTTGGAACGGCTTTTCACGAAAAAATATTTTATTTTTTTGCTTGGTAAAAAAGTTCCCGCAGATAATTGAAAATACAAAGGAGATAATTCAAAATATGTCTGAGATATTTTAAAATATCTCAGACATATTTTT
>CAJKQZ010000041.1 GCA_905202115.1 uncultured Prevotellaceae bacterium | reverse complement strand
CTGAGATAATTTAAAATATCTCAGACATATTTTTTGCTATGTATACATGTGCTGATTTTCAATTACTTGCTGACTGACCGTATTTGTCTGCAAACTCCTGCTGCAAGACGTGGCGTGTTTCGCGGAAAAACGATGTTCTCTTTTCTATACCAAAGATTTTTACATTTTTTTCTTAACAATATACCTATTTGATTTGTGCAGTTTGAAAAATCGTATATAAGTAAAGTTTTTTTCTTAATTGATTAAACTTTTGCCATTATTTATAATCAAAAGAGTGTAATTTCGGTGGAAAAAATTTATCTGTCGTACTAATAAATCATTAATTATGTTCAAATAAAAGCTCCTCATGAAGAGATTGTCTTTTTTAATTTTTTCGGTTTTCGTTTTTGCTACGGCAATGCAAGCGCAGTATACCATAACAGGAAAGGTGGCCGACAACGAAAGCGGTAATGCAATAGAACTTGCAACGGTTCAACTGCTGAAACAGGACTCCACTTATGTAGGAGGTATGGGTTCGTCGAAAACGGGTACTTTTACACTCAAAACCTCGAAAGCGGGAAATTATATAATCAAGGTGTCGTTCGTGGGGTACAAGACATTGTTCCGCAATGTGTCGCTGTCGAAAGCAAATCCTAATGCCGCGCTCGGAACTTTGTCCTTGCACACAAATACGGTGGCTCTGAAAGGGGCCGTCGTGACCGAGAAGGCCGCAAAAGTGGAGATGAAAGCCGATACGTTCCAGTATAACGCTGCGGCCTACCGTGTGCCCGTTGGCTCAACGCTCGAATCTCTCGTGGAGCAGTTGCCCGGAGCCGAGGTGAGCGACGACGGGTCGATAAAGATAAACGGAAAATCAGTTTCGCAGATACTTATAAACGGAAAGGACTTCTTTCGCGGCGATACCAAGATTGCCATGAAGAATCTGCCCACCGAACTTATAGACAAACTGAAAGCCTACGACAAAAAGAGCGATTATGCCCAGCAAACGGGCGTAGACGACGGTGAAGAAGAGACGGTGCTCGACCTCACTCTCAAACGCAAGCTAAAGGAAAGCTGGGTGAGCAATATCGATCTCGGTATCGGCACAAAAGACAGATATTCTTCGAATCTGTTTGTAAACCGCTACACCGACAGAGACCGCGAAACGGTATTCGGCAGTGCGAACAACGTTGGCGACCGTGGCTTCCGCTGGGGGCGCGGAGCGGGAAGCGGACTCGTAGCTTCGAAAACCGCAGGTATAAATTTAGGGTGGAACACCGATAAAAAGGAACGCGAAGCCGGATACTTCGACATAAGCGGAAACTTCCGCTGGAGCCATTCCGGAAACGACTCGCAGTCGCGCTCGAGCAGCGAAACCTTCCTCAACAGCGGCACGGAGTCGTCGTTTGCAAACTCTAAGAGCAGCAATTACAGCCACAGCACTAATTTCAACGGCGGACTGCGCATGAAATGGAACCCCGACACGCTCACTTTCATCATGTTCGAGCCGAATATTTCCTATTCAGAGTCGAGCAACTGGTCGGAAAGCTATTCGGCTACCTTCAACGAAGACCCTTACTCGATAGCCGGAATCAAAAATCCCCTGAATTCCATTTTCAACGACTCAAGCTCGGCTCTGAAAAAGATAGCAGTTAATGACAATCACCGCATATCTATGGGCGACAGCAAAAGCACAACCGCCGGCGGCTGGGGTATGATTGTGAGAAGGCTGAACAACAAAGGCCGGAACGCTTCTTTTACTCTTTGGGGAAACTATTCGGACGGCGAAAACAACAGCTTCTCGCGAAGTATGATAAACTATTATCAGCGCACCGACGGAACCTCACAGCAGTTTACCAACCAATATACCACAAGCCCGTCGAAAAACTGGAGCTACGGAGGAAGGCTCAGTTACAGCGAACCTATAACCAAAAATCTGCACGCCCAGCTCAGTTATCAGTACGACTATTCCTACAGCAGCAACGACCGCTCGCTTTATCAGCTCGACTCGCTGCAAGGCTGGCGCGACATGTATTCCCCACCCATAGGAACTTATCCTACAGAGGCAGACTCGCTGCGTTATGCGCTCAACATGCGCAACAGTCAGTACGCAACATATAAGAACTATACCCACCGCATTTCGGCCGGAGTGAGATATAATACAGAAAATTTGCAGTTCCATGCGGGAGTAGACTTTAATCCGCAGCACACAAACCTCGACTATCAGAAAGACAGGCTTGACACAATCGTTACGCGCGATGTGTTCAATGTTTCGCCGAACATTCGTCTGCGATACAAAATCTCGCAAACTTCGCAGCTCGACATGAGATACAGAGGAAGCTCCTCGCAACCGTCGATGACCGACCTGCTCGACGTTACGGACGATTCGAACCCGTTGTACATCTCGCGGGGAAATCCGGGGCTAAAGCCTTCGTGGAACAATAACTTCAGCGTTTTTTACAACAACTATATCGTAGACCGCCAGCAGGGCTGGATGGCAAATGTAAGGTTCAACCAAACGTCGAACAGCATAAGCAACGCCATGCACTACGACGAGAAAACCGGTGTGCGCACCACGCGGCCGGAAAACATAAACGGAAACTGGGACATTGGCTCGGACTTCATGTTCAACACTGCGTTCGGAAAAGAAAAGAGCTGGAACCTTTCTACATTTACGAATATAAACTATACGAACAGCGTGGGATACGTCAGCACAGGAAATGACACGGTGAGCCGCAAAAACGTCACAAAAACTCTGGGATTGGGAGAAAACATGCGCATAAGCTACCGCACGGGACTTCTCGAGGTAGGTGTGAACGGCGGGCTCAATTACCAGCATTCGCGCAACAAACTTCAGAGCAACGCCAACATGGATACGTGGAATTTCAACTACGGTGCTAACGCGAATATCTCTTTTGCGTGGAATATGCAGGTTTCTACCGACATACGCATGAATTCCCGCCGCGGTTATTCCGACAATTCCATGAACACGAACGAACTTATATGGAACGCCCAGCTTTCGCAGAGCTTTTTCAAGGGAAATGCCGGTACGCTTTCGGTACAGCTTTACGATATATTGCATAAGCAGAGCAATGTTTCGCGTACTATCAATGCGCAAATGCGTTCGGATACGTGGAACAACAGTATAAATTCATATCTTATGGTAAAGTTTCTTTACCGTCTGAATATTTTCGGAGGCAAGCGCAGTTATGAAAACAACGACAACGGCCGTGGTAATTTCCGCGGCGGAAATCGCGGCCCTGGCGGCGGAGGTATGAGACCGTCAGGGGGTGGCGGCGGACGCAGATAGTCTGCGCAGACAGTCTTTGCCGGTTGCCGAAAAGGTGTAAAATGATAAAAAACAAAAAAAATAGTTATCATATAAAATAAATCATTCATTCTCTCGTTTTTTCTATGATATCCTTTCATAGTAAATTTTGTTATTAGTTAGTATTTTTTCTAAGAAGCGGCTGATGTGAATCACCCGCTTTTTTTGTTTTGTGTTTGCAGACAGAGCATTCCCTTTTATAAAACAGATACGCAGCGGCAAAAGTCGTATTTGCCTTTATTGCTGTGGCACATGTACGAGTCCGCTGCCGTAACGCTGAACCTGTGCGGCGCTCCTTGAATATTACAATTTGGAGAGGCTTTTCAAACTTCGATATATGTTGAGAAAATAATCTTCCCGCACCAAGAAAAAATTATCTCTGAGGTATTTTAAAATATGTCTGAGATAATTTAAAATATCTCAGAGATGTTTTTCCGGATATATATTGCAAGTATGCTGAACTCCCCTGACAGGATTTCCGGAAATGCGAAAAACGGATTTTCCTGCCGCGGGATTTCTGCCGTTTCGTTTTTCAGCCGTCGCGGAATAGTGTTTTTCCGGCCGATATTCTTTGAAATGTGCATAAAAATGGCTTGCGGTTACGCAACTTAGGAAAATTTTTTACTTTTGTGAACCTGTGACTTTATAAAACATGCTTACTTACGTGGTTCTGCGTGTTGTAGTGCTTCTCTATTTTCTTGTTGTGGCGGGCACGATAGTTGTCGTAATTCTCGAAAAGCGGCAGCCGGTAAAGACTATGGCGTGGGTTCTTGTGCTGATAGCCTTGCCGGTGATAGGTATTGTGTTCTTTTATTTTTTCGGGCAGGATATAAGGAAGGAACGTATGCTTCAGCGCAGGGAGATAGACCTTATGAACCGCAAAATGCTTTCCGGCTATCTGCCTTTGGAGACGGTGAATATTCCCGAGCGTTACCGCGAATTGAGCAACTTTTTTCTCGAGCAGATATACGCTCCGCCGTTTGCGCACAATGATATTTTGTTCTACACCTCGGGTTTCGACAAACTGGCGGCCTTGATACGCGACATTGCCGGCGCGCGCAGCTTCATTCACATTGAATATTTTATTTTCGAAAACGACGCCGTTGGGCGTTTGCTGCGCGATTGTCTTATAGATGCGGTGGAACGCGGCGTGACGGTGCGCTTTATGTACGACGATGTGGGATGTTGGTCGGTCAAGCAGCGTTTTTATGACGAAATGGCTGCTGCCGGAGTTATAGTGAGCGGTTTCATGCCGGTGCGTTTCGCACGCCTTGCGCGCAGGGTCAACTATCGCAATCACCGCAAAATCGTTGTTATTGATGGAGTGGTAGGGTATGTGGGAGGCATGAACATTGCCATGCGCTATCTTTACGGATATGAAAGGAAAGGGTGGCGCGACATGCATCTGCGCCTGTGCGGAAATTCGGTTTATGGCCTGCAGCAGGTGTTCATAACCGACTGGTTCTATAACAACGGTGAGAAGATTGAGGGTATAAAGTACTACCCGCCTGTGCCCGAAGACGTGAGCGGACGGGCTATCGTGCAGATTGTGTCGGCCTCGCCTGCGTCGGTGTGGCCCAATATCATGAACGGTTTTATATGGGCCATTTACAATGCCAAAAGGTATTTTTATCTTGCAACGCCTTATTTTATGCCTACCGAGCAGGTGTTGAACGCGCTGCAAATGGCGGCGAGCTCGGGTGTGGACGTCAGGCTTATGATTACCTCGGAGCCCGACCGGTTTCTGCTCAAGGCGGCAAACGCTTCCTACTACGATGATGTGCTTAATGCGGGGGTGAAGATATACGCTTATACAAAAGGTTTTCTTCATGCCAAATATTTCGTGTCGGACGACGCGCTTTCGACCGTGGGTTCCACGAACACCGATTTCCGCAGCTTTGAGGATAATTTTGAGGTCAATGCTTTTATTTACGACGAGGGTTGTGCAAAGAGCCTGCGTGCGAACTTCGTTAACGATGCTGCGAATTGCCTGATGATAAACAAGGATGTGTGGGGCCGGCGCACTCGTTTGCGTAAGGTTTGCGAAAGTTTCGTGAGATTGCTTGCGCCTCTTTTCTGACTTTTGCTATGAGTGCGGGCTCCGTTGCGGTGTCTGCATTTTTTATGCGTTGTCGAAAAAGACGATATATGAATTGTTACGGAACTTTGTGCATGTAGAAAAAATGATTTCTGATATAATCAGGAATATGGTGCGGAAATCAAATCTTTTTTGCCACCTGACATTTTTGTCAGGTGTTTTTTTCATGTAGGTAAAAGGCGTCCGAAAAATTATCTCAGACATATTTTTAAATATCTCAGAGATAATTCAAAATATGTCTGAGATAATTTTTTTCACAAGCGGGAAGTCTTTTTTTCTTTGCCGGCGGGAGGTGGCGGCACCTGACAAAAATGTCAGGTTCTTGAGAGGTCGTCCGGATTTTTTGCGGTTACTGGAATGTAAGGACGTAGGTATCCGTTAAAACACGGTGAATTTGAATCCGAATGAAAAGTTTACTATATCCCAAAGTGAGATGTGCTTGTTCGTTGCGCATGATACAATGTGGAGATCGCAGGTATTTGCTTCGTAATATAGCATTATCTCCTTGAACCAATGCCTCTGCGACGGCGGAACTTTCAGCTTTACCCGCTGGCCGAGGAATATTCCGGTGCGTATTGCGGTTGAGAAGCCGTAATATTTCTTGGGGTAACGCGAGGGTTCGTTTGTCCAGAATTCATGCCCCATAATGGAGTTTAAGTAAAGTCCGCAGGCAAGCGGCTGATAGTAAACGTTTTTTCTAAGATTGACGTTGAACGGGTTGTATGTCTCTTTCAGCGTGATTGTGGCTTTTGCGCGTCCGGTGGAGTAGGGCGGCACAAAACCTACGAGGAAATCGGTCTCCCATGTCTTGTTTTTTCCGTACATCCAGCCCACACCGGTGGAAAGCAGACCTATGCCGCCGGCATATTGTATCACTATCCGTTTGGGAGTGAGCGCGTGCCAGAATTTCTTGTAGTGCCTTGACGATATTTCATACTTTCTGCTGTTCTCATCGACCGGCTGCGCTGCAAAGTCAGGGGATACGGTGTCGGTTACGAGTTTTATGCAGGGATATTCCGGTGCCGTCTTATCCGTTTCGGCCGGTTGACCGTGTGAGAACGCGCGTACAGGGAGACCGAGCGCGTAAGCCTTGCCGAATGCAAGCGGCATAATGGCGGCAAGAAGCCTAACAATCCACTTTTTCATAATCATAGCCTCCGGGATAAACTGTGAACACATAATAATTTTTCTTGCCGGCACAGGTAACGCCGTAGTACAGATTGCCGTCTTCGAACAGGTCGTCGACGTTGTTGTGGTGGTCGTGCCCGTTGAGGCAGAAAAGCAGATTCGGGAACTGGAGCAACTCGTATTCAAAGAATTTTATGATGTTGTTGTCGAACTGTTCCGATGTGGGACGGGCGTGCATGGCTACAACGGTGTTGACGGCTTCGTCGGGGAAGTTGAGCCTTTCCTGTTCAATGAAATTGAAATCTGGAACGGCTGTGGTGTGATCGTATTCGCGGCTGTTTGTGTTCAGACACACGAAATGAGTTTTTCCGGCAGTGAATGAGAAGTTTATCTTGCCGTATATTTTTTTGAATATGTGCTCGCCCGTTCCGAGGCAATCGTGGTTGCCTATTAGGCAAACGTAAGGTTTGTTGAGCTTCTCGAGGCATTCGCGCATCCACTCGAACTCTTTGGTAACTCCGAAGTCGGTGAGGTCGCCGAGGTGAAGCGTGAAGTCAACGTCGGTGCGGGAATTTATCGATTTGGCTATTGCCTTAGTTTCGTCATACCACCTCTGCGTGTCGCTTATAACGGCAAATGTTACTGTGTCGCGGCCGGCACAGGCTTTCTCGATTTTTGTAATGTTTTTGGCGTTGATGTTCGTTTTTCCGCTCACCTTGCCGTCGTAAGGGTGGTATTCGATTTTATTGCAGGAGAATAAAACCAAAAGCGAAAACGGGAATAGTAGGAAAAGTTTTGTCATAGGCAAAAAAAATTCTTGATTATTGCAGAATCAACGGGATATTTTTATCCCGATGTCGGAAATTCCCGGAAGAATTTCCCTGCGCATTATGTGGCGTATCGATATTTTTCCGGTTTGTCCTTCTTCGAGGTGCATTTTCCCGAGGCTGAAAATGTATTGATAAGTGTTGGTGCCCCAACCGTCGCGGTCTTCTTCGCTGTTTACGAAGTTGCATACCAGGGTGTCGGCTTCGCTTAATAGCGGGTTACTGAGCTGTTTTTCCACAATCACCCAAAGTTTTTTGTAAGGGTATGCGTTGGTTGTGCGCACCCCTACGTTGAACGCGTAATCGCCTGTGTGCTTGATTGTGTCTACATTATATGTCAGAACGTCGCTTTGTTCCCACCCTTCGGAGGGAGTGTGGCGGTAAACATGCAATATCGCTGCGCGCTCGCACGATATGGATAGCACGCAGGCTGCTGAAAGCAGTATTGCAAGTCTAACTGTTTTTGCCATTATCGTTTCTTGGCTCTTTTTTTCTGTCGCCTCCATGCTGCTGTCGTGGGCGGCGGTTGTCGTGACGCTTTTTCTTGTGACGTTTTGACTTGTCGAAGCGCGTGAGGCTGTCCTGTTCGGCAAGATCCGTATGTACGGGTTTCGGATTTGCCGCTTCGTCGTTCAGACTGTCGGGCTTTTCACCGCGACGGTTCATAGATATGATTTCAAATGCGCGGGCGGCTGAAATTACTACGAGGTTGGCAGGAATGTTCTTGTCTGACGAGTAGGTTACTTCCTTTGAAAGCGGTTCAGACTTGAAAAGATAGTAAACGGCGTCCTTTGTTTCGAGCTGAATGTCGCGGCCGGGCATTTTTTTCATTGCCTCTACGTATGTGTTTACCTCGTAGTTAAGACAACATTTCAGCTTGGCGCACTGGCCTGCGAGCTTTTGCGGATTTAGCGAGATGTTCTGGTATCTTGCGGCGTTTGTGGACACCGAAGCAAAGTTCTTCATCCATGTGGCGCAGCACATTTCTCTTCCACAAGGCCCAATGCCTCCAATTCTTCCGGCTTCCTGGCGCGCGCCAATCTGTTTCATCTCTATGCGCACGTGGAATTCTTCGGCCAGCACCTTGATGAGCTGTCGGAAGTCTACGCGTTGGTCGGCTATGTAGTAGAATATGGCTTTGTTTCCGTCGCCCTGAAATTCCACGTCGCCTATTTTCATCTGTAATCCCAGTTCGGTTGCTATTTGCCTTGAGCGTATCATCGTAGCGTGCTCGCGCGCTTTCGCTTCTTCGTACTTTTCCATGTCTACGGCGCGTGCTTTGCGGTAAATGCGGCGTATTTCGGCGTTAGGTTTCAGATTGGCCTTGCGCATTTGCAGCGGGACGAGCCGGCCGGTCAGAGAAACGGTCCCGATATCGTGTCCCGGCGATGCTTCTACGGCAACTATGTCGCCTTTTTCGAGCGGCAGGTTGTTGCTGTTGTGGAAATATGCTTTACGTGTGTTCTTGAACTGCACTTCCACGAGGTCTGTGCTGGTTGCATTGCAGGGAATGTCGGCGAGATAATCGTATGTATTTAGTTGGTTGTCCTGGCGGCCGCAACTTTTGGCGCATAAGCCACGTAGCTTTCCGCAGGGGAGGAATTCGTTGTCCATGTTGTCTTTATATATTTTAGTCCTTTGCGGCAGCAAAGAGGTTCCGGTTGTAAAATAGACCGAAAGCCTTTCGGCCGGATAGGGAGTGGTGGTATTATTGCCGCTTTTTCATCGGCGTATCAGCATTATTGTTTTCAGTGCAAGGTCGAAGAATACGAGCCGCGCGTTGGCATTTTGAGTAATGTCCCGCTGTGCGTAACCCAATTCTTCGGCGATACTTATTACGTTGCGTTCGTTTATGAATTTAGAGAATCTGAGTGCGAAATTGCTTTCGTCGCTGTTCATGTAGTTTAGTTCCGGGCGTCGAAAGTTGTAGATGAAATTTTCCCGCACCATTCGTTGGGTGTAGTCGAGGAAATTTTTTTGTTTTTCTCTTCCCCAGGAGGCAATCTGTTCGCTCCATTCAAGAAGTTCCTTTACGTTTCTCACGTATGCCATGCGCATGAGCAGTACGAATTCGTCGAAGAATAATTTTGCATCCTGGTTTATGCGTATTGTATTGAGAGCCTCCACGTAGTTCCCTTTTGTAAGACGCGCTATTCGCGTGGCGTCTTCTTCGTTGAGGCTGTTGAGTTCGCACAAGGCGCGCTTCATGTCGTTTTGCTCGATAGGAGGAATATCTATGCGTTGTGTACGACTGAGTACGGTTTGAAGTATCAGTTCCGGCTCTTCGCTTACTAACAGAAATACTGTGCCCGAGGGAGGCTCTTCAAGTATCTTCAGCATTTTGTTGGCCATCGTTGAATTCATCCGCTCGGGTAGCCATATTATAACGACCTTTCGACCGCCTTCGCTCGAACGAAGCAGCAGTCTTTGCTGTATGATGTCGCTTTCTTGCTGATAAATTACCGGCTGCTGGTTGCCTGCTTCCATTACCGAAAGCCATGTGTCGAGTGAGAAGTAAGGCGAGTCGGATAACATGGCCTTCCACTTTTTGAAAAGGTTGTCGCAGGTCAGTTTCTTTATAGTGGGGTATATAAAATAGAAGTCAGGGTGTTCGAGTATTTTCATTTTTGTGCACGAAGCGCACTTCTCGCAACAGTCGTCGCTTGTGGGATTCTCGCACAATAGGTAAGTGGCGTAAGAAAGGGCGATAGCAAATTTGCCGCAGCCTTCGGGGCCGCACAAGAGTTGGGCGTGAGGCACGCGCTCCTCTTTCACCTGCATTAACAGGTGACTGCAAGTTTCTTTCTGGCCGATTACTTCACTGAATTTCATACCTGTTTGTGGAATATACTGTCTTAAATTCCCTTTGGAGGCTTTAGTATGTTTGCTTTAACCGGAGGTCTTTACTAATATATTATTTTTGCCACGCGCCGTATGCTGTCTGCCGCCGACAGTGCGTAGAAATGAATGCTCGGTACCCCGTGCGCAATCAGATCCTTGCATTGTGCAACACACCATTCCACTCCAAGCTCGCGCACTTCTTCATCGTTTTTGCATTTCATCATTTCGGTGGAAAGTTCTTTGGGAATGTCGCAATGGAAAGTCTTTGGCAAAACTGTAAGTTGCGAGAGTTTGGTAAGTGGTTTTATTCCCGGAATGATAGGTATGTCGATTCCGGCCTTGCGTGCATTGTCTACAAAGCGATAATACTTTTCGTTGTCGAGAAACATCTGGGTTACAGCATAGTTTGCTCCGAGTTCCACTTTTCGTTTGAACCAGGCGAGGTCTGTTTCCAGATTAGGTGATTCTTCATGTTTTTCGGGATAACATGCAACTCCGTAGTCGAATTTTTCTCCGACGAATTTGATTTGGTCTCCGTTTATGAAAAAACCTTCGTTGTAGCGGTTCACCTGTTCTTCAAGGTCGGTGGTATGGACATTGCCTCCTTCGGTTGCCTTGTAGGATTTCTCATTTTTTGCTTTGTCGCCGCGAAGCAGCAGAAGGTTTGTTATTCCGAGAAATTGAAGATCTAACAACACGTATTCCGTTTCTTCTTTCGTAAACCCGCTGCAAAGAATATGCGGTACTACAGGTATTCCGTATCGTTGCTGAATGGCCGATGCTACTGCTACGGCTCCGGGTCTGCGTCTGAGACTTTCGGCTTTGAACAGGCCGTTGCCGATGTCGAGATAACGTACTTCGCTTTTATGGGTCGTGATGTTTATGTATTTGGGGTCGAATTCTCTAAGCTTGTCGATAGTAATTGTAAGGCTTTCAAGGCTGTTTCCTTTTAATGGAGGCAACAGTTCGAATGAAAAGGCTGTCGATTTGCTGCTTTTGAGTATTTCGCTTATTTTCATTTTTTATTTTATGGGTTTATCCGGCGTTCGGTCTTTTTTACTTGTCGTCGTTATTGTTGTTCTCTTTTGAGTTTTTGCGCACGAGTATTGTGTTTATTCGTGTTCCGTCCATTGAGGTGATTCTGAATATGAAATTATTCCACTCCACTTTCTCTCCTACGGCGGGAATGCGTTCCAGCAAATCGAGTATCAGTCCTCCAATTGTATTATAGTCGGTTGTGTATAGGCTTTCTTCGTCGAAAAAGGCGAGAAAGTCGTAAAACAGGCATTGTCCGCTTACTGTCCAGGAGCTGTGATCGGCATTTTCGAATATGTCGGGTGCTTCGTTGCTGTCGGGTATTTGTCCTACAAGTCCCTCCATGATGTCGCGCAGGACGATGATACCTCTTACGCTCCCGAATTCGTCAACTACCAGTGCGCGGTTGAATTTGTTTCTTTTCAGTCCCTCAAGTGCTTTGTAGACAGTCATGTTTTCAGGAAAGTACAATGGTTTCTGGAGAATATGCCGCAAAGAGAAATTTTTCTTCCAGATGTGGGGTATCATGTCTTTTACGGTTACTATTCCGATTACTTCGTCGGGGTCGTCGTCTGTCACGGGATAGGCCGCATATGTATCTTCCGTTATGATTTTTTCTATTTCTTCGGCGCTCATGTTTACGTTGAGAAACACTATGTCACCGCGGTGTGTCATAAGCTGCTCCACTGTCTGGTCTCCCAGGGCCAGCGCGCGTTCCATGATGTCTTGTTCCACTTCCTGCACTTCGCCTGCGTCGGTGCCTTCCTGTATTATGGATTTTATTTCTTCTTCGGTAACGCTTCTTTCTTCTTTTTTAAGTTGTAGGAAGCTCATTATGATTTCGGTATTCTTTGACAGCAGCCATACGAGCGGCATTGCGAGCTTTGAGAAGAACAGCATGAGCGGTGCGGTTAACTTTGCCATCGATTCGGCGCAGTCGAGCCCTATGCGTTTGGGCAGGAGTTCTCCCAGCTCGCAGGACAGGTAGGTCACAACGGCCACGATTATTGTTTGTGCGGTTATGAATGCGTATTCTTCTGCCAGTCCGAGGCTAATGAGTTTTTCTGTGAAAATTCCGGCGAATTTGTTTCCCGAGAAAATACCTGTAAGAATGGCTACAATGGTTATTCCCACCTGTGCGGTCGACAAGAAACAGTCGGGGTCGTTCATTAGTTTTAATGCGGCTGCGGCAGAGCGGCTTCCCTTTTTGGCCTGCGTGTTCATCTGGCTTTTACGTGCCGATATGAGTGCTACTTCGGATAGGGAGAAGAATGCATTGAATAATAGAAGTATTGCAATAATTATAATGTCGCTCATGTATGGTTTTTATCTTTTGTTTGCAGCTTCGTTTGTCGGTATGCCTTTATCTGAACAAGGGCGGGAATGTTCCCGCTCCTTTGTTCGTGGTATTTACCGGCATTGCAGGCCGTAAATGCAGCTCAGGATAATTTTTTGTCTTAGCTTTCTGCTGCTCGGGTGTTTTTTGTCGCGGGTTTTGTTTTATTTTACTACTACTACAAGGTATTTGCTTACGCTCCAGAATGTGTTCGGATCGGTTATCCGCAGCGAATACATTCCTTGCGAGTCTTTTTCGAGGGCGTATGAGCCTGCGGGGTGGGAGGTAAGCAGTTTTGCGCTTTTTGAGTACAGTTTTATAACCTTGTCTACCCGTATGTCGATTTTCGTGAAGTAGTCTTTGTTGAAGTTTCCGCTTTTAAGAACGTCGCCGCTCATGAGTATGCGCTGTTCTTTCAGTTCCTTTTTTGTGCCGAATACGTACCATGCGGTGTTAAGCTGCTTATCCTGGCGTTCCACGGTGCGTGCTTTCGTTTCGTTTTCGCTGGCCAGGGTGTTGACGTCGGTGTTAAGGTCGGTTATCTGCTTGTCTTGCTCGGCTATGTGTATATCGCGTGCTTCGAGCTCTTTTTGCAGTTTGGCTATTTGCTCCGCTCTCTTTTCGAGTTCCGAATTTAGATTGTCGATAGTTCCCTGTAATTTTTCGGCGTTGAAAGAACTTGTTTTGAGTTGCTGTTTCAGTTTGGCTATACGTTCTTTGTTGGCTTCCATAGTGCGGCGTATGAAAGTGATGCTTTCGAGAATGTCGTCCTTTGCTGCTTTCTCGTTATTGCCGCGTTCCATGTTCACGCGTCCTTCGGCTTCGTTTATCTGACGGAAACCGTCTTGGATTTCGTTGAATGTGCTCATTATGTCGTTGAGCTCATTGTCTTTCTGGCTTATTACTCCTATGAGTGAGTCTACCGTGTTGTCCGACACGGCCTGTTTGGTGTTGGCCTTGTCGTTGCAGGATGTGATGATTCCTGCTGCCATTAATGCGATAATTATCTTTTTCATAAGAATATATAATTATGGTTCTTTGTTTTTTCGTTTTTTGCTGAGGCCTTCGACCACGATGACAAATTCGCCTCGCGGTTCGTTTTCTTTGAAATGGGCGAGTATTTCGTCGATAGTTCCTCTTACGGTCTCTTCGTGCAGCTTTGAGATTTCGCGCGATACCGAGGCGTTGCGTTCGCCGCCGAATGTCTGGGCGAATTGCTCCAGCGTCTTTACCATGCGGTAGGGAGATTCGTAGAATACCATTGTGCGCTCTTCGCCGGCCAGGGCCGCAAGGTGTGTTGCGCGGCCTTTTTTTGCCGGCAGGAAGCCTTCGAATGCGAAACGTTCGCATGGTATTCCCGAGTTGACGATAGCGGGGACGAATGCCGTGGCTCCCGGCAGGCATTCAACCGTTACTCCGCGTCGGGCGCACTCGCGTACGAGCATGAAACCAGGGTCGCTTATTGCCGGAGTGCCAGCATCGCTTATCAGAGCCATGTTTTCTCCGCCGGCCATGCGCGAGGCGAAAGCTGCTGCCGTCTGGTGCTCGTTGAATTTGTGGTGGGCGCACAGCTTGTTGCTTATGCCGAAATGTTTGAGCAGTATTCCCGAGGTGCGCGTATCTTCGGCAAGTATGAGGTCGGCTTCGCGCAGCACCCTGAGAGCACGCGCGGTGATGTCTTCCAGATTTCCCACAGGCGTGGGCACTATATACAGCACTCCCATACTGCAAAGATATACATTAAAACATTCAAGACAATGTTGTTCCGAACAAATTTATCGTATTCAGCCGGATACGCAGACGTTCCGCTTTCTTGGCGGCAGATGTTCGGCGGGAGTACGGAAAATTATTTTTCGAAAAAAATATTTTTTTCTTACACGTAAAAAATCTCCCGCAGCAAATTGAAAATATGTCTGAGATATTTCAAATTATCTCAGACATATTTTAAAATATCTCAGAGATAATTTTTGCTGTGTGCGCACCCGCTGATTATCAATTGCTTGGAGACTGTCCGTTTTTGTCTGTTTTGGCTGCACGCGTGGCGCGTACGTTTATATCTGTCGCGATAGGCCGGACTGTAAAACCGGAATCGTCTCAGATTCCCGGTACACGGTATCGATTTTTCTGCAAATCATTCCGTTTTTTCTGTTACAATAAAATTGTATGCAATAAAGCATGATTTCAACGGCATGTTCTGCTTGAATGCAAACAAAACATGCCGTCGGGCGCAGCTTTAAAAAACTAATGTTATTTTTGCCGTAAATACTTTGGCCGTTATGTTCAGTAAGGAAATAAACTTCGACCGCTTCATCAGAGGCTTGATATTCGTTCTTTCGATAGTGGCGCTTTGCTTTGCCATAGACTATCTGAGCGCTGTGCTTATCCCTTTTTTCGTGGCATGGGCCCTGGCTTATATTTTGTATCCGGTGGTTAGCTTTTTTCAGTATAAGTGTCATCTGCGTTTCCGTCTGCTCAGCATTTTCGTTACGCTCGGGCTGGTGTTCGGAATAATAGGATTTCTTCTCTGTATGGCTGTGCCGGCAGTTGTAGACGAGCTTGTGCATCTTAAGAATGTGGCTACGGCTTATCTTGCCGGAAGTCTGAACGCCGACAGCCTGCCGCGCGGAATACAGCGCTTTCTGCAGGAAAATTCGGATAAGATAAGGCTCGAACGGGTGCTGAACGAAAAAGATATTGCCTCGGCGCTCAGAAATACGCTGCCTAAGGTGTGGACAGTGCTGCTCTCTACCGCAAACATCGTGATAAGCGTGCTTTCATCTCTTATAGCATTGCTCTATCTCGTGTTCCTGCTCTACGATTACGACCTCGTCAAGAAAAGCTGGATTCGTTTCGTTCCGAAAAACCACCGCGAGATAGCAAAGAAGGTTGTCGGCGACATCGACCGAGGGATGAGCGGATATTTCAGAGGGCAGGCGTTGGTTGCGCTTTCGAACTGCGTGATGTTTTCGATAGGATTCATAATAATCGACTTTCCCATGCCGGTGGGGCTCGGAGTGTTCATCGGACTGATAAGCTTCATTCCTTACGTGCAACTTATAGGCTTCGTGCCGGCCCTGATACTCGCCACGCTGTGCGCTATCGATACAGGAAGAAACTTCTGGATGCTTATGCTCGGCGTGATAGTGGTATATATAATAGTGCAGATAATACAAGACTCGATAGTAACGCCGAACATAATGAGGAAAATCATGGGACTGCGCCCTGCCGTGGTACTTCTGTCGCTTACCGTGTGGGGATATGTGCTCGGAATAATAGGATTGATTATAGCTCTGCCGGCAACACAGCTTATCATTTCGTATTACCGCTGTTATGTGGTTCACGATCCGCCTGAAAACAATAAAATGAATGCCTGAGTGCATTTTTTGCGGGTTTTGTTTTGTCGTTTCAATCAAAACCCATACTTTTGCACCGCAAAACAGGTAGATCCGCTAGCTCAGCTGGTAGAGCACAACACTTTTAATGTTGGGGTCTTGGGTT